>DAOUAM010000056.1:0-6790 GCA_034433305.1 Dehalococcoidia bacterium | reverse complement strand
CGCTAACGGCCTGCATGCACAAGCTCCTGGTGGTGTTGAATGCGCTGCTCAAGCAAGACCGTCCCTGGAACCCTGCCTATACAAAGTGATTGACACCCAAGACAGTTGCTCTCTAGCTCTCCCCCAAAGGGGGCGAGAACCCTCCCTGCCCCCTGTGGGGGAAGGCCGGGAAGGGGGCCAGGCCGGGGTCGCTTGCGCAGGCCGCGCCTCCCATACGCTGTGAAGTAATGCGTGGCGAGAGGATGGGTTGAAAACGCACGCCGCCGTCAAATTCGCAAGCGCGGGCAATACTGTACTAATGGCCCAATACCCGTGTGACCCTAGGACGAAGTTAGGAGGCAGCTACCGGCGTACACTACAGAAGGGTTGACAAGAGGTAGTCTTTTCCGGAGCACCTCGAACGAGACCCAATGGGCAAAGTTGGACATTCCGAGTTTGGAGGTATAAATAAATGCTACATCTCCTGAAGAGGCTGGGAGCGCAGCTCCGACGCCAGGAGAAAGGCTTCACCCTGGTGGAGTTGCTGGTGGTCGTGGGCATCATAGTGGCTCTTGCTGCCGTCATCGTTCCCAACGTGATCCAGTTCGCCAGCGAGGGCGACACAGGCGCCCAGGCGGCAGAGGCCGACAACATTCAGACGGCCATTGACTCCTACATGGCTGACAACAGCATCAACACGCTGCCAGCAGGCGACTTCCCGGTGGTTGGCACCGATAGCTCGACCAACAACTTCGCCGCTGGCGGCATCCTGGACCTGGCTACCGGCGGGTACCTGCGGAACGGCACCACCACCTACTTCTACTGCTGGGACAGCTCTGGCATGGTCACCCGGCAGGATACTGCCGCTGCGGTCTGCTAGTGATCCCCCAGGCAGGCTGACCTGGCCTCGATATCATAAGGTATAGCTCAGCCGCCTGACTTCTAGCCTGGGCCGCCGTCTCCGGAGGCGGTCGCGGCTAGCCTGATTGGCCCGACGGAGTGCATGCACTCCGTCGGGCCTTGATTTTGCCCTCAGTGGCCCCATCAGGAAGCAGCCTGCCTCACCCCGAAATGTGAGATCCCCGGGCGCACGGGTTAGATAAGAGAGTGACCGGGCCTGGAGCGCCCGGCATGCCTGGTACTTCCCATTCCAGTAGAAAAGGTGGACCGTGGCATATACAGACTGGGTCTATACGGCGCTGTTGGCTATCACCGGCACAGCCATAGGGAGCTTCCTGAATGTGTGCGCGGACAGGCTGCCCCTGGGGCAGTCGCTGGTGTTCCCACCTTCCCATTGCCCCAGTTGCCAGACGCGCCTCCGGGCCACCGACCTGGTGCCGGTGGTCAGCTACCTGGCCCTTCGTGGCAAATGCCGCTACTGTGGGGCCAGGATACCCCTGCGCATCCTCCTGGTGGAGATGGTCACGGGCATTCTCTTTGCTGTCATATGGGCCAGATATGGCGGCACCTATGAGGGCATCGCCCTGCTGGGTTACGTCAGCCTCTTCCTGCTGGTCTTTATCATGGACCTGGAGCATGGCGTCATACCCAACCTGATTGTATTCCCTGGCCTGGCTATCGTGCTGACTGTGGCCTCCTTCTCACCAGGCATCGGCCCCTGGCAGGCGCTGGCCGGCGCCGGGGCGGGATTCGGCATACTGCTGGCCATATACCTGCTGCCCGGGAGCATCATCGGTGGGGGAGACGTCAAGTTCGCGGCGGTCGTGGGCGCGGCTACGGGCTTTCCGCTGGTCATAGTGGGGCTAGCGCTGGCCTTCGTATCGGGCGGCGTGGTGGCGCTGGCCCTCCTGCTCGCTGGCAGGCGCAAGCGCCGGGACACCATCCCCTTCGGGCCGTTCATCGCCGCCAGCGCGCTGGTAACTTTGCTCTGGGGAGAGGCCATCGGCCGCTGGTACCTGGAGGCACTGCTGCTGTAGCGCCGGGGCCGCGAGGGCGGTGAGGTATGGGGAGGGGAAAATACCACAAAAAACTGGTGGAGATAGCGGGAATCGAACCCGCAACCTCGGCATTGCGAACGCCGCGCTCTCCCAGTTGAGCTATATCCCCACACCTGAGGCGATTATAGCAACAGGGCTGCAGGGTGTCAATTTCGGCGCGGACGGGCGCGAAGGGGCCAGGCCCAGCGCGCCACGGCGTCGGCGGCGCCCATGCCCAGCAGGGCGCCCGCCCCGTCAACTCCCACGTCCAGCAGACTCATGTCGCGCCCGGGCACGAAGGACTGGTGCATCTCGTCGCCAGCGCCGTAGGCCACGCAGAAGGCCAGGGTGACAAGCCATGCGTGCGGCGCCGGGGACTTGCCCGCCGGCAGCAGCGAGGCTACCAGGCTGTATACCAGCACCGCCAGCAGGGCATAGAGCACCATGTGGACGAAGACCGGGTGCAGCAGAATGTGACCAAATGGTAACCTGGCGAAGAGCGAACTCGTGTCCTGTACCTGGGATGATGTCAAGCTTGAGAGTACGAATATCAGCGTCGCCCAGGCGGCCACCAGCGCCAGTTTCAGCACCAGGCCCAGCCGGGGGTAATGCCCTGTAGCTGCTGTCCTCAATACATGCCTCCTGCTTCTGATAGCGTGCAGCCCTCCTATTGATGTACACTCGGAGAAGGACTTTTACACCGAAAGCCCGTCCCCCGAGACGGGCCAGCGCATGCTAGAAGGGACCAACGGATGCCAAAGCAAAGACACCTGACCAGCACAGCCCAACTGGACAGGGCCTGGATCGAGTCAGACCTTTTCCCGTTGTGCGAGTCCCTGCGCCGCTCCAGACACATGGAGCCGGTACTGAAGGGTCGGGCGCTATACTGCCTCTTCTACGAGCCCAGCTTCCTGACACGCACGTCATTCGAACGCGCCATCGAGCTGCTGGGCGGGCGGGCGTACCACACCGAGGACGCTTCCCAGTTCTTCCCCGTCAGGACGCCCAGCTACATTGACAATATTATAAACATCCTTGCGAGCCTTCACTTCGACCTGGTAGTGCTGCGGAGCAGCGACGTGGGCGTCGTGGAGCGGGCGCAGGTGGCCGACGCCCTGCCGGTCATCAACGGCGGCAGCATGGACGACCATCCCACCCAGGCGCTGGCCGACCTGTATACGCTCCAGCGGGAGCTGGGCAGAGTGGACAGCCTGAGGGTAGGCATCATCGGCAGGCTGGAGAACCGCAACGTGAGCGCGCTGCTCCGGGGCCTGGCGCTGTTCAAGGACGTCAAGGTGACGTTGCTGCCCTTCAGCGGCCAGGTGGCGCCGGACGTCATGGAGTACTGCCAGAGCCGGGGGACGGAGCTGACCGTCGCCAGGGGCGTCGAGGCCCTCTACGAGGTGGACGCCATCTACCTCAACGCGCCCAGCACCGTCCAGCACGTGCAGCTACTCAAGTCCCGCAACGCCTTCAACCTGCGCATAGACGCGGAGCTTATGTCCAGGCTGAAGCCCCACTGCATCATCATGGACCCCATGCAGCGCAGCGGCGACTTTGCCATTGAGGTGCAGGACCACAGGCTGGCGCACTACCGCCAGGCGGAGAACGCTCTGTTCGTCAGGATGGCGGTCATGTGCCACATCCTGGGGGAGTGACGCGCCTTCCTCAGCCGCCAGGCCGTACCAGGCGAGCGAGGAAGGGGGCGATGGATGGCCCGAAGGAGCGCACCAGGCCGCCCAGACGCCGCTGCCGCAGGGCCTTGAGTATCACCCCACTGTGCCAGTCGAAGGACAGCTCTCGGGTGCCCAGGACCTCTTCCTGGACATCGCTGGACGCAAAGGCATCCAGGAGGCGTTCTATCTGCTCGTCGCCCAGCGATTCGTAGAGCAGGCGGGCGTAGTACCCAATGCGCATCTCGCGGCCCAGCGCCGTCTTCCACTCCTTCTCGTAGCGGGCCAGCCTTCTGGCCGAGAAGTCCCCGGCGGTGAAGGCCTCGTGGGCGGCCCTGGCGGCCATCTCGCCGGACAGGATGGAGTAGTAGATGCCGCCGCCGGTGGTGGGCTTGGCCAGCCCCGCCGAGTCGCCAATGACCAGCACCCTGTCGGCATAGGTCCTGGGCAACGGCCTTAAAGGGATGCCCCATTGCTGGGGCCTCTTGACGATGGCCTGCACCTTGCCGCTGGCCTGGAGCATGGACAGGAAGGCGTCCATCTGCTGGCTGGCCCGGCGGCGGGTTATGGCGCCCACCAGTGCCCTGGAGTCGTCCAGGGGGACAAGCCAGGCAAAGGAGCCAGGGGCCACGCTGCGCCCCAGGTAGACCT
Source organism: Dehalococcoidia bacterium (assembly GCA_034433305.1). Taxonomy (GTDB): domain Bacteria; phylum Chloroflexota; class Dehalococcoidia; order Lucifugimonadales; family DAOUAM01; genus DAOUAM01. The sequence continues at coordinate 2,550 of DAOUAM010000056.1, read as the reverse complement.
CCGTCTCCTCCAGCCCCCGCGCCACCACCTCGGCCTGGCAGCCCACCAGGTAGTCCTCGCTGCGCCAGGAGTCCAGGCCCAGCGTACGCAGCAGGGGAGAGCCGAAGCCGCTGGCGACGACGGCCAAGCGTGCCTCGTGGCCGCGCTCGCCAGCCTCGCCCGTGGCCTGGGCCTTCACGCCATCCCCGGAGACCTGGATGGACGTCACCCGCTCGTTCAGGGCGTAGCTTGCCCCGGCCTCCATGGCGCGCCTGGCGATGGAGGCGACGTAGGCCACGCGGTTGATGATGTACGCCTGAGGCTGCTCCCTGGCAAACCGGTAGCGCCTGCCCGAAGGGGACACGACGGCGGCGGAAGTGGCCTCGCGGTACACCTGCGCCCTTTCAGGGGCGTAGCGCTGGGCGCACTCCCGACCGATGATGCCCGTGCAGAGCTTGTCCCCAAGGTTCTGCCGCCAGTCCAGGACCAGCACCTGGTAGCCCAGGCTGGCGAGCTTGTGGGCGGCGGTGTTGCCCGAAGGCCCTCCCCCTATGACCATGACATCGTACAAGCGTAGACCCTCCTCCCCTGGCAGTCCGCTGAAGGGCAGTACCTGCCATGTTATCCAATGCCGACGTCCGGGGCAATCTCTATGGTAGCCGTTAGCTTCCGGGGCCGCACCGCGTGGCCTATACTGTAGGTAACCACTGGGCCGGCAGGCGCCGGCGGAGTCCAGGCATGCGACAGCGAGAGGTGGTCACCTGCTTCCTCAGACATGGTGGCCGCATTCTGGTGCTGCGCCGCAGCCAGCGGGTCGGCACCCACAGGGACAAGTGGGCCGGCGTCAGCGGCAGCGTGGAAGCGGGGGCCGCGCCGCTGGAGCAGGCCTACCGCGAGCTACGGGAGGAGACCGGCCTGACGGAGGCCGACGTACAGTTGCTGCGCCAGGGCGCGCCCCTGGAAATCCCCGACCCGGAGTACGACACCCTGTGGCGCGTACACCCTTTCCTCTTTGAGGTACACGACCCGTTGCTTATCAGGCTGGACTGGGAGCACGTGGAGGGCCGGTGGGTAGAGCCTTCGGAGCTGTCAGGCATGGTCACAGTCCCCAGGCTGAAGGAGACCTGGGACCAGCTATGGAAGACGTAGAGCGCCGGATAGCCGCCCTCCAGCACGACCAGGCCCATGGTGCCACCTTCCTGGCCATGGAGGCAGCCCGCACGCTGGCCGTGGCAGCCGTGGCCCTCAGCGGCGAGGGCGACTGGGCGCGGCAGGTCAGGTCGGTGGCACGAAGGCTGACGGCGGCCAAGCCGGCCATGGCTGCCGTGGGCAACGCCACAGGCCTGTTGCTGGCCCAGGTGCTGGAGCTGGGGCCGGAGGCCGCCCGCACACAGGCGCCACGCCTGGCCGAGCGCCTGATACTGGACATGCAGGCCGCGGCGGAGCAGGCGGCGTCCGTGGCTGCGGCCCTCTTGCAGCATGGGGCCACCGTGCTGACGTGCAGCTACAGCGGCGGCGTACTACGCACCCTCCGACAGGCCCATGCCTCGGGAAAGCAGGTCAGAGCGCTGGCCCTGGCGTCCGGCAGCGGCCCGGAGTCCCACGGCCGGCGCCTGGCGTCGGAGCTTGGCGAAATGGGCGTCCAGGCCGAAGTCGCCACCGACGAGGCGTTGGCCGAGGCCGTCGCCAGGGCACAGGTGGCCATCATCGGCGCCGATGCCGTGACACCCCGAGACGTGGTCAACGGTGCACCCTCGTTGCACCTGGCCCAGGCCACCCGGGGCCGCATTCCGCTGTACGTGGTGTGCGAGACTATGAAGCTCACCCACCATGTGCCCACCACGCCTGGGTACGACCGGGTGCCCCTGTCGCTGGTGCGGGGCATCGCCACGGAGGCCGGCCTGCTGACACCGGCGGATGTGCCAGGCAGGTTGCGGGACATGCCTCACGGGCGCGGGCAGGGGCGGGAAGGGAGGGCCACACCATGACCGTCGGCATAGAGGGACTGCCACGGTGGCCCTCAGGCGGCAACCGGCGCAAGCTGGACGAGCAATGGCTGAGCGCCCTGGAGGCCAGCGCGGGCCAGGGAGTCCTGGTGGAGCCTTCAGAGGGCGCGCCTGATGCGCTGCTGGCGGCCATCCAGGAGTTCAACCAGGGGCTGTACTGGGAGTGCCACGAGACGCTGGAGGGCGTCTGGCGCGGCACGCCCTACCCGTTGCGCTTCTTCTACCACGCCATCATCAAGGTGGCAGTGGGACTCCACCACCTGTCGCGCCACAACCGCCACGGGGCCACGGTGAAGCTGGCCGACGGCGTGCGCGTGCTGAGGCTGTTCCAGCCCCGCTTCCTGGGCGTGCGCACTGACCTGCTGCTGGCCGACGCGTCGGCCTGGCTGGAGCGGGCTCGAAATGCCGGCCCCGCCACCTGGGGGGAGCTGGACAGCCTGCCCAGGCCGCTCATCCGGCTGGTGGAGGCCAGCCGGGGGCGCTAAGCAGGTGGCCACGGATGATATGGACTTTTGTGCTTCAGCGGGGTGCCTGCCCCCTCGGCAGGCTCGGGCCTGTCCTGAGC
>DAOUAM010000055.1:0-2332 GCA_034433305.1 Dehalococcoidia bacterium | reverse complement strand
CATGGAAACAGGCAGGCGATACCCTTTGATGGCATTACATCATGATGTATACTTGAGGGTGGAGGCTAGAAGTGAAACGCACCCAGGTACAGCTAGACGAGGCCACCTACGAGCTGCTGCGCCAGAAGGCCTTTGAGCGGGGCGTCTCCATGTCCGCCCTGCTCCGGGAGGTGCTGCGGGAACACCTGGGGGCCCGCCCCACTCCCCGCCGCATGGAGGACTTCCGCTTCATTGGCTCGGGGCGCAGCGAGCAGGGCGATCTGGCCCCCGTGTCAGAGCGGCACGACGAGGCCCTGGCGGAGGACACGTCCTGGTGATGCTCCTGGACACCTCCGCCATCTACGCCTTGGCAGACCGCAATGACCCCAACCACGGTAGGGCGGTGGCCCTTTTCCGCCAGGCCCTGGGCTCCCAGGAGGAGCTCCTGGTCCACAGCTACATCCTGGTAGAGGCCGCCGCCTTGCTGCAGCGGCGGCTGGGGCTGGAGCCTGCCCTGCGGTTCCTGGTGGAGGCCAGCAGCTTCCTGGTCCATTGGGTTACTGCCCGTGAGCATCGCCAGGCGGTGGAGCTGCTCAGGGAGCGAGGGAGGCGAGGTCTCAGCCTGGTGGACTGCGCTAGCTTCGTCATCATGCGCCAATACCAGGTGGCCACAGCACTGGCCTTCGACCCCGACTTCCAGCAGGAAGGGTTCGCCCTGTACCAGGGCGCGGCCCAGTAGGCCGCCCATAAAGGCTTCGAGACCGACCCCTTTCCCTCTCTTGTATAACACCCTGCCTGGACCACGGCCACTCCTCCGGCGAAAGGTGACCGCCCAACGTACCACGGCAGGATAAAAGACCGGCCTGGCGCGGCCCAGAGGCCCCGGAGGGTGAAAACCTTCCGGGGCCTCTTCTTTTACATCCACCGGCACGAAAACATTGAAATGGAGGTACAACCTTGGACCTGGTCCAGTTCATCGAAACGTTCAAAGACGCCATCACCCGCAAGGTGATCCAGACCTACCCTCCCCTCTACCGCCCATCGAACAACGGCCAAGGGCTCGGCACCCTCAAGCGGCGTCCCCTTGGAGGCCAGGCCGACGCCATCCAGGCCACCGTGCTCTCCCTCAAGGTCCAACAGGGCACCATGGTGGTAGGGGAGATGGGCACCGGCAAGACTTTCATCGCCGCCGCCGCGGCATATCTGGCGGGCCTCCAGCGGGTGCTGGTGCTGTGCCCGCCACACCTGGTCCGCAAATGGGAGCGGGAGGTGCTGGACACAGTGCCCGGCGCAGGCGCGGCCATCATTCGCTCCATCACCGACATGGAGCAGCTTCGGCGATCCACGGCCCGACCCCTTTTCGCCATTCTCTCCAGGGAGCGGGCCAAGCTCTCCTACCGGTGGAGGCCCGCCGTGGTCCAGCGATGGGCCGTCAGCGACGGGAGGCTTCTCCGGGACGGAGAGACGCAGGAGCCGTTCAAGGTGCCCTGCTGCCCCGCCTGCTTCGCCCAGGTCCTGGACGAGGACGGTGTGCCTGTGCCACTAGAGGAACTCACGCGCAAGAAACACCGCTGTGCCGCTTGCCGGGAGTCCCTCTGGCAGGCGGACCCTGCGGGGCCTCGACGTTTTCCCCTGGCCGACTACATCAAGCGCCACATGAGGGGCTTCTTCGACCTCCTCATCAGCGACGAGGTCCACGAGTACAAGGCCCGCGGCTCCGCCCAGGGCATCGCCGCCGGCGTCCTGGCCGAGGCGTGCCCCAGATCCCTGACCCTCACCGGCACCCTCATGGGAGGCTACGCCTCTACCCTCTTCTACCTCCTCTACCGGTTTGTCCCCGCAATTAGGGAGGACTTCGGCTACCGGGAGGAGGGCCGGTGGGTGTCCCGCTACGGCTTCCTGGAGCGGGTGGTGTCCAAGCGCAGGGGTGATGACCCCTTTGACGACGGCAGGATGAGCCGCAGGAAGGGCTACCACGCCCGCGTCCAGGAGAAGCCGGGCGTTACCCCTGCCGTGCTCTTCCACCTCATCGGCCGTACGGTGTTCCTGCGGCTGTCGGACGTGGCCTCGGCCCTGCCGCCCTACGAGGAGAAGGTGGTGTTGGCCCGCATGGAGGATGAGCCGGTCGCGGAAGGGCTGAGCCAGGCGGACGCCTACCACGGGCTGTTCACCGCTCTCCACCAGGCTCTCGTGCAGGCCCTGGCCCAAGGGTCCAAGCGGCTCCTGGCCACCTACCTGCAGACCCTCCTGGCCTACCCCGACGGCTGCACCCGTGGCGAGACGGTGTTGGAGCCCAGGACCCAGGAGGTCCTGGCCCAGGTGCCGCCTCTGCCGGAGGACCGGCTCTATCCAA
>DAOUAM010000054.1:0-68179 GCA_034433305.1 Dehalococcoidia bacterium | reverse complement strand
CGATGGTCCAGGTTAGGTCGGCCCTGGGGTGGTTTCTGGGGTGGCAGCAGCGGTGCCAGGCGCTGCCACTGGCTATCGGTGAGTTCGTGTCGTCGTACCATACTTCCAGTTTAGCATGTTTTCAAACACGCCCTAGCCTCTTAAAGCTGCGGCCTGTAAATGGTGATGATTCCCACCGGGACTTCGTCTGCGTTCCTGTAGAGGGTGCGGGTATAGGTCACAAACACCGCTTCCCTGTAGTCGAACCGACGCAGGAGTGACGCCTGAGAGCTTCCCTCGGCCCTGCAGCGCTCCCATGATTGCTCCAGGCCGGCGATTTCAGCCACGTCAAACAGCAATATGTCCCACCTTTCGCCAATCGCCCGCTGCTTGTCTATCTGAAAGAGGCGGCACCAGGCAGAGTTTACGTAGAGTACATTACCTTCTATATCATCAATTTCCACGGCATCTAGGGAGGGTTCGAATGCCCTCGCTAGCAGGCCAAGGCCGAAAAATTGCACTGGACCCGGCGCGGTTGTCATAGTCGGTAGCTCATTCCAGTCTGCCAGTCTTTCCCGTCCGAGGGCGTAGCCATAGCCCGTGCCCAGCCCGGGGATTATGCGAGTAATTTATTCGCTATGCTGCTGGGTTGCCCTAGAGAAAGCCCTAGTTTCCATTAGCGGTTCCGCTAGTACTGGCCATGGTGGCTAACGGTGCGCTGGCGCGCCCTGGTCTTTAGAGTGCAGAGTGCGCCAACATAGCGCAAATACCGTACTGGGAGGTCATACAATGTCCGTTGCCCTGGCAGACCCCAAGAAGCTTGAAGAGCTGTCCAGCATGGTGGAGAGCGTCCAGCTAAGCGCCTCCCTGGAGCGCTTCCTGCAGTCCCTGTCCCTGGAGTCGGACGAGGAGAGCATGGTTGCAAGCTCTCTCAAGGCCTTGCCCGACCTGGCCGCGCATACGTCCGACCTGCCCAGGAGCGCGCCGAACCTCATGAGCATGGACTGGTGGATCTAGCCCTATGCCTGTAGCGACGAGCAAGGGGCCGCCTCTGCTGTCGGCGGAGGTCACACAGGCGATCAGGGACGAGTTGCTGGGACTGGTCCAGGGCGCGCGCCTGGGCGCGGGGCTGGAGGGAGTGGTCCTGGCGGCCCTCTCAGGGCCGTCACGAGTCCTCCCCGAAGGCAAGCCCAGCCTGTGTGCCGCCCTGACGTTCCTGGCCTTCGCCTCGGCCGGCCGCCGCGAGTCCCTGGAGGCGGTCCCAGCCGTCGCGGCCATGGAACTGCTGATGGCCGCCTGCGAGCTTATAGACGACATCGAGGATGGCGAGGTCGCCCCGCCTGGCGACCGCCGCACTTGTGGCCGGACGCTGGAGACCGTCTATAGCCTGCTAATGTTGTGCCACGCGGCCATTGGAAGGCTGGCCGAGAGAGGCGTGCCCTCAGACAGAGTGGTCAGGGCCATGCGGGCCATTGATGCCCTGGCCATGGACGCCATGAGAGGGCAGGTCCGGGACATGGAGCTGGAGGGCCTGTCTCCCGTGACGGTGGAAGAGGCAGTCCTGGTGTCGGGGCTAAAGTCGGCCTCCCTGGTAAGGTGTGCCGCCGAGGTGGGGGCCTGCGTCGGCACCGGCAATGAAGAGGAAGTAGCCCTGTATGCCCAGTTTGGCTGGCACCTGGGGCTGCTGATGCAGCTCATGAACGATATTGCCGCCGTATGGCCTGGAAGCGTCGGCAAGTCCGACCTGAGACTGCGGAAAAAGACTCTCCCCGTGGTCTTTGCCCTGGACCTGCCGCCGGAGTCCAGCCCCCACGCCCGGCTGGTGCAGCGCTACTACGCCCGGGAGACGGACGCCCCGGCCTCTGAGGACGAGGTCAAGGAAGCCTTGTGGCGCTGTGGCGCCATCCACTATTCGTGGATGCGGGCCGCCATCGAGAAGGCCCACGCGGAGCGCGTGGGAAGGGCCCTGGCGGCGAAGGCACCAGGTGATTGGCCCCTGGCGAGATTGCTTGCTCAGGAGGAAATTAGATAAAATGCTGCCGTGTTTACCAGGGCAGCAACAACTTTATGGTGGCTTCTTGCCATTTCATTTCCAGCAGGACTTGTGCTGGCGGTGGTGGTATGGCTGGGCGAACCCCGACTTGGAGTGGACGTGGCTTTTGCCCAGGACGGCAAGGCGGTAGTCACATGGGTGCGTCCCGGGACGCCCGCCTGGGACACTGGAGTCAGGGTAGGGGATGTGCTTCTCGCAATAGATGGGACTGACATCACCCGGCGGACCTGGAGTGTCAGGGGTGGTGACCGGGGGAAGGAGTTCAGGGTGCTGTCTGTCCGGGGCGGAGAGAGTCTGGAGTTGTCGGGCCGGTCGCCGCAGCCGCCCAATTCGCTCATAGCCAGCCTCTGGGCCATTGGCTTGGTCTTCGCGGTAACTGGTTTCCTGGTGTTTTTCCGCTCCAGGCGTTCGCTCCAGGTCCTGACGCTGGCGCTGTTCCTTCTGGTGGCCGCCATAGTCATAGTGCTGGCCCCGGCGACCGCGCGGTCCAACATCCTGGCGCAACTGGCAGAGGCGCCCCTTGTCCACTGGATGTCAGTGCTGTTCCTGTTCTTCTTCTACATATTCGCGCGGAGGCGCCACTGGCTGGTGCCGGCCATGATGTTGGCCATTGCCCTGCTGCTCGACGTCCTCTGGGTGGTGGGCGTACTGGCCGTGCCCGAGGTCTTTGACACGGTAAGGCGGCTTACCTTCGCCTACGTGGGCGCGGCGTTCCTGGGCGGAGTGGTCCTGCTGGCATGGACTTATCTGGGGGCGCGCTCACCGGTCACCAGGGAGCAGGTCCGCATCATGGCCGTCGGTACCGCGGCCGCGGTAGGGCCAATAATCATCTTCAGTGTGCTGCCAGCGGCGGCTGGCCTGCCCTTCGTCCTGCGCCCTGAGGTCACGGTGCTCGGCCTTACTCTGATACCCCTGTCCTTCGGGTACGCCATAATGCGGCACCATCTCATGGGCATTCGGCGCCTGGTGCACAGAGGCGCGGCCTACGCCCTGATTTCCTTCTGCGTCTTTGTCCTGTATGGCGCGCTCATTGCCACACTGGGACAGGTAGGTGGCCCCGAGGTGAGCGAGAACGTGGCGGCAGAGCTATTCTTGCTGGCGGCCCTGTTCGTGGCCGTCCCGTCCATGTCCGGGACGAGGCGGCTGGCCTTCGCGGCGGTGGACAGGCTGCTCTACCGGGAGTACATAGACCATGCCGACCTGGCCCGGCGTGTCAGCATCCACGCCGCCTATGCCAAGCATTTCGACGACCTGGCCACGACGGTGCTGGGCACCATCGTCCGGGAACTGAGGCTGTCTTTTGCATCCTTCATCGGGCTTTCGGACGATGGGGCCAAGGTGAAGGCCTCGGTCGGCACAGTCCCGGATGGCCTGGTACCGCTGCTGGACTCGAAGGAAGAAGGCAAGGCTGAGCAGGGCTTGTCGCTCTTGCGGCTTTCCACGGACCTGTACGCCGAGCACGTGCTTATGGTGAAGCTCAAGAGGCAGCCGCACGAGACCTGGGTCCTCTGCTTCGGCCCCAAGGTAACCGAGGAGCCTTTTCAGCGAGAGGACATGAAGCTGGCGGAGTCCGTTGCGGGGCATATGGCTACTATTGTGGAGAAGCTGGAGTTGCTGGAGGAACTCCGCTCCAAGGCTGGGGAGCTGAGGGAGCTGAACCGCCGGCTGGTGCAGGCCCAGGAGACCGAGCGAGCGCGCATCGCCTCCTACATCCACGATGAGCCGCTTCAGCAGATCACCAACGTTATCTGGCAGCACGCAGGCGCCGGGCTTTCCTCTGAGGTCCAGCAGAAGCTCCAGCGCATTGCGGAGGACCTGTGTAACTTCACGGCCAGGCTGCATCCTGCCCTGCTGGAAGACCTGGGGCTGGTGCGGGCGCTGGAGTGGCTGGGGACAGAGGCCAGCGCCGCCTCCGGCTTCAAAGTGGTCTTTAGCTACGAACCTGTGGAGCGCGATGGCTACGTCCCTCCGGAGATTCAGCTTGCCCTGTACAGGATAGCCCAGGAGGCGCTGACCAACTGCCGGCGGCATGCCAGCGCCAGCACCGTCTGGGTCCACCTGGCCTGGGAAGAAGACCGGGTGACCCTGACCATAGAGGACGATGGTGTCGGCTTTCAGCAGACCAGGGACCTCTCCCCTGGCACCAAGCTTGGTGTCATCGGGATGCGGGAAAGAGCGGAGCAGCTCGGGGGGCGTCTGCTGATTTTGCCCCGCAGTCCGTCAGGGACGACGGTGGTGGCGTCACTTCCCATAGATGGTCCGTCCAGATTGCAAGGAGTCAATGGCAGAGGTAACTCTTGATGATCAGCGTCCTGATAATTGACGACCACCCGATCTTCCGGGCCGGGGTTGTAGCTACCCTGTCAGGGGAGCCTGACTTCGAGATCGCGGGCGATGTGGCGAGCGCCTTGGAGGCACTGGAGGTGCTGAACAGGGCCAGGCCAGATGTTGTCCTGACGGACATCCGGCTCAAGGGCGAGATCAACGGAGTGGAACTGGTCAGGCGCATCCGCGTCCACTACCCGGATGTCCGAGTCGTAGTGCTGACCAACTACTCCAACGAACCATACATTCGGGCCATGATGGAGCTGGGGGTCGAGGGCTACGTGCTGAAAGACACGCCTCCCAGGGAGGTCATAGAGTCCCTTCGCATGGTAAAGTCCGGGCGCACCGTTTTCTCCACTCAGGTGAGCCGGAAGGTGGTGCAGGGCTACCTGGGCCAGTCTTCCAACGGGCGCACGGCCCTGTCCGACAGGCTAACGGACAAAGAGGCGGAGATACTTCAGCTACTGGTGGACGGCGCTTCCAACCCTGAGATTGCCGAGCGCCTGCACGTTTCCCTGGCGACCGTCCAGTTCCATCTGACCAGCATCTATAGCAAGCTTGGCGTGAAGAGCAGGGCGGAGGCGATTGTTCACGCGGCCCGTGAGGGGCTGGTGGTCATAGACGAGTAGCACCACGCCTGCACGGACCTGACGTTAGCCCGTTTCCCTTACTGGCAGACCAGGGTAAGAGTGACAGCCCACGGACAGCTTTCAGACCCGTGGAGTTTCGCTAGCAGCGCCCTCGCGAGGAGTCCGCTGGGTGTACTCGGTTGCCAGCATGCCCATTACCACGGAGTCGAACCTGGCGCCCTCGTGGGGCCGGCTCTTGCGTAGCGTCCCTTCGTGCATGAAGCCCAGGTGCTCGCACATGGCCCTGGCGGCCTTGTTGTACTCAGGGATGTCCACCCACACGCGGTACAGGCCCAGCTCGGTAAACGCCAGGTCCAGGGCGGCCCTCATGCCGGCTGTGCCGTAGCCCTGGTGCCACAGGTCCTTGCGCCCTATGAGAATGGATACCTGGCCGTCGCCCAGGGACTCTTCGATGGCTATGTGGACCTCGCCTATGTGCTCGCCGCTCTCGTTGTAGATGGAGTAGATGCGGTGCTCAGGGTTGTTGAACACATGCTCCCACTCGGACTCCGAGGCGTGCTCCATCTCCGAAGGGTGGTATCCCAGGTGCGCCGGGTCGCCGTAGGAATACCTGCCGAACCAGCTTTCCGCCACCTCCTCGTCCCCAAGCCACCTCTTTATCCGCGCGACGTCTTCCCTGGTGACCGGCTTCAGTGTGACTCTCCGCTGCTCAGACATGGCTTCTTCTCCTTAGCGCCCCTGGAGCATGTTGTGGCACGAGTGCGCCCAGGTCACATGGTGTTCCTAGTGATTATTGTATGGAAACGTCTGATTTTGCAATCGAATTAAGTATTATTCTGCATAATCGGATGCACTGACAGCCTGTGCTGCCTGCAAGGCGGCGGCAGCGGCCCGGGGCCTTGTCCATCTGTGTCCGCGGTGCTAGACTTCCAGTCAACAGGCTACCACGCAGGGTATCCCAGGAGGCAAGCATGTGGCCGAAATCCAGGGTGGGCAGCCGCATATTCTACGGCTGGCTTATCGTAGCTGCCGCAGCCTTCGCCATGCTGGTCTCCACCGGCGCGAGGAATAGCACCGGCGTTTTCATAATCCCCATGAGCGGGGACCTGGAGTGGAGCCGTGGCGCCATCTCCCTGGCCATTGCCATAGGCTGGCTGGTCAACGGCCTCAGCCAGCCCTTCATAGGTCGGCTCTATGACAGACTGGGCGGGCGCAAGGTTATCCTGACCAGCCTGTTTGTCCTGGGCGCTGGCACCCTGCTGCTGGCCCGCACCAGCAACATAGCCTTCTTTATAGTGGTATATGGCGTGGTCATGTCCGTCGCGGCCAGCGGGGTCTCGCTGGTGACGGTGCATGCCGTGCTGGCCCGGTGGTTCCGGCGCAACAGGGGCGTGGCGCTGAGCATCAGCACAGCCGGCGCGTCCGCCGGCTCGCTGGTGCTGGTCCCCCTGGCCATGTTGCTGATACAGACGGCGGACTGGCGGCTGGCGTGGACAGTGCTGGGCGCGCTGGTGCTGGGACTGGCGTTGCCCCTGGCCTTTGTCCTGCTGCGGGACAGCCCCGCGCAGATGGGCCTCCAGCCGGACGGCGACTCCGGGCCTACCGGGGCGAGTGGCCCGCCGTCCACGCGGGCCTCCCAAGAGGCACGCGGCCCGCTGGAGGTTGACCGCTGGCGGGACTCCTACAAGTCCCTGCCCATGTGGCAACTCACGGGCGGGTACTTCGTCTGCGGCATGACCACGGCCATCATCTCGGCCCACTATGTGCCCTTCGCCATAGAGCGTGGCGCGTCGCCGGGGGTTGCCGCGCTGGCTTTCGGTGTCATGAGTGGCCTGAACGTGCTGGGCGTCCTGATGGTGGGCGCCTGGTCCGACAGGCTGGGCCGCAAGAACCTGCTGGGGGCCACCTACGCCGTCCGCGGCCTGGCCTACGCCATGCTTCTGCTGGCCCCTGGCCCCATCGCCCTGTGGGGCTTTGCCATTGTGGCGGGCTTCTCCTGGATTGCCACGGCGCCACTTACCTCCTCCCTGACCGCCGAGGTGTACGGCCTCAAGCATATGGGCACGCTGGCCGGAATGGTGACGCTTGCCCACCAGACCGGTGGGGCGCTCAGCGTGTACATGGGAGGCGCCCTGTACGACGCCTTCGGCTCCTACACCGTCCCCTTTGCCATCGCTGGCTCGCTGCTGGCCGGCGCCAGCCTGGCCAGCTTCAGCATCCGGGAGAGCAAGTTCTCCATCAAGTACCGGCCTCAGCCCGCCGCCACGCCGGCGGGGGATGGCGGCGCCTAGCCCCTCGCGCTCAGTCCCGCTGCTGCAGCACCCTGCCAGACAGGTCTGTTATCCGGTCCACGGTGATCAGCACGGCCACGCCCTTGCGGTCGGGGTCCCTGTCCAGTTCCGCCTTTACCGTGCGGGCCATCACATCGTCGCGCACAGGCCCCGAATCGTATACCTTAGCGGTGCCGTGGAAGCGCCAGTTGATGCGCCTGTCCGGGTTGCGGTACAGGACTACAACCTGAGGGTTTTCGGAGATGTTCTCCAGGGCCGTCCGCAGCGCGCGCTCCCAGTAGGCCAGCGTCTCGTGATCATAGACCATGAGGCTGCCCTTGAGGCTGATCTGTGGCTTGCCATCACTGGAGGCAGTCCCCAGGATACAGGGCACCCTGTCGGCCAGGGCGTTGTTGACCAACTCCCGCATCTCCTCGGTTATATGTATCATGAGTGCCTCCAGCGTAAAATGCTGGCGATAGTATAACCTTTTGCGGCAGACCTGTGGTGTCAGCGCGCATCGCCTACTGCAATGGCAGGCGGCCCTGGGAAGCCTCGTCCTGCGTGTCCGCCGAGTCGGGCCACACCTTCACGATGCCGTACAGGCCGTCGTAGCCCGGCTCTATGGAGATGTCGCCTCGGCGGACCCTTGCGATGCCCTCGGCCACTCGTGGGCCGGCTACGCGCTGGACCTCCGCCACCGGGACGTCTTTCAGCACCACAAGCTCGGCACCCAGCTCGCTCAGCAATCGCGTGTACTCAGCCTGGACCTTCTTTGAGCTGGTGCTCACACCCAGGCTCTCGGCTATGACCTGCTGAAGGCCCACCAGCATTATGTAAGGCGGACGGCCATTGTCGGCCCTGGTGAAGGAGTGCTCGTCCACCCAGGACTGGACCTGCCTCCGGGCAAGCTGTTCGACCCTATAGGTCACCCCCAGGGTAAGCCTGCGCCCGCAGACAGGGCAGCGCTGGCCGTGCCGCTGGACCTCTTCGGGGGAGTAGCGCACACCGTGTTCACGGTGGCCCGAGTAGTGGTACCTGCCCTCCTCGGGAAAGAACTCCACGGTGTAGGCGATGCGCTGGGCCTTGATGGCCTGTACCAGGCCGTCATAGGAAAGCTCGCCCTCGAACACCGTGGCCTCGCGTCCCAGCCTGGGCAGCGAGTGGGCATCGGAGAAGGAGACGATGGCCCGGCTGTCCAGCTCCGGGACACGCCAGCACATGGCCGGGTCGCTGGAAAGCCCAGTCTCCACGGCGTGGATGTGTTCCGCCATGTCCCCGAAGCACTCCTCCAGGGAGTCGAAGCCGGAGAAGGAGCCAAACACGCCGTACCAGGGCGTCCAGACGTGGGCGGGTATGACCAGGCACCGGCTGTCCAGATCCAGGGCGGTGGTGAGCAGGTCCCTGGGGGACATCTGGAGGGTCGGCCTGCCGTCCTGCTCCAGGTCGTCGCTCTTGCCGGCAAGGGCGGCGTTGATCCGGGCCACCGTGTCCAGGCCTGGGGCGAATAGCAGCATGTGGACGCGCCGGCCCTTGCCGCCGTGGCGTGTGGCGCAGTTGACCTCCGTGCCCAGGACGAACCTGACGCCCCCGTGCTCGTACAGCCCGTTGCCCAGGTCAGTCAGCTTGCGCCGTGTCTCCTCGGACCAGACCGGGTGGGTGAAGTCCGCGCTGGCCAGCAGGTCAATGCCCTTCAGCTTCGCCCAGTGGGCCAGGTTCTCGAAGCTCAGCTCCTTGCTGGTGGCCCGGGCGTAGGCCGAGTGCAGGTGAAGGTCTGCCACGTATTCCATACACCGATTCTAGCAGACCGCTACTGGCAGAGAGGGCAGCGGGGGACTCGTACCATTCTTGCTGAAAAGAGGCGGCCAGCCCTCTCCCCCGATGGGCTGACAGGAGAAGAGACTCAGCCGCCACCTTCCAGCAGGGGCGGCATGATACATGGCTTGCCTCTCAGTGGGCCGGGCGCCCACGAGTCATCGGCACGTAAGCGGACGTTTTCGCAAGTTGACCGGGGATTATATGGCTACATATAATTCTTGCATGTCAGGCCAGAAGCTACCGGAGAAGCCCCTCTTGCCGACTCGGAGCTATCGGGCTGAACGGAGGTGACCATGGCCCTGCACCCTGTGGTACTAGCTGGCGGCTCCGGCACCCGCCTGTGGCCCCTCTCCAGGGAATACTACCCCAAGCAGTTCCTTCCCCTGGTAAGCAAACGCACCATGCTCCAGGACACGCTGGCCCGGCTGGATGGCCTGGAAGGCGTGGCATCCCCCATAATCGTCTGCAACGAAGTCCATCGCTTCCTGGCGGCGGAGCAGGTGCGCGGCCTGGGCAAGGCGCCGTCTCGCATTATTCTGGAGCCTGTGGGCCGCAACACGGCGCCAGCCCTGACCCTGGCGGCGCTGGCGCTGTCGGACAACCACCAGGGCCAGGAGCTGGACCCGGTGATGCTGGCCATGCCCGCCGACCACGTCATCAAGGATGTGGAGGGGTTCCGCAGGACGGTGCAGGAGGGAGCGGCCCTGGCCCAGTGTGGCTATATAGTTACCTTTGGCATCGTCCCCACGGCGCCCAGCACGGGCTATGGTTACATCAAGAAGGGCAAGGCCCTGGCCAGCGTTATGGCGACGAATCAAGGCGGAGCGCTGGCACAGGCAGTCGCCTCCTCGGCCCGCGTCCTGGATGCCTTTGTGGAGAAGCCGGACCGCGCCACGGCCAGGGCCTACCTGGAGTCTGGCGACTACCTGTGGAACAGCGGCATCTTCATGATGAAGGCCTCAGTCTGGCTGGAGCAGGTCCAGCGCCACCGGCCTGACATCGCCGAGGCGTGCAGGGCTGCCTACGCCCAGGGCCACTGGGACGGCGACTTCTATCGCCCCAAGGCGGAGCTGTTCACCGCCTGTCCCAGCGACTCGATAGACTACGCAGTCATGGAGAGGCTGGCCAGCCCGGCCCTGTCGAACGGCCAAGGCCCCTCAGCGACCTCGGGCTGCGTGGTCCTGCCGCTGGACGTGGGCTGGTCCGATGTGGGTTCCTGGTCGGCCCTGTGGGAAGAGGCCAGCCGGGACGTGGAGGGCAACCTCATCCAGGGCGATGTGTACGCCCGCTCCATGCAGGACGCTCTCCTCATCGCCAAGCACCGTATGTTGGCCGCGGTGGGGCTCAAAGACGTCATAGTGGTGGAGACCGCCGACGCCGTGCTGGTGGCCCACAAGGACCGGGTGCAGGAAGTGAAGGAGATCGTAAGCCGCCTCAAGGCCGAGGGCCGGGCCGAGCAGGAGAACCACCGCAAGGTGCATCGCCCCTGGGGCCACTACGAGACCGTGGACTCCGGCCCTGGCTTCCAGGTGAAGCGGCTCACCATCAACCCCTCTGCCGCGCTGTCGCTCCAGATGCACCACCACAGGGCGGAGCACTGGGTGGTCGTCCGGGGCACGGCCAGGGTCACGCGCGGGGACGAGGTCTTTCTGCTCACGGAGAACCAGTCGGCCTACGTGCCTGTGGGGGTGAAGCACCGCCTGGAGAACCCGGGCATTATCCCCCTGGAGATCATCGAGGTCCAGTCCGGCAGCTATCTGGGCGAGGATGACATAGTGCGGTACGAGGACCGCTACAACCGGCATCATCACAGCTAGGAGAGTCTCGCGTCAAGGAGGGAAGCTATGGCAGGGCTGACGTTGGCTGAAGCCAGGAAGGCGCTGGAAGCGGCGGAGGCGAAGGCTGTCGAGATGGGCGTGGCACTGAGCCTTTCGGTGGTGGACGCCCGGGGTGACCTGGTCTGCATGGTGCGAATGGATGGCGCCCCATGGCGCACCGCGCCGGTCTCTCGGGGCAAGGCCAGGGCGTCGGCGGCGTTCGGCGTGCCCAGCCGCGACCTTCAGGCGCGGGCGGATACGCCCGTAATGCGCTCCCTGGTCATGATGGAGGGCGGCGACCTCATACCCGGCACCGGCGCCGTGCCCATAGTCCGCAACGGTGTGTGCGTCGGCGCCATAGGCGGAAGCGGCGGCACCGCCGACCAGGACGAGCTGGCTGCCCAGGCAGGCGTCGCGGCCATCCGCTAGCGCCTCCGGGCGAAAGCCTTTGCCGCCCCAAAGGAGGGACTCATGACCCCTGCGCGGTTGCCCGCTTCCAGGGTGCCTGTCGTGCCACCTCGGATTCTCCTTGGCCCAGGGCCAAGCAATGTGAGTCCCAGGGTGCTCCAGGCCATGATGGCCCCCATGCTGGGCTACCTCGACCCAGACTTCGTCCTCATTCTTGACGAAATCTCCGCGCTACTCAGGGAGGTCTATCAGACCAGCGAAGGGATAACCCTGGCTGTGCCGGGCACCGGCTCCGCAGGCATGGAGGCGGGCCTGACCAGCCTCCTGGAGCCTGGCGATGTGGCGGTCATGTGCGTATGCGGCTACTTCGGCGAGCGTATGGTGGACATGGCTGGCCGCGTGGGCGCCAGGGTTGTGCCGCTCCGCGCCCAGTGGGGCCGGCCGTTCCCGCCCGATGTCCTGGAGGCCGAGCTACAGAAGCACTCGCGGGTGAAGCTGGTGATGGCGGTGCATGCCGAGACCTCCACGGGCGTCAGGCAGCCTCTGGAGGACATCTCCAGGCTCGCCAGCGAGCACGGAGCGCTTTTGGTAGTGGACGCCGTGACCTCGCTGGGCGGCAGCGACGTGGCGGTGGACCGCTGGGGCATTGACTATGCCTACTCGGCCACCCAGAAGTGCCTGGGCTGCCCTCCCGGGCTGGCGCCGGTGGCGCTTAGCCCCAGGGCGCGGGACGTCGTGGCTACTCGCAAGACCAGGCCCGTCTCGTGGTACCTGGACCTGGGCCTGCTGATGAAGTACTGGGGCAGCGAGCGCGTTTACCACCACACCGCGCCGGTGAGCATGCTGCTGGCGCTGAGGGAGGCACTGCGCATGGTGCTGGAGGAGGGGCTGGAGCGACGCTTCCAGCGGCACCGCCGCAACGCCTCGGCGCTGCGCGCTGGCCTCCAGGCCCTGGGCCTGAGGCCCGTGGTGCCCGAGGAGTACGCCCTGGACCAGATAACCCTGGTCTGGGTACCGGATGGCACCGACGAGGCCAGGGTACGGCAGGCCCTGCTGCGCCAGTACAGCATCGAGATTGGCCGCGGCCTGGGCGAGCTTGCCGGCAAGGTCTGGCGCATCGGCCTGATGGGCGAGTCCAGCAAGGGGGAGTTCGTCCTGGCGCTGCTGGCCGCGCTGGAGGAAGTCCTGCCTCGGTGCGGCTACGAGGTGCCTCGCGGGGCCGGCGTCGCCGCCGCCAGCCGCACGCTGGCCGAGCACCAGGACTCATGAGGGCCGGCGCCCTCAGGTCCAGGAGCGGCAGGTCATACCAGGGCCGCGCTGCACTTTACAAGTGAGGAGGAGCAATGTACGTTATCGTGGCGCCTATCCAGATAAAGCCGGGCTTCAAGGAGCAGTTCATCAAGGAAATGATCGCCGATGCCGAGGGGTCGGTGAAGAACGAGCCAGGCTGCCTGCGCTTCGACGTCGTCCAGGACGGGGAGGACCCCAATCGCATCTGGCTGTACGAGGTGTACAGGGACGAGGCCGCCTTCCAGGAACACCTGAAGCAGCCCCACTTCATCAAGTGGCGTGATGCCACGAAGGACTGGCGCGTCGAAGGCCCCAAGGGGGCGGGCCGGGGCGCCCACAACATCTGGCCCACCGACGCCAACTGGGCCAGGGACTGGAAGAAAAAGTAGCCACTACCCCTCCTCCCGAGCGATTTGCTGGCCGCGCTGTCTGACTGCGCGGGGGAAATGGGCCAGTCATGGCGGCGGGTCGGCCGGCGCACGATGCCAGGCGACGGACGAATAAGAGGGTTGCAGTGGCACTTGACATAAGAATTATGTCGGAGTAACTAGTCCATCCAGGAAGGGCAAAGCTGCGTTCCTGGCGGCCTGGATGGGCAGTCCCTCATGTTGGCGGGCTGAATGTAGAGAGGAGCGGCCAGCGTAGTCCTAGCGTCCCTGGGGCATTAGGAGCTCAGGATGGACGATGACAGAGGACACCGCGTTGGGCCAGTCGGGCCTGTGGCCCCAGGGCCGGCGACTGCCCCGGAACGGCCTGAGCCGCTCCTCGATGGTGCCCTGGTCGAGGCCCGCAGAGAAGCCTGGGCTGAGCCTAATCGGACCGAGGAGCAACGCAAAGAGTTTATAAGCCGGGTCCACGAGACCTATACCAACATCTTGATGGAGTTCTACAATTCCTCCAACCTGTGCGTGGAGCGGTATAAGGAGTACACCAGGTCCCACAGGAGATGGCGCTGGACCATAATAATCAGCACGGGCGTTGTCGCCATCCTGAACCTCCTGGCCGCCTACGTCAATGCGGTGGAGCCGACGAGGAGCTTCTGGATGGGCCTCCTGGAGAATCTCTCTCATCGCCGCCGTGGGTGCGGCTATTCTCGCCATCCTGGCCAACCTGGAGAACTTCAGCAACTCCCAGGAGCGCGCCCAGGCATACCTTGAGTCGCGGGAGGCGTTCCTGGACGCCGCCCGCCAGTTCCAGTTGCTGTGGACAACCCACGTGGACCCGTTTTACCCCGGGCCGGACGCCTGTGTGAACGCTGTGGCCCTGCACCGCCAACTCAACATCAAGGACAGTGAGCTTAGAGCGAGGTTTATGGAGAAGGTCAGCCCCAAGGGTGGTCAGCAATGAACCAGTTCCCAGGGTCCGGGCCTGTGCCCCCACCTACCGACTACTCTGGGCTGGCGGGAGGCCGAGTGAGCGGGCCTGGCTATGGCAGCCTGGGCCGCATCTCCACGGCACCTGAGGAGGGAAAGTACACGGCCAACGACCCTGACATCAGGACGCCAGACCGCCCGCCGGGTTTCCCACGAGTCTCAGTAATCACGCATATGTGAGGGGTCAAGGAGCGCCCCCTAGCCCATGGCAATTCAGGAGTCAGGGCACCTCGAGATCATCGCGTTCAGCAGCGGCAAGGGCGGGACTGGCAAGACGGTGATAGCCGCCAGCCTGGGCTATGCCCTCACCCGCACCGGCCACCGCGTGCTGATGATTGATGCCGACACCGCCACCGATGGCCTGTCCCTGTTCCTCCTCGGCCCTCAGGGAATGAGGCACATAAACGAACTCCCTCAGGAGAGCACCTTCAGCGGCGTCTTGAGGGGCTTCCTGGCAGGCGGCAACCTCGCCTTCAGCCCCCAACCCATCAACCGCAGCGGGACGGCGGACCACGGAGTAATCTACGAGGCCCTCATCAGCAGTAAGGAGCTTTATGGAGACCTGCCGGAGGACGGCGTGAGGCCACCCGTGCCGCCTCTCGACCGTGCCACCTTCCGCCAGGCCGTCCAGGCCCTCTTCGACACGTTGAGGTCGCAGGCCACCTTTGACTACGTGCTGGTGGACACGCGGGGAGGGTTCAACTTCGAGAGCACCGACGTCTGCGCCCTGGCCGATAGCTTCATTGTCGTCACCGAGGCCGACTACACCTCGTTCTACCAGGACAGGAACCTGGTCCAGCGTGTCAGCGCCGCGGCCAACGAACTCCAGAGGAAGCCGCTGCTACGGGCCATTATCGTCAACAAGGCAACCGAGACCGGCCAGGGTTCCAACCATCTGGACCTGAGCAAGATGGAAGCGGGGTTCCGGCTGGAGCTTACCAAAGAGTTCCCGGTGCGCTATGAGGACACTCATCCCGTACCCCTGGATGTGGAGGCCCTCAAGGCATACAAGACCCAGAAGATCCCCTTCCTCCACGCACCTGCCTCCCATTTTTCCTATGCGCTCATCACGGCCTTCGCCGATATTCTGCGGGTAGTGACGCGAAAATGGAAAAGGGAGCAGGTGGACGGCTGGAACAAGCTGGTGGATGAAATCAACAGGGCCATCGAGGCCAGCAACGAAAAGCTGAGGCAGGAGGAGCAGGAGCGAGCCAGGCAGGCCGCCGAGGTCCAGGAGCTGCGCGCCCAGAACGAGAGGTACCAGCGGGAAGTCGAGGCCCTTAAACGCGAGAATGCCGACATAGCCAATCGCTACGAGCGCGAGATCAAAAGGGCCGACGAGATGCTCCGCTTGACCCAGAGTGTGACTCCAGCATCCCAGAGTGCTGCCCCTCCAGCGCCGGTGGCGCGGCAGGCCTCTTTCCCCCGGTCGCCGGCGTTGCTCCTGATTATCGTCGCCCTGGGCGTGGTGGGTGCCGCGGCGGCGGTCACCACCTATGTTCTCACCCGGCCCGGACCTGTGCCTGAGGTCGTGGACGTCACCCCGACCTCGACTAGCGTTGGCCAGCAGGTACGGGTGATAGGCTCGAACCTGGACCGGGTCTCCGTGGTCTTCCTCAGGCCGGTGCAGGGCACCATCGAGGGGGTCCACCTGCCCGCCACGCTGGTCTCCAATTCGTTGCTGGTGGTCACTATTGACAGCACCGTAACCCCTGGAGACTACACCTTCAAGGTGGAGGCGCAGAACGGGGATATAATCTATGAAGTCCCCTTTCTGGTAAGCCAGGCTTCTTCCTCGGCGCAGTAGGCGGGCTCCAGAGATCATGGTGCCAGTGGCAGCCTGGTGGGCATCCCGCCTGGTAGTCCTACCCCGTCCGCTGCTGGCCGCCATCCACCCGTACGACGCCGGAGCGGGCGTTGGGCAGCCGGCCGGCGCGGTTGTCCTCCACCATGCGCTCCCAGGCACGCTGGATGCCGCGCAGCGTGCCCCTGAACTGGGGCATCACGTACCGGGCGAATAGCTCCAGGGAGCGGCGCCACTTCTCCGTGGAGGTCCACTCCACTGCCACCATGAGCAGGGCGCCGAAGCCGCCTGTCTCCTCCTGCAGTTCCCTTATCCGCCTGATGCAGTAGTCCGGGTCGCCGATAATCCAGCGGCGCTGGGCTATCACCTGCTCGATGGTTATCTCATCGGCGGGCTGGCCGGGGTAGGCCTCATAGGTGGGCTTGCCGCCGTTGTTGAAGAAGTACTGGCGCATCTCGGCCATGGCGCCGGAGGCTATGTCGCGTATAGCCTCCTCCGTGGAGTCGGCCAGGTAGATGTTGGTGGACAGCCGCCACTCGTCGCGGCTCACGCTGTGGCCTCGCGTCCTGGCCTCCTGCTCGTAGAGGTCCCACTGCTGGCGCAGGCCAAGGGCGGTGGGCAGGGTGAAGACGCCCGATATGACCGGCAAGCCGTGCCTTGCTGCTTCCCGGACGCTGTTGCCGCTGCCCGAGCTGACCAGGAACACGGGCAGATGGGGCTGCTGGTAGGGCTTCACCTGAATCTCCATATCCCTTATCTGCCAGTACTTGCCCTCGTAGCTGACAGGCCCGTCCTCACGGTAGAGCTTCAGGATGATTTCCAGGGACTCGTTCATCATGGGCCGCAGCTCTGTTGGGTCCAGGCCGAAGAGCTTGATGTCAGGCGAAAGCACGCCCGGCCCGCAGCCCAGCATGATGCGCCCGTAGGCCAGGTGGTCCAGAAAGGCCATGCGCTCGGCCACGTGGAAGGGGTGATGGTATGGCAGGTTTATGACTGCCGTGCCCAGGCGAATCCTCCTGGTGCGGGTGGCGGCGGCCGCCAGGAAGATGTCAGGTGCTGGGATGGTCTCCCAGCCGCCGGAATGGTGCTCTCCGACCCAGAACTCGTCGAAGCCCAGGCCCTCGGCGTACTCGATGAGCTGTAAGTCTCGCTCAAAGGCCAGGGTGGGATTATCGCGGTGTGAGTGCGACGGCATCATGAAGAAGCCAAACTTCACGGCGGCCTCCTTGGATGGGAATCCTCTCCATGTGGCCCGATTATACCACTGTCCTTGACCAGCAACGCTGACAGTCTATAATACAGCCGACCAGTATGTTGGCTGGTGGGCCAGGTCGGAAGCTGCACGGTGGCTATCCAGGTGCTGGCAGCGCCTCCGACTTCGGCAGCAGGTCGCCACAAGCTTGAGGAGAACACATGGCACGTTTCGATGGACAGGTAGCCATTGTCACAGGGGCCGCCACGGGCATCGGCTACGGTATCGCCAGGCGGCTGGGCAGCGAAGGCGCGCGGGTGGTCATAGTGGACCTGGACCCTCGCCTGGGCGAACAGTCCGCCAGCGAACTCAGGGCCAGGGGCGTGGACGCCCTGCTGGAGGTCGGCGACGTGGCCGAGGCGGCAACGGCGGAGCGGGCCGCGCGGCGGGCGATGGATACCTGGGGCCGCATAGATATCCTGGTCAATAACGCGGGCATTGGCGGCAAGAACGGCAACATCTGGGAGCTGCCCGTCGAAGAGATGGACCGCGTCTATCGGACCAACCTGCGCGGCGTCTTCATCTTCTGCAACAAGGTCGTCCCCTACATGCTCCAGCGCGACTATGGGCGCATAGTCAACATCGCCTCCATCGCCGGCAAAGAGGGGAACCCGCGCATGGTCCCGTACTCGGCCACCAAGGGTGCCGTGATTGCCCTTACCAAGTCCGTGGGCAAGGAGCTGGCCCGTACAGGCATAAGGGTCAACTGCGTCACGCCCGCCGTAGTCCAGACCAGGATACTGGACGAGTTCACGCCGGACCAGGTCAGGTACATGGTGGAGCGCATACCCATGGGCCGCACGGGCGAGATAGACGAAATTGCCGCGCTGGTGGCGTGGCTGTGCTCCGCCGAGTGCTCCTTCAGCACCGGCGCGGTCTTTGATATCAGTGGAGGCCGGGCAACTTACTAGCCGTGCCGGCTAGGTCCACCGGGTGCGACAGTCCAGGGAGTCTTCACCATGGCAGAGAAGGCAGAGAGGCCCAGGGGCACCAAGGGCAGGTGCGTGTTCTGCAACGCCAGCTTCGGCAAGCGGGCGATGGTCAGGCACCTGGAGACGTGTCAGGCGCGGTTCCCTTTGAGGCCCCCGCGTAAGAAGGCCAGGCAAAGCACGAGTTTCCACCTGATCGTGGAGCCACGAGCGGCATCCAAGGTGTACTGGCTTCACCTCGAGGCGCCCGCGACCGCTACCCTGGAGGACCTGGACGAGTTCCTCAGGGACATCTGGCTGGAGTGCTGCGGCCACATGAGCGCCTTCACCATCGAGGGCAAGCGGTACACTGCCATGCCAGAGCGGTCATCTTTCTGGATTGACGAGGATGATGAGGAGGACCTGGGCCATCCTCTCGGGAATGTCCTCAAGCCTGGCATGAAGTTCTACCATGAGTACGACTTCGGCACGACCACAGAGCTTGTCCTTAAGGTAGAGTTGGAACGCCCCGCCGATGCCCCAGGGAAGAAGATCAGGCTTCTGGCCCGGAACGACCCCCCCGACCAGCGCTGCTCCAACTGCGGAGCGCCGGCCACCCAGATTTGCCCTGAGTGTAACTGGGAAGGCAAGGGCCTGTTTTGCGATGCTTGCGCCGCCGACCACGAGAGCATGCTAGACGAACTCATGCCAGTGGTCAACTCCCCCAGGTCTGGTGTGTGCGGCTATATGGGGAAGGCCTGAATTTGCGCGCCGCGCAACGCTGGCCGCCCGCGTGCCAGTGGTGCCACCTTCCGTGTCGGGGCGACGTCGCCCCAGGCCGTGGGTGTAGCTGTATCCGGTATGTACCAGTACTAGCAGGAGGATTCAATGGTTGACAGGACTATGAAAGGGGTGTACCCCATCCTGGCCATGCCCTTCGACGAGAAAGGGCGAATTGATGTGGAAGACCTGCAGCGGGAAGTGGAGTACGCCGTCCAGGCCGGCGTGCATGGCCTGGGCGTGGCCCTGGCCAGCGAGGTCTTCAAGCTGTCGGAGGCCGAGCGCGACCAGGCTGTAAAAGCCGTGGTGGAGCAGGCCCGAGGCAGGGTCAAGATAGTGGTGAACACCGGTGCTCAGGGCACGGACCTGGCCGTGCAGTACAGCCGCCGTGCGGAGGAGTTGGGAGCGGACGCCGTCATGGTCCTGCCACCCACGGCCGTCCCCACGACCTCAGGGCAGGTGAGGGAGTACTACCGCCGTATCTCCGACGCCATTAGCGTCCCCATCTTTATCCAGGACGTCGCCACGGCGCCGGTCCCGCCAGCGCTGGCCGTCCAGATTGCGCGGGAGAGTGAGAAGGCCTGCTACGCCAAGGTGGAAACGCCACCCACTGCGCCACGGGTGGCAGAGGCCAGGGAGCTTGGCGGCGATACGCTGATTGTCTTCGGCGGCGCCGGCGGCAACTTCTTCCTTGAGGAGCTGCGACGCGGCTCGGTGGGGACCATGCCGGGTTGCGCCATCCCCGAGGTCTTTCGCCGGGTCTGGGACCTGTTCCAGAGTGGCCAGGAAGACCAGGCCACCGAGCTTTTCGACAAGTACGAGCCGCTCCTGAAGCTGCTGGGCCAGGGCCTTGGCATCGCCTACTACCTGACCAAAGAGGTGCTGAGGCTGCGGGGCATATTCAAGACGGCCTACGTCCGGCACCCGGCGGCGCCACCCGATGGCACGGCCTACAGGGAAGTCCGGCGCCTGGTGGAAGTCCTGGACCTGGCGCCCGCTCGCGCCCTGTGACGCCTGCTAGCACGCCGTGTGGAGCGCTCGCCTGTCTCTCACCAGCGCCGTCGCCAGCGTGGCTATGAGGGACAGCGCCAGCATCAGCGCGAAGGCCCCGTCGTAGCTGGCCCAGCGGTCGTAGGAGAAGGCGCCAGCGTAGGCGCCCAGCCCTCCGGTGATCTGATGGACCATGGAGATGGCGCCGCTCACCGTGCCCAGCCGCGCCATGCCAAAAATGTTGCCGGCGAAGATGACCGTGAGGGGCGCCGTGATGAGGAAGGTGAGGCCGTACAGCAAGGCGAAGGCGACTATGCTGGCCGTACCCTGGTCCAGCAGCACCAGGCCAAAGATGGCGATGCGCAGCAGGAAACATAGCCCGGCCGGCCGCGTCGCGCCCCAGGCGTCGGCCAGCAGGCCCGACGTCATCACGCCGGCCACGCCCATCAGGCCCATAAGCGCCAGGAGGTTGCCCGCCAGCACCTGGCTGACTCCTTCATCGGTGGCGAAGGCCACCACGTGGGTGGCAACGAAGAAGTCCTGGAAGCCGCAGATGGAGTACACCACCAGGAGGAGCCAGAACTGCCGCGAGGTAAGTACGCCGCCTGTGTGGGGAGCGCCCCCGGACGCGTTGCCTGCTGTGCCGCCTGCGGGAGTGGCGGCGCTACCGGGCGCGTCCTGTGGCCTGGGCCGCAGGGCGGCCAGCACCAGCGGCAGCGCGACCGCCGCGTAGACGGCGCCCAGCAGCCTGTAGGACAGGCGCCACCCCGCGGCCGTCAGCACCGAGGTCAGCACGGCGATGATGAGCAACTGCCCCACGGCGTTGCCAGCAATGGCGGCGCTATTGGCGATGCCACGGCGCCGGGAGAACCAGCGGCTTATGACGACCCCCACAGGCGAGACCGAAGTCCCCGCGCTGCCCACGGCGTACACCAGGCCGTACAGGGCGAAGACGTGCCACGGCTGCGTGACCAGGCCCATCAGTCCGATGCCGGCGGCGCCCAGCAGCACGGCGCCAGCCATGACCCAGCGCGCCTCGTACCTGTCCATGAGGCGGCCCACCAGGGGCATTGCCAGGGCCGACACCACCATGTAGGCGGTCACCGCCAGTGACAGGGACGAGCGGGTCCAGTGCAGCTCATCAGTCATGGGCTTGAGCATCAGCCCGAAGGTGAACCTGGAGCCCCCGCCAAAGAACAGGACAATGAAGCCTGTCGCCAGTATCACCCAGCCGTAGTCCAGCCGGCGCATGTCCCAGCCCCAGGTCAGCGCAATTCGTCCTGCGCGGGCCGTCGGCAGGGGACGGCGCGGCAGGCCGCCGCGCCAGAGTAGCACCAGGCCTGCCGGCAGTCAACAGCGTGCGACCGGTCACAGGCCTGGTGGACCTGCCGCCGGCAACCTGCGGTGGAGACTTGACACCTTCAGCCTGGAAGCTACAATCAAGCGGTACAAGGCCCTGGAACATCACTTCAGGCCGTGACCCTGGCAGATACCAAGCCGACAGGAGGATATATGAACGGGGAGGAACTGAAGAAGAAGCTGAAGGCTGGCGGCGTCGTGTACGGCACCATGCTTTCCATGAGCCGCAACCCGCGCTGGTCCACGCCCATGTCCCGCTTTGGCCTGGACTACGTCATCATAGACACGGAGCACTCGCCCCGTGGCCGCGACGAGGTGGCCGACTTCCTCGCCGCCTTCAACTTTACCGGCGTCGTGCCCATCATCAGGGTGCCGATACCAGACTCCCACTACGTCACCATGGCCCTGGACGCCGGCGCCCAGGGTGTCCTGGCGCCCTACTGCGAGACCGTGGAGGAGGTCAAGGAGGTCGTGGGCGCGGCCAGGTGGCGCCCGCTCAAGGGGGCGCTGGTGCGCAAGGCCGTCGAGTCCGGCCAGTTCCCCAGCGAGGCTTCCAGGAAGTACCTGGAGGACCTCAACCGCAACAACGTCTGCATCATCGGCATCGAGAGCGTGCCAGCTATCGAGAACCTGGAGAATATCCTCAAGGTCAATGGTATAGACGCCATATTCGTGGGGCCTAATGACCTGAGCATCTCCCTGGGCATCCCCAACCAGTACGAGCACCCGGACTACGAGGCAGCGCTCCGCCGGATTATCAAGGCCTGCAAGGCCCGCAACGTGCCCTGCATGATTCACCACCAGTCGGTGGAGCTTACCATCAAGTGGCTGCGCGAGGGCGCCCGCTTCGTCCTGTACAGCACCGACGCCCGCACCATGCACAACGGCTTCCGGCAGGAGTTCGGCGCCATCAGAAAGGCTGGCGAGGAGCTAGGCGTCGCCGGCGCCGGCGACGTGGGCGAGTCCAAAGAGGTCATCTAGCTAGCCCCTGCTGAGGCGGGCATAATCAGGCGGAGAGGAGGCCGACATGCCCTGGGACTTTGTTCTCATCAGCGGTCCCTACGGCGGGACCACGGAAGGGCCGGCCTGGGACGGCGCCGGCCTGCTGTTCACCCACATCCCGGCCAGTCGCATCATGCGCTATGACCCCGCGACAAAGACTACATCGGTGTTCCGGTCCGACACCAACTGCGCCAACGGCCTCATGTTCGACAAGGACGGCGCGCTGTACGCCTGCGAAGGCGGCGCCCGGCGGGTGGTGCGCTACGAGCGGGACGGCGGCGTCACCGTCCTGGCCGACAGGTTCCAGGGCAAACGCTTCAACATTCCCAACGACCTGGCCATAGACCTTCAGGGCCGGGTGTGGTTCACAGACCCTTACTACGAGGGCGCTGGCGGCCCCTGGAGCCTGGACCGCGCCAACAAGGAGCTTGACCACGACTCGGTCTACCGCCTGGACCCGCAGCCCGACGGCACCTGGTCCGTGACGCGCGTCACCTTCGACACGACGCGCCCCAACGGCATCCTGTTCTCCCTGGACTATAAGACCCTCTACGTGGCCCAGAGCGGGCGCAACCCGGACGAGAAGCGCCAGCTCCGGGCATACCCCGTCAATGAGGATGGCAGCCTGGGGCCATGCAAGGTGCTGCACGACTTCGGCCCCCACCGGGGCATTGACGGCATGTGCCTGGACGTCGAGGGCAACATCATCGCCACGGCGGGCTACCGGCAGGGTGGCCCTGGCCCGTCCATCTACGTCTTCTCGCCCACGGGCGAGGTGCTGGAGCGGCACCCGGTGCCCGTGGACCGGCCCACCAACTGCACCTTCGGCGGCCCCGGCCTCAACGTCCTGTACGTCACAACCGGGGAGGGCTACGTCTTCCAGGCCATCACCAGGCGGCAGGGCAGGCTGCTTTACCCACCTGCCAGATAGCCATGTCAGGCGACATCAAGGGTATTCTGCTGGACTCCGGCGACACGCTGGTGCGCCCGCTAGGAGGCACGTGGCTTCCGGGCCATCACTTCCGTGAGGTGCTGGCCGCCAGGGGAGTCCGGGAGCTTGACTGGGGACAGCTGGAGGCAGGCATTCAGGAGGGCCTCAGGTACCTCACTGACAATCACCGCCTCAGCACGGAGGACGAGGAGCGTGCCCAGTTCCAGGTGTTCTATGACATCCTGCTGAAGCGCATGGGGCTGGCCTCGCCTCCCCACGACCTCTCCTGGACGCTGGCCGACGTGCTGGTAAGCGTACCCAATTTCGAGGTCTTTCCGGACACTCACCCGGCCCTCAATGCGTTGCAAGAGGCCGGCGTGGAGCTGGGCATCCTGTCCAACACCTGGCCCTCGCTGGACCGGAAGTACCGTCTCCTGGGGCTGCGCGAGTATTTCAGGGCCTTCGTCCTGTCCTGCCACGTGGGCTGCTCCAAGCCTGATACCAGGATATTCCGGGCCGCCATCGAGGCCCTGGGCTTGCCGCCTGAAAACATCCTGTTCGTGGACGATGCGCCAGAGAATGTGGAGGCTGCCAGCAAGCTGGGCCTCGCCGCCGTGCTGATGGCCCGCTACGGACGGCCTGCCAGCGGCACCATGCCCTGGGTCGCTAGTTTGACCGAGCTTGACAGGTTCCTGTGACCAGGCGGATGTCCAGGCATTGGCGCGCCTGCCCGTAGCAGCGAGCGGCCAGACCAGGCAATGGCCTCCGGGGCGGGTGGCTGGACTATGCCCAGCCGCTCGCCTATAATCTGACCCGATGCTCAACACTCCTTCGAGAGAGGACGGGACATGACCAACGACATCATTCGCATCGGCCTGGTCGGCGCCGGGGCCAACACCCGGCTCCGGCACATCCCGGGCTTCAAGGCCATCCAGGGCGTGGACATTATCAGTGTTGCCAACCGCAGCCGCGAGTCCGGCCAGAAGATCGCCGACGAGTACGAAATCCCCAGGGTGTACGATAACTGGCAAGACCTCATCGCCGCGCCGGACACCGACGCCATCTGCATCGGCACCTGGCCCTACATGCACTGCACCCTGGTGCTGGCCGCCCTGGACGCCAACAAGCACGTCCTGACCGAGGCCCGCATGGCCATGAACGCCGCCGAGGCCCACACCATGCTGGCCGCCGCCCGCAAGAAGCCAAAGCTGGTGACCCAGATCGTCCCTGCTCCCCATACGCTCAAGGTGGACAAGGTCATCAAGGAGCTTATCGCTGATGGCTACCTGGGCAAAATCCTCTCGGTGGACATGGCGGTCCACCAGGGCAGCTTCATAGACTACGACGCTCCCTTCCACTGGCGCCATAACCGCGACCTGAGCGGCTACAACACTATGCAGATGGGCATCTGGTACGAGGCCATGATGCGCTGGCTGGGCCCGGCGGGCAGCGTCATGGCCCTTACCAGGGTCAACGTGACGTCCCGCAAGGACGAGGCTGGCGGTCTTCGCTACATCACCATCCCCGACCACGTGGAGGTACTGTGCGAGATGGCCTCTGGCCCGGTGGTCCACATGCGCTTCAGTACCGTCACCGGCCTGGCGCCCTCCGACGGCGTCTGGATGTTCGGCACCGACGGCACGCTGCACCTGGACGCGCCCACGCTCAAGCTCTTCGGCGGCCGGCGTGGCGACGACAAGCTGGCCGAGATACCCGTGCCGCCGGAGAAGCAGGGGCGTTGGCGCGTGGAGGAGGAGTTCATCAATGCCATCCGTGGCCTGGAGCCTGTCACTCACACATCCTTCGAGGACGGCGTGAAGTACATGGAGTTCACCGAGGCTGTCATCCGCAGCGGCCAGTCAGGCAAGAAGGTGTACCTGCCATTGTAGAGAGGGCGATTTCAGGGCGGCACCATGTCCCCTTCCCCTCGACAGGCTCGGGCCTGTCCTGAGCGTGCCGAAGGGGAAGGCCCTGGCCTTCCCCACAGGGGGGAAGGGACATCCTCGCCCCCTGTGGGGGAGAGCCAGAGAGGGGGCTGGTCACGTCATTACCCTGTCCTGTTGTTAAAGTCCACATGGTGGGGCCGGCGTCCGTAGCCAGCAGGGAAGAGGTGACGGCTAGTTAAATTTGTAGAACTCCTGGGGGTTCTCGCCCTCAGTGGGGCCAGAGGCAGGCGCACCGGAGAGCAGGGCCTCGGCCCAGGTCGTAAGCTGGGACTCAGATATAGCGCCCACCCAGCGGCGCTGCACCACGCCCTGCCGGTCAACGAAGAAGGTGACTGGCAGGCCAATGACGCCGTAGTCCACTGTTACGCTCCCTGTTGTGTCCGGGCCGTTGGGATAGGTAATGTTGAACTGGGCCAGAAAAGCCCTGGCATCACCCTCGGCGTCCTGCATGTTGACACCCAACACCACAATTCCCTGGTCCCTGTAGCTCTGCCAGACCCGCTCCAGGGCCGGCGCCTCCTCCACGCACGGCGGGCACCAGGACGCCCAGAAGTTGATGACGAGAGGCTGACCACGGTAGGCTGAGAGCTTGAACTCCCCGCCGCTGAAAAGTGGCAGCACGAAGTCTGGCGCTGGCTTGCCGACCCGGGTGGCCCCGCTCCGGCCTGTCACTGGCGACCTGTCCATGAGACCCAGTCCCAGCAGGCCGACAAAGCCCAGCACAAGGAATAGCAGCGCGGCAAAGGTGAGTGCTCTCTTGGTCATGCCCCAGGGACAGCCCCCTCAAGCGCGACGGGCTGGCGGCCCCTCTCCCCATTGTGGCAACTTCGGGTGCAGAGTGCAACCATGTATTCAGGGGTGGCAGCGCCGGCCTTGCACGGCGCCAGGACACCACAGGCCCTCGGTACACCGAGGGCCTGTGTGAGGGGCTGCTTGCTTTGAGTGGGTAGCCTAGCGGCCGCGCCGATCGTCCAGGAGGGTACCGGAGAGGGAAACGGAGTAGTTCGCGGTGCTTTCATCAGGGCCATGCCCGACGCAAAGCTTCTCTCCACCGTAGATTACCAGCGGCGTATCGAGCTTAACGGTGGCGTTGCTGGGCAGGCGGAATATCGGCACCTTCCTGACGTCAGTCAGGATGCGGATGGTCTTACCTCCGCCCACGGTTACGATGTCGGTTATCAGCAGGACCTGGTCTTCCGGCACCTCATAGTAGTTGGCGCCGACGGGGATCTCACTGGTGCAGGGGTCGAGGCGTTCTGCTGTAAGCGACAGGTTGACCACGTTACCCACCCCGCCGAAGCGCTCATTGTTGGTGGACTGTGCGGCCACCATGCGCGTCGCCAGGCCGGCTCCCGTGACCACGAGCAGCACCAACGCCAGCGCGGTCCCCAGGGCCCACAAAGGCCACCGCTTGATGGCTTTGAGCTTAGCCATGCTTTCGACTCTCCTTCACTCCGGGACCCTCAGCACACCTACGCTTACTAAACAGTGACCGATAGTGATTGCACAAGTGTAGCAGTATGAACAGCGCTAGTCAACTACTTCTGGACGGCAGGTGCTATAGCTGGTCGTCATGGCCTGCCGGCCGCCTGGCGTTCGGCCCGGCCCGTGCCAGTGGTCTCACGCCTGCAGGAAAAATCAGGTCAAGGAGCGCTAGCCTGGCAGCAGGCGGCGCAGCAGTATGCCGACCTTCTCGCGCCTGCGGCCCATCAGCACCAGGCTGGGCAGCGTCCCGCGCCAGGACTCATGCACGCTGAACTGGACGGCCCGCCTCCTGGTCTTGCTCCGCAGGTTCACGACCTCCGCTTCCGGCCAGATACGCGCCAGCGCCCATCTGATGATAGCCGGCGGCCTTGTCACGCGCAGCACCTCCGGCGGAATGGGTGGGTGGAGGATGGCAGCCAGCAAGCTCAGGGTGTACCAGAGGGATGGCGTCGCCCCTTCGCTGCCAGCCTCGGCGCATATCCTCTCCCAGTCCAGCGAGGGCCCGTACAGGCGCAGCAGCAGGTCCATGTCCTTGAACCAGATGAGCCTGTTGAAGCCGTGCCGGTGCAGGTGGATGCTCAGCACCAGCACCTGGTCGTCCGGGGCCAGCGTCAGGGCTGGCTCGCCGTCTATCTCCACGGCCATCGCCCTGCCCCAGATGGCCTCGGAGTGCCGGGGCCTTACTCCCAGCTTGATGCAGTCTGTGTGAAGCTCTACCTCTACGAGGCCGTCGGGGTGCTGAAAGTGGCGCTCGAAAAGGGTCTCCAGGGAAGCACGCCGGCGGACTGTGGCAAGCCCGTCCTGCGTGGTGTAGCCCAGGCGCAGCAGTGTGTCGCGCACGCCTTCGTATTCGGTCTCCTGGCAGAGCAAGTCTATGTCCTGGGAGGGCCGTAGCAGTGGGTCCTGGTAGAGCATGGTCCCCAGCGCCGCGCCTTTCAGTACCATGACCTTCACACCGCGCTGTCGCGCCGCGGCCAGTACCTCAGTCAGGGCCAGCCGCAGGCGCGCCGTCCTGGCGACGTGGAGCGCGGCGATGCGCCGGAGTCCTGCCTCGGCCTCCAGGGGGGCACTTCCTTCCCGCGCTAACGACTCCACGGTGGGTAGCACCAGGCCAGCTACCCCATGCCTGGCGGCCAGCAGGACTACCTGCTCCCAGCGCCGTACCGCCGCCGCACTGGTGCGCGGCGCCTCCGCGTCCCGCGATGCCTCCTCGCGGCAGCAGCAGGTCAGGAACTCGGCTTCGGCGAGGACCTTCATGGCAGCCAGACCACCCCAAGGGCCGCGCCATCAGCGTTACTCAGCGCCCGCTTCGTGTGCGTCCATCCGCATGTTTCCAGTGGGGCGTGGGAGTCCATTCCAGTACTGGAAAGCGAAGTCGGAACAGTGTTGCCCGGCCTCTGCCGTGCCAGGAGGCATACAGCCGTCGCCGGCCGCGGCCAGGGGCCGGGAAGCCCTTGCGGAGGACCTATGTACAGGACAGGTGTAGCCCCCGATGGCATCGGTCGCATCCTGGTGAAGCTGACGCTGCTGCTGGCCGTGGCCCTCTGGCTCTCCTGGGTGACCCAGGCACACGCCGATAGCGACCTTGTGGTTTCTGATCTGTCCGGCCAGACTCCCGAAGACCTGGTGGCGGCTCTTTTGGGTGGGGGCGACGTGACCGTGAGCAACGTCCAGTACCACGGCGTGGAAGCCGCCGCGGGCACGTTTACCGGCGGGAATGGAATTATCGGGTTCGACAGTGGCATTGTCCTGAGCACAGGCTCCGCAGCCGACGTGGCAGGGCCCAACCTCAGCGACTTCATGTCAGGCAGCAACGGCGCCCCGGGCGACGACGACCTGGATGCGCTGGTGGCGGAGCAGGAGGTGCAGACCTTCGACGCGGCTGTGCTGGAGTTTGATTTCGTTCCCAGCCACGACATCATTACCTTTGAGTATGTCTTCGCATCAGAAGAGTATAACGAGTTTGTCAACAGCCCCTTCAACGACGTCTTTGCCTTCTTTCTCAATGGGGACAACGTTGCGCTCATTCCTGGCAACGCCACGCCCGTAGCCATCAACAACGTCAATGGTGGCAACCCCTTTGGCATAAACGCCAGCCACCCTGACCTGTACATCAACAACGACCTGGACGACGGCGGAGGCACCGTCAACACAGAGCTGGACGGCCTCACTGTCGTGCTGATGGTCGAGGCCGAGGTAATAGCCGACGAGACCAACCACATCAAGCTGGCCATCGGCGACGCCGGTGACGACTTGCTGGACTCGGCAGTGTTCATCAAGGCGGGGAGCTTCGTGGACACGCGCCCGCCCGTGGCGGTGGACGACGCTGCGTCCACGCCAGCAGGGACACCGGTGGACGTTGATGTCCTGGACAACGACTCGGACCCCGAGAACGCAGACCTGGAAGTGATCGCCGTGACCCAGGCCTCCAACGGCACAGTGCAGGTGAACCCCGACGGCACAGTGACCTACCAGCCCGCCTCCGGCTTTCAGGGCACCGACACCTTCACCTACACGGTCAGCGACGGCCAGGGCGGCACTGACATAGCCCTGGTCACGGTGGAGGTAACGCCGGCCAGCGCACCGGAGCCGGTGCTGGTCAATGACCTGCTCAGCCTTCAAAACCTCACCACCTCCTACAATCCCGCCGATAACCGCGCCCCCGCTGGCGTTTACACCATAACCGCCACGTGGAAGAACATCTCCTCGGTGGACATCACAGACATGCACACGGTGGTGATGGTGCTATCTGGCGGCCACGTGGTGCTCAACGCGGACGGTGGGTCGGGTGGGGTAGGCTCCATACTCTCGGTGCCACCGGAAGCACTGGGCGATGGCATCCTCCAGCCGGGCGAGACCTTCTCCCTGGCCTATGAGATTGGCCTGGTCAGGCGCGAGCGTTTCGACTTCTTCGTGGATGTTTACGGCATCCCTGAGAGCTAGCCTCCGGGCGTCATAGCTCTCGCCGAACGAGGACCCAGGCGGCGGAGAACCCCAGCCTGTCCGCCAGGGCGCGGGCGCTCTCGTTGGAGATAGCTATGGCGCCCTCCACGTGGGACAGACGGTGCTGGCGGCACCACCGCAGGCCAGCGTTCAGCAGCCGTATGCCGACCCATACAGCGCGGCCTGCCAGGCGAGGGTGGACATACAGGTCCTCGATGAAGCCGTAGCGTCTGGGTGCCAGGACTGAGGGCACCTGTCCCCGCCAGCGGCCGGCCAGCCTTCGCACCGCCGCCAACAGGCCGCCCGTCGCGCCGCGATGGGCTATGCGGAGGTCTATGTAGCCGACCAGCCCACTTTCGTCCTCGGCCACGAAGATGGCGGCGTTCCTGCGACGGAGCCTGGCGGCCACGTAGGCAGCCCAGTTGACGCCCGGCAGGACCTGCACGACCGGGTCCATGGCCTGCTGCCGGCCTGCCTCCTGGGAGTACAGCGTCGCCAGTTCAGGGACGTCTGCCGCTGTGGCCAGGCGTATGGCGGTCATCTTCCATGCCCTCGCTGTCCAGGCTATCCCTCGCCGGCCAGGACAAGCTTCTCGCTTACCAGCGCCTCCACCAGCCGAATGACACTGGACTGGGCATGCTCCAGCGTCACATCGTACTCTGCCTCCAGCCGCCTGCCAATCTCGCCTACCTCCAGGCCCTCCGCCAGGAGCCTCCAGATACGCGTCCCCGTCTCGTTGAGGCTGTAGTAGGTCTTTGTGCCCAGGTGCAGCAGCACAGACTCCCCGTTCCTGAGGCCGGTGAACAGCACATCCGGGTCGGGCCTGGCCTTGGTGCTCAGAGTTACCATCCTACTCCCCTTCCTCAGCCGGCACAGTGGCGGAGGCCGCAGGCCCGCGCTGCCAGACCAGCGGCCCCCAGGGGTGGCCCGCGACGCGCTTCAGCCACCACACCTTACCGTAGTACACCGAGCAGTACCAGCAAGCAAACAGGTCCGAGTCGGCCAGCCGGCCCTGCCGCAGCCGCTCAGCCTTGTACGCTCTGAACCGCTGGTCCTCCTCCTTCAGCTTCAGGTACGCTTCCCCGAAGCTCATCGCCAGCAGGCTGCCCACCACGTCCTCCCGCCCTGTGCCCGGGCTGTGGCCCGAAAGATGACAACACCTGGTGAGGTTGCCCTGGCAGTCCACGTTGACCTCCTCCAGGTTCAGGGGCGCGCAGGGGAACAGCTCGCGAGTGTGGTATCCCGGGGCCATGACCACGGGGACAGGGGCCTCTTGTCTTAAACGGGCCACCTGGGCCTCTACTGCCTTGCGGTCAGCGGGTGAGAGGTCCAGCCCCAGGGCCGCCGTCCGGGGCGATGGCATCAGGTGGCACAGGCGCAGGCCACGGCTGCCCAGGCGCGCCGCCAGTGCCGCCATCTCCCCGAGCTGGTGCTGGTTGCGGGCCGTGACCACCATGTTGATGGTGAAGGGAATGTCCTCGATGACGCAGATGCTCATGCCTCTCAAGGCGCGGCGAAAGGAGCCTTGCCCCCGGAGCTGGTCGTGGACAGCCTCCGTGGCGCCATCGAGGCTGAAGGTGACCACGGTGAGCCTGTCGCGGTAGGGCAGCAGCCGGTCATAGATGGACGTGAAGTTCCAGCCGTTAGTGACGAAGCTGTACTGGTAGCCGGCCTCGCGGGACAGGCGCAGCGCCTCGGGGAACTGGGGATGGACTGTCGGGTCGCCGCCGGTGAAGCTCACGTGCCCGAAGTCATATTCCCTGGCCTCGGCCAGCACGCGCTGGAGGACATGCATGGGCAGGTCATGGCTGCCGCCATGCCTTCCGGCGAAGCAGTGCATGCAGCTCAAGTTGCAGCGGTCGGTAAGCTCCACGACTATTCGCCGCATGGGCCAGCCTCCAGGACCTGCCGCAGTATGCTGGAGAGCGAGCCAGGGGCCTCAAAGACGTCCATGCCCAGTGCCAGGTCGTAGGCCTTGCATTGCTCCAGGAGGAGCTTGAGGACTTCCGCCTGGGCCTTGACCGAGGCCCTGTCGGTCATGATGCCCGGGCTCTGCTCCAGCAAGCGGACGAAGGCGGACGTTTCGCTGGCGGGCACAAGCTGGCTGCGCCGCGCCCCCACTACTCTGGGGAACACGATGGCCCGTGGCCTGCACCTGGCCAGGGCGCTGCGTGGGAAGATGGAGTCCAGGTGTACCAGCACCTTTTCCTCTCGCAGCCTTGCCCCGCCATGCCAGACCTCAGGTGCCAGGAAGCGCCCGGCGGTGTCCGCTGTCAGGGACATGCCCCTTCGGAAGGCCAGCGCGGCCACGCCAGAGGGGCCTCGCCGCAGCACCAGTGCGTCGTCCGATAGATAGCGCCAGCCCTCCAGTACAAGGGCTAGCGTGAGGGTCGTCTTGCCGCAGCCCGACCTGCCAACCGCCAACAGCCCAGCGCCGTCGCTTTCCACCGCGTTGGCGTGCAGGCCGAACAGGCCTCGCCTGCGGAGTAGCATGAGGAATGTCAGCAGGAAGAACTCTCGCCGGTCTTCCAGGGGATAGTCCCAGAAGTCCTCGTCCAGCGACGCGTTGCCGTAGCCGCCGGCCAGGTCCAGGCGCATGGCGGAGGAGCGGCAGCGGATGTGGAAGCCGCCAGCGGTCCTGGTCACCACCAGGGGGGGAGACGAGAAGACTCGCTCGCCAGTCTGGGGCCTCTGTTCATCCTGGCCCATGCCGTCGAAGTGCAGGCGTACAGCGGGCGTGCCGCCCTCACCGGCGGCGGGAGTCACCACGAAGAGGTCACGCCACAGGCCACGCAGCCTTGCCGCCTGCGCCTGGTCGGAGCAGACGACCTGCACAGGTTGCCCGCACAGGAAGTACAGTTCCTTTACCAACGTGGCACGCATTGCCCGGCCAGGACTACGGAGAGAAGGAGCCGAAGAAGCCCGCCGTCACCCTGGTAACGTCCCCGTGCTTGACCAGCTTTGGCTCGACGAACCTCAGCCGTGGCTCAACGAAGGGCTGACGCGTGCGCGGGCCTGCATGTTGCCTGGAGGAGTTCCCCTCGCCCTCAAGTCCCTTGCGGTCCTCTCTGCCCTCTGCCATGGAGACCTCCCTGGACTGGTCGCGCGGGCGTCTATGCCCGCGTGCATAGAGAAAAGGCATGCCTGTTCAGGCACAGTGAACATTCTATCACCGCTTTTCACCCATTGATAGCAGACTTTTCGCGTCTTGTTTCCGTTCCTGGAAGGCCGGCCAGCCTTTCCAGTGGGAAGGCGGTATGTCATGACTTCCTCACGCTGGTTGCGCTACATTAGAAGCGTGGGTCGGGGCGGGCATGTCCCTCCCTGGCCCGAGGCTCCAGGTAAAGGGGGCTGGAATGTGGGGCTTTCATGACGGCATGGGATGGTGGATGGTCCTCGGCGGGCTATGGACGCTTGCCTTCTGGGCGCTGGTCGTCTGGCTCGTGGTATGGGTGGTCAACCGGCTCACGGCGAGTCGGGGCGGAGGCCAGCCACGGCGCGAGGAGGAAACGCCGCTGGAAATCGTCAGGAGGCGCCTGGCCCGTGGCGAGATCACCAGGGAGGAGTACGAGGAACTGGTCAAGGCCCTTCGGTAGCCGCGAGGGCCAGGGCTAGCCCTGCAAGTCCCGGGGCTGCTTCCCGTCGGGCAGCAGGCCAAGCTCGCGGCGCGAGTGCAGGTACTGAATGATGTTAGCGCGGCTCAGCAGCCCCACAAGCTGGCCGCCCTCCACCACTGGCGCCTGGTTGAGCGAGTCCTGGCCCAGCAGCACCAGTGCCTGGGCTAGCTCGTCGTGAGGCGACAGGGACTTGAGGGGTACGGGCGTCATCTCGTCCCGGACCTTCCTGCTGCCCCAGTGCTGCTGTGGCACGCTCTTGACGTCGGTGAGAGTCAGAATGCCCATTAGCCTGTCGCCCTCGACCACCGGCAGCGCTCGCTTGCCATGGCGCAGGAAGTAGTCAAAGACGGCCTCCTGGATGGACACATCGGGGCCGATGGTCAGGGGGTGCCGCTCCATCACGTCCTCCACCAGGATGCCCTTCAGGCTGGCCTCGGCCTCCATCTCTCGCAGGCTGGTGCTGGCCGCGCTCTGAAGGAACCATCCCACGAAGGCTATCCACAGACCGCCCAGGAAGTTGCCGCGCAGGACTTCGAACACTCCAGCGGCAATGAACAGGTAGCCCGCCACCTGCCCCACGCGCGCGGCGACGCTGGTGGCCTTGCTCAGGCTGTGCGTCGCGCCCCAGATGATGGAGCGCAGCACGCGGCCTCCGTCCAGGGGGAAGGCGGGCAGCAGGTTGAACAGGGCCAGCAGCACGTTGACCAGCGCCAGGTATGTAAGCACGGCGGCAACGGGCGTATCCCTGTCCCCCAGGGGTACAAGGGCAAGCCGGAATATGACCGCCAGCACCACGCTCGTCAGAGGCCCGGCCGCCGAGATTACAAACTCGTCCTTGGGGCCTCTGGCCTCGGCCCTCAGGTTGCTGACTCCTCCCAGTATGAACAGGGTGATGCCCTCTACTGGGAAGCCACGGCCTCGCGCTACCAGGGAGTGCGCTAGCTCGTGCACCAGCACTGACGCGAACAGCAGCAGCGCCGCGACGATGGCTGTACCCCAGTACGTCACCTGGCTCCAGCCCTCGTACCTGTCTGGGAAGAACCCGGCGGCGAGGCTCCAGGTGAAGAGGGCCAGGACCACAAACCACGAGTAGTGAATGCCGATTTCGATGCCCGCGATCTTCCCAAGGCGTATTGAAGCCTTCATTGGACCTCCTCGCGGCGCCGGCCGCCGCCGGGAGACTGGCCCTGTCAGGCGACCCTTTCCTCCAGTGCTCCCTGGCCATTGTCCATCTCAATGCTTCCAGTCCTGTGCGCGTAATTGTACATACTTTTCATCACTGGGTGAACAATTCCTCTGAGAAAGTCATATCTAGCGGAGCGAGGAACAACAGCAAGGGCAAGTGCATTTTCGTGCCACGTGGCGCCGGTTGCCACCGCCATGACCAGTTGGAGGGCTGGCGTGTCTCCCTGGGGTGCCTGGGCGCTGTGGCTTGACACCGCCCGAAGCCTGTCATTATAGTCGCCTTGAGAGGTAGTCCGTGTCCGGGGCGGCTGGGCAAGGGCGCAGGTCTACCTGGCAGGAGGCTGGCGTCATGAGGTACAGAAGGCTTGGCTACCAGTACGTGGTAGTGAGCAGCGAGGGCACTCGCGCTCTCACCGAGGCCCTGCGCTCCCGAGCGATGGGCTTCGTCCTGTTCCAGACACGCTGGTCGCCGCCCACCGACGTGTATGAGACTCCCAGCGGCCTCTTCGTCACCGTGGAGGTGGCGGGAGTCAACGAGGAGAGCATAGATGTGGTGCTGTACGAGAATGCCCTGGTCATTGAAGGGCATCGCAGGCTCCCGCCCATGGAGCCTGGGGGCGTCTTCCATGCGGCGGAGATCCGCCAGGGGCCGTTCCGGGTGGAGATCGGCGTACCATCGTCCGTGGACCACGAGCGTGTGGAGGCGCGCTACGACAGGGGCCTGCTACACATAGCTCTCCCCAGGCTTCAGGGGAGGTAGATGGCATGACAGACCAGGAAGGCCCCAGGATTCCCGAACTCCTGCCTGTGCTTCCTGTCCGTGGAATGGTGCTTTTCCCCATGGCGGTGGTCCCCCTGGTGGTGGGCCAGTCGCGGTCCGTCCACCTGGTGGATGATGTCATGCGCGGCGAGCGCCTGGTGGCTGTGGTGGCGGCCAGGCCG
This sequence comes from Dehalococcoidia bacterium, assembly GCA_034433305.1. Lineage (GTDB taxonomy): Bacteria > Chloroflexota > Dehalococcoidia > Lucifugimonadales > DAOUAM01 > DAOUAM01. The sequence goes on along the minus strand of DAOUAM010000054.1, from coordinate 33,112 downwards.
GATGGCCCGGAGCAGCCCGGCCCCGGCGACGTGCCTCGGGTCGGCACGGCGGCAGTCATTCACCAGCTTGCCCGTGGTCCGGAAGGGACGCTGCGCCTGGTCATTCAGGGCATAGAGCGGGTGCGCATACTTGAATACACCAGTGTGGAACCATACATGGTGGCCCGCGTTCAGCCTGACCCAGAGGGGCCTGTCGCCGGCATCGAGGCCGAGGCGCTGCGCCAGGCGCTGATAGACCTCTTCAAGCAGCTTGTGGGACTGGTGGACGAGCTACCCAAGGAGCTTGTGGGCGCCGTGGAGGCGCTGAGCGACCCTCGTCAGGTGGCCTACCTGGTGGCGTCCACGGCCCCGCTATCCCTGGACGTGCGCCAGGAACTGCTGGAGATGGACTCGGTCGCGGCCAAGATGCGGCGACTGGCCGAGCTACTGCAGCATGAGATACAGGTGCGCCAGCTTGGCAGGCAGATCACGGCGGAGACCCAGCGCCAGATGACCAGGGCGCAGCGGGAGTACTTCCTGCGCGAGCAGCTCCGGACCATACAGCAGGAGCTGGGCGAGGCCGGCGACCGCACCGGCGTGGTGGAACTGCGCCGCCGCATCGAGGAGGCCGGCCTGCCACCCGAGGCCCGCCGGGAGGCCGAGCGCGAGCTGGACCGCCTGAGCGCCATCTCCACGGCCTCGCCTGAGCATGGAATCATCACAACCTACCTGGACTGGATGGCCAGCCTGCCCTGGAACAAGCTCACGGGCGGCACCATAGACGTGGCGCGGGCACGTAGAGTGCTGGACGAGGACCACTACGACCTGGAGAAGATCAAGGACCGTATCCTGGAGTACCTGGCTGTCCGCAAGCTGCGCCAGGAGCGCAGGCCAGTGGCGGCGCCTGCCGGGGCGGAAGAAACCCTGGCGCCGCAGACGCCGGCCGGCGAGGACGCGGCCCGCGAGCCTATCCTGTGCTTCGTGGGGCCGCCGGGAGTCGGCAAGACCAGCCTGGGCCAGTCCATCGCCCGGGCGCTGGGGCGCAAATTTGTCCGCATGTCCCTGGGTGGGATTCACGACGAGGCGGAGGTACGCGGCCACCGGCGCACCTACATCGGCGCCCTGCCGGGGCGCATCATCCAGGGCATCCGCCGCGCCGAGGCCAGGGACCCGGTCTTCATGCTGGACGAGATTGACAAGGTCGGCGCGGACTGGCGCGGCGACCCGTCTTCCGCACTGCTGGAGGTGCTGGACCCGGCCCAGAACCACAGCTTTGTGGACAACTACCTGGGCGTGGCCTTCGACCTGTCCCAGGTGCTCTTTATTACCACGGCCAACACCCTGGACACCATTCCCCCGCCGCTGCGCGACCGCATGGAAGTGCTGCAGCTTTCTGGCTACACCGACGAGGAGAAGCTGTCCATAGCCCAGGGCTACCTCATCCCCAAGCAACTGGCCTACCACGCGCTGAAGCCCGAGGAGCTTTCCCTGGAGCCTGACGCCATTAGGGCCGTCATACGTGGCTATACCAGGGAGGCAGGCGTGCGTAACCTGGACCGAGAGATAGCCGCCATCTGCCGCAAGGCGGCCCGGGAGATCGCCGAGGGGCGCCATGGGCCGGTGCGCGTGACGGCTGAGGTTGTCCCGGCATACCTTGGCCGTCCCAGGTTCTTCGAGGACGTGGCGGAGCGCACCGAGCGGCCCGGCGTGGCCATCGGCCTGGCCTGGACGCCCACCGGCGGCGAGGTCCTGTTCGTCGAGGCTACGCTGATGCCCAGCCGGGAGGAGCGCCTTATCCTCACGGGCATGCTGGGCGACGTGATGCGCGAGAGCGCCCAGGCGGCGCTGTCCTACGTCCGCTCCAACGCCGGCCGGCTGGGCATAGCCCCGGGTGTCTTCGATGGCAGGACGGTACACGTCCACGTGCCCGCCGGCGCGGTGCCCAAGGACGGCCCCTCCGCCGGTGTGACCATGGCGACGGCCATTGCCTCCGTGGCCAGCGGCCGGCGAGTGCGCAGCCAGGTGGCCATGACGGGCGAGATCACGCTGCGTGGCCGCGTGCTGCCCGTAGGCGGCATCAAGGAGAAGGTGCTGGCGGCCCACCGGGCGGGCATCAAGACCGTGCTGCTGCCCAGACGAAACGAGGGTGACGTGGAAGATGTCCCCTCTGCGTTGCGCCAGGAGATGCGGTTCATCTTCGTGGACACCGCCGACCAGGTGCTGGAGGCGGCGCTGGAGGAGACGCCCGTCCCCGAGATGGCAGGCACCCTATCCCAGACCCCTTAGGCCGCCATCTGGCCGCGGGCACTGCAAGCATGGCCTGTCGGACTCGCCCACGCTCGCTACGTACGCCCCGCCAGACGCCGGCGCTGGGCGGTAGAAGCGTCCCTGGGGGAGGAAAGGGAGGTGTCGCCTCTGCCTTGAGGTAACGGCCCGGGTATGCACATAAATGGCTTGCCCTCATGCCCAGGCGGCTGGAGGGACGCAAGGTTGCCATGCACGCCAGGAAATAATACACTTAACTTCAACCTGTCATGAGAGTGAACTCACAAGGAGGACATTGAATGGCCGAGACCAGACAGTTCAGCTATCAGGGGCTTTTCGCGAAGTCAGCGCCCGACCCCAGGCCCCGTGGAGTGGCCCGGCGCGGCAAGTACGACTTCGCGGTGGCCTATCCAGACCCGGAGTCTATTCCCTTCGACGGTCTGGTGGAATCCCTGAAGCAGGCGCTGAGAGAGGAAGGCAGGGACCTGGCAATCTACCATCACCCCCAGGGCTATCCGCCCCTGCGGGAATTCGTCGCCCAGAAGCTCGCCAGGGAACGCAATATCCACGTCTCGGCCGACGATATCATCCTCGGCGATGGCTCCAGCCAGCCGATACATATGCTCCTGGAAGTCCTCGTTGACCCCGGCGATGTGGTGTTCACCGAGGACTTCGTATATACCGGCACCCTTGCCCAGATGAGGCGCTTCCGCGCCGATATTCGCGGCATCCCCTGCGACCAGGAGGGCATGCTGCCCGACGCCCTGGAGCGTGCCATAAAGAAGGCGCTGTCCGAGGGCAAGCACCCCAAGCTTATCTACACCATCCCCACGTTCCAGAACCCCCAGGGCTGGACCATGACCCTGGAGCGGCGCAAGGCCATGGTGCGCCTGGCCCAGAAGTACGATGTGCCTATCATGGAGGACGATTGCTACGTTGACCTGCGCTACGACGGCCAGGACGTGACATCAATATACTCCCTGGACGACACAGGCCATGTGATGTACGTGGCCTCGTTCTCCAAGATCATCGCGCCGGGCATGCGGCTGGGCTACCTGACGGCGCCGCGCGAGGTGCTGGAGCGGGCGCTGGCCGCCAAGAGCGGTGGCGCGGTCAACCTGTTTGCCGCCTTTGCGATACATCGTTACTCAACGGGCCAGCTTGCCCAGCACATCGAGGACATCAACGAGATCCAGCGGGCCAAGCGGGACGCCATGCTGGCGGCCCTGGGCGAGAACTTCGGCTCGGGCGCCACCTGGAGCCGGCCCTCCGGTGGCCTGTTCATCTGGCTCAAGATGCCAGAGGGGGCCGACCTGGTCAAGCTGCGCGACGTGGCACTGGACACAGCCGACGTCGGCTACATCCCCGGCAACATGTTCGCGCCCGACGGCGTATCCGGCAGGAACTACGCCCGCCTGTGCTTCGGCTACAACACTCCGGAGGAGATACGCGAGGGCATCGCCCGGCTGGCGGACGTCTTCGAAAAGGCTGGCGTGCTGCATCCCTAGAAGGGACGCAGTCGGTGAGGTCTGCCCTGTCCGGTAGCGTCGTGGAGCAAGCTGGCCCGAGAGGAGGGGTAGAGTGGTGCGTATATGTTCGTTGCTGCCCAGCGCCACGGAAATCGTATTTGCCCTGGGGCTGGGCGACTCTCTGCTCGGCGTGAGCCACGAGTGCGACTACCCCGCCGAGGCCAGGGCCAAGCGGCGGGTGGTCAGGAGCAAGTTCGACCCGGCCAGGCTTACCAGCCAGGAGATAGACCGCCTGGTGGGTGAAATCGTCTCCAGCGGCGAGCGCATCTACGAGATTGACCTGGAGGCCCTGCGGGACATCAGGCCAGACCTGCTCATCACTCAGGCGCTCTGCGACGTGTGCGCGGTGTCCAGCGAGGACGTGGACCGCGCCGTTGTGGTGCTGGACATGCCCCCCAGGGTGCTTACCCTGGACCCCAGGGGCCTTGGCGATGTCCTGGATGACATCCAGCGGGTCGGGGAACATACAGGCAGGGCAGCGGAGGCAAGGCGCCTGGTGGCGGCCCTGCGGGAGCGCATGGAGGCGGTGCGTGCCAGGGCGGCTAGGGCCACCGCCAGGCCGAGGGTGGCGTCCGTGGAGTGGCTCGACCCCCTCATCGTGGGCGGCCACTGGGTGCCGGAGATGGTCCACCTGGCAGGCGGCGTGGACGTCCTGACGCCTCCTGGCGAGCCTTCCAGGCGCATCACCCTGAAGGAGCTGGTGGGTAGCTCCCCGGACATTCTCCTGCTGATGCCCTGCGGCATGGACGTGGACAGGGCAGAGCAGGAGTTCCTGGCCCTGGGGGACCTGGCCGGCTGGCGGGCCATCCCCGCCGTGAGGCGCGGCGAGGTCTATGCGCTGGACGCCTGCGGCCTGTTCAGCCGCAGTGGCCCCAGGCTGGTGGACGGCCTGGAGCTTCTTGGGCAGATCATCCACCCGGAGGTGTTCCCAGGCCCGCTGCCGCCTGGCTCGGCGAGGCGGCTGGAAAAGCTGGTGGCCCAGGTGTGATCACTGCCGACTGAAGCGGCGGTAGGCAAGTTCCTGTACTACACGCTTCCTGAGGGCCTCGCTCTCTCGCCGCAGCATGTCCAGCTCCGCCTCTAGCCGTCTGGCGGCGGATGCTTCCTCCAGCAGCACCTGCTTCTCCGCGACTCCAACCTGGAGCAAGGTCCCTATGAAGTAGGATAGCCTTGTGGGGTCGGAGGGCATGGCGACCTCGCGCGTCCAGGCGCCGCGCAGCCCCAGAAGCAGCCTGGCGTAACGTGTGGCCTCGTCCCTGACGGCCTGTAGCTCCGTGGGAGGCAGCCACGTCTCCCCGGCGTCCTCCAGCACTTCCACTCTGGCGGCCATGTAGGGACGTAGCTGCGTCACCTCCTTGATGCGAAAGCGCTGTTCGCCGGTCACCAGGACGAAGAAACGCTCGCCCTGGATGGGGTTCACCTGGGCAATCTGGGCCACGGTGCCCGTGGAGTAGGTCGTCGCCGGCTCGCCCACCTCGGAGCCGGACTTGATCAGCACCACGCCGAACCTGGAGTCGCTGTCCAGGCAGTGGCGGAGCATGAGCTTGTAGCGGTCCTCGAATATCTGGATGGGCAGCGGGGCGTTGGGGAACAGCACCGTGCTCAGTGGAAAGAGGGGAAGCCAGCGTTCTTCGGGGGCCATGGGCCAGCCTTCTGGGGCGTTTTTCCAGCAGTATATCCCGCCTGGCCTGCCTGGGCAAGCAAAAGCCCGCCAGCGCATGTCCTGTGCTAAAATATTGGCAGTGGTACAGGTGTTTCAATCGGGACAGCGGCCACGCGTCCGCCGCCAGCCGGCGGCGGGACAGGCCAGGAGCGATCAGCAATGGCCCGCACTCTCATAGGCACTTGCTCCTGGACGGACAGGACCCTCATCGAGTCGGGGCGCTTCTATCCGCCTTCCGCAAAGACAGCCGAGGCACGGCTGCGCTTCTACTCCTCTCACTTCTCTATTGTCGAGGTTGACAGCTCCTACTACGCGCTTCCTTCCCAGCGCACGGCGGCCCTGTGGGTGTCCCGGACGCCCCAGGACTTCGTGTTCGACATCAAAGCTTTCGGCCTGTTCACCAATCACCCGGTGCCTCTCAGCGCCCTGCCCAGGGACATCAGGGAGGAGCTTCCCGACGAGGCGCGGGAGAAGGGCAGGCTGTACTACCGCCATGTCCCCGAAGAGCTGCGCGACGACCTGTGGCTGCGCTACCGCGAGGCGATAAGGCCCATGCACGAGGCCGGCAAGCTGGGCGTGGTGGTATTCCAGTTCCCGCCCTGGTTCCATCCCGGCAGGGAGAGCCTGGACCACATCCTGATGTGTCAGGAGAAGCTGCCCGAGTACCGCCTGGCCGTGGAGTTCCGCAACGCTGGCTGGCTGTCCGAGGGCACCCACGACGCCACCTTCGATTTCCTGAGGCAGCGCGGCCTGGCCTTCGTCTGCGTGGACGCGCCCCAGGGCTTCCGCTCGTCGGTGCCGCCCGTGGCCGAGGTCACCAGCAGCATCGCCCTGGTCAGGTTCCACGGCAGGAACGCCGAGACGTGGGAGAAGCCTGGCCTGACCGTATCCGAGCGCTTCGACTACTATTACCAGGAAGAGGACGTGCGCCAGTGGCTGCCCCGCATAGCTTACCTCCAGGAGAGGGCCGCGGAAGTCCACCTGCTGGTGAACACCAACCGGGGTGACCAGGGTATAGTCAATGCCAGGCTCATCGCTAGCATGCTTGCCAATGAACAGTCGGCGATGCCTTCTGGCGGTTAGGCCCGCCTTCGTCCGGTTTCCTTGACAAGCTGGCGGGCTGCTGCTACCATGCCTATGCTATAAAAGGCTTTACTCTGGCCTATTTGCGGCCACTGGCAACCCTGGTTCACAGTCCTGGAGGAGTGAGGCGTTGTCCCACGTCAAGTCCTTGCGCTGCCGTGAGTGTGGCAGGGAGTACCCTGTTGAACCGTTGAATGTCTGCGACTACTGCTTCGGCCCCCTGGAGGTGACCTATGACTACGAGGCCATCGCCAGGATCATCAGCCGTGAGCGGGTCGCCAGGGGACCTTTCTCCATGTGGCGCTACGGGGACCTCCTGCCTGTAGATGCCGAGATGGCCGTGGACATGTGGACCGGGTTCACGCCGCTCATCAGGGCCAAGAACCTGGGCAGACTGCTGGGCCTGGACCAGCTCTATATCAAGAATGACAGCGTCAACCCGTCCTACTCCTTCAAGGACAGGGTGGTGTCCGTGGCGACTACCAAGGCGCTGGAGTTCGGCTTTACCACGCTGGCCTGCGCCTCCACAGGCAACCTGGCCGGCGCGGTGGCGGCCCACGGCGCCAAGGCAGGCATGAAGACCATGGTCTTCTTCCCCGCCGACCTGGAGAAGGGCAAGATTATCGGCGCGGCCATATACGGCGCTACTCTGGTGGCGGTGGACGGCACCTATGACCAGGTGAACCGCCTTTGCAGCGAGCTGGCCGACAACCACCGCTGGGCCTTTGTCAATATCAACATGCGCCCCTACTATGCCGAGGGCAGCAAGACCCTGGGCTACGAGGTGGCCGAGCAGCTTGGCTGGCGCGCTCCTGACCACTGTATCGTCCCGGGCGCGTCCGGCTCCCTGTTCACCAAGATATGGAAGGGGCTCAATGAGCTGGCAGACCTTGGGCTTATCGCCCCGGTCAGGACCAGGATGCACATTGCTCAGCCTGAAGGTTGCTGCCCCATCGTGGAGGCATTCAACCAGGGTACACTGCACGTGCGCCCCGTGCGGCCCAGCACCATCGCCAAGTCTCTGGCCATTGGTAACCCTGCCGATGGCTTCTACGCTCTGAAGACCATCGCTACCTCCAGCGGCAGCGCCGTGGTGGCGCCAGAGGACGAGGTGGTAGAGGGTATCAGGCTGCTGGCGGAGACCGAGGGCATCTTCACCGAGACCGCCGGCGGCGTGGTGATATCCGGGCTGAGGCGGCTGGCCAGGCAGGGCCTCATCAAGTCCGATGAGGTGACGGTGGCGTACATCACGGGCAACGGCCTCAAGACACAGGAAGTGGTGGAGTCGGTGGTAAACCCTGTGTACACCGCCCCGTACTACGAGGCGTTCCAGTCAGCGCTGGCGGCGCACCAGGCTTCCACAAGATGACCAGCAGGGCTAGGGCCATGGCCAGGAAGCGTGTCAAGTTCACCTTCCCCCAGGAACTTATCACCGAACCCATCATCTATGAGTTGGGACACAAGTTCAGAATTGTGACCAACATCCGCCGCGCCGACGTGCGCGATGACATGGGCTGGGTCGTCCTGGAGCTGGAAGGCGACGAAGAAGAGATAGCCAACGGCCTCGAGTGGGTCACCGCCACTGGCGTCCGGGTTGACCCGGTGAGCGGGGATGTGGTCGAGGGGTAAGGCCCCACGCCAGGTCGCCCGACGGCAGGCCGCATCTGGGACTCTAGAGCACAATTGCGGAGGTTCTCGTTACATGAGCGTAACGGTGAGGATACCCACGCCTCTTCGCCGTGTCACCAACGGCCAGGACAAGGTCTCGGTGGAGGGCAACAACCTGGCCGAGGTTATCAACTCCCTGGACAGCAAGTTCCCCGGCATCAAGGGCCGCATCTGCGACGAGCAGGGCCAGCTAAGGAACTTTGTCAACATCTACATCAACGGCGAGGACGTGAGATTCCTGAAGGGCCTCGGCACAGCTACCAGGTCCGGAGACGAGATCAGCATTGTGCCGGCCGTCGCCGGCGGCTGCTGACGGCCCGTAGCCCGAAGCCAGGACATGCAGGGGCAGGTGACAGACCTGCCCCTTTTGTATGTTCGACCGTTTTGGCCTGGAAGAAGTTGGCTCATCTCCCTCCAGCCTTGCCAGTCCGCTGTTACACAGGTCTGTGTACCAGGGCATGTTACAGAGGTGTCTAGCCGGTACACGCGTGGAGAGGGGCCGTAGCTCAGCCGACGCTGTGCCCCTAAACACAGGGGGTGAGGTCCGCCAGCGCCTGCACCACTGTCCACTCCACTTTCAAAAAACTGTCGTGTAGCAAGTGCCAGCCCGCCAGGGGGAGCGGACTGCGCCGCTGCCTTCACGCGGGACTGGTACCAGGTGTCCTGGAACGTGACGCCAGCCACTTCTCCTTCTGGACGCGCCGCGTCTCCTCGTCTGGCGGGACGAAGCGGCTGAGGAACCCGGCGCGGTACTGGGCGAACCTTCCCTCCAGTATGGCGGCCCGCATCTCCTCCATGAGCCGCAGCACGAACCTGAGGTTGTGGATGGTCGCCAGGCGGTAGGCCAGCAACTCTCTGGCCCGGAACAGGTGGTGGACGTAGGCGGCGGAGAAGTGGCGGCAGGTGAAGCAGTCGCAGCCTTCCTCGATGGGGCCTTGCCTGTCCCTGAATGGTGCCGTGTCAATGTTGGTACGACCCTCGCGCACAAAGAGGGCGCTGTTGCGGGCCAGGCGGGTGGGCAACACGCAGTCGAACATGTCAATGCCCAGGCCGACGCACTCCACCAGGTCTTCGGGCGAGCCTACCCCCATGAGGTAGCGCGGCGCCCCGGTGGGCAGCAGCCCCGCTGTGAAGGCCGCCGTCTCGTACATCTCCGCCTTGGACTCGCCCACGCTGAGGCCGCCGATGGCGTAGCCCGGGAACCCCAGGGCGGTGATGGACTGGACGGAGCGCTCCCGCAGGTCGCGGTATACGCCGCCCTGGACGATGCCAAAGAGCAACTGGCCGGGCCGGGAGTGGGCCTCCCGACAGCGGACGGCCCAGCGGCTGGTACGCTCCACCGCCAGCTCGATGGACCGCCGGGCGTCGCCGGCCGGCGCGCACACGTCCAGGGGCATGATGATGTCCGCGCCCAGGCCCTCCTGGTAGCGCACAGCCGCTTCCGGGCTGAAGCGGTGCAGGCTGCCGTCTATGTGAGATTTGAATATGATGGCGTCCTCTGTGATCTCCCGCAGGTGCTCCAGGCTGAAGCCCTGGAACCCGCCGCTGTCCGTCAGGACTGGCCGGCTCCAGCCCATGAAGCCGTGCAGGCCTCCCAGTCGCTGGACGACCTCAACCCCAGGCCGAAGGTACAGGTGATAAGTATTGGCCAGGACAATCCGCGCGCCCACCGCGCTGAGGTCATCGGGGCCTAGCGCCTTGACAGAGCCCTGGGTGGCCACAGGCATGAAGGCCGGCGTTGGCACGTCGCCGTGAGGTGTGTGCAGGACGCCCGCCCTGGCGGGGCCGTCGGTGGCCTGAAGGGTGAAGGCTGTCATCCCTGAAGCCCCTGCCAGATGAGTCGTATGCCCAGCACCAGCACCACGATAGCCAGCAGCCTCAAAATCCAGACGCCTCTGAAACGGGTCGCCAGGCGGGCGCCCACCTGTCCTCCGGCCACCAGGCCAATGCCGGCCCACAGGAAGGCTTGCCAGTCAATGTGCGCCAGGAAGATGTTGGTGCCCGTGCCCACGATGGACAACAGGGATATCACGAAGACCGAGGTGGCCGCGGCTACCTGGACGGGGAACCCGAAGGCGTACACCAGCACCGGCGTCTGCAGGAACCCCGCGCCTATGCCGAAGAAGCTGGCGATAAATCCCAGGACGAAGTTGAAGCCCATGCCCACGGCCTCGTTGAATTCATACTGGTAGCTCTGGCCCCGCGTCGTGGTAATGTGGCGGCTGGAGTTTACCGCCGGCAGCCAGCCCCTCCTTGAGGTCAGCCTGGCCTCGGGCGGCGCGGAGTTGGCCGAGGCCGCCGCTTTTGGCCGGGGCAGCACCATGTACAGCACCAGGCCCAGCAGCAGCACCCCGAAGAGCACCTGGAAGGTGCCGCCGGCGACTTCCCGGACCACAAAGGGCGCGGTTATGGCGCCAGGCAAGCCAGCGATGGCGAAGAGCAGGCCGCTGCGCAGGTCTGTCAGCCTCATGCGCCAGTAAGCCACCGAGCCGGAGGCGCTATTGACCGCCACCAGAGCCAGGGTGGTCCCCGCCACCACGTGAGGCTCCATGTGAAAGAGGATGAGCAGCAGTGGAGCGAGTATGAACCCACCCCCCGCTCCGACAAGCACTCCGAAGGTGCCAGTGCCTAAGCCGAGGAGAATGAGCCATAGCCACTCCACGACGCTTTACCTGCTGCTACAACAACAGTCTGACTCGCTTATACAGCGCAGGGCGTGCTGGACGGCCTCAGGAGGCACATCCCTTCTGGTGACCGCCCTGCCGATCCCGTCCAGCAGCACCCACTGGATGGCCCGTCCAGACGTCTTCTTGTCCATGAGCATGGCCCTGCTGACCGCGTCCATGTCCACGCCTCGGCAGGACACGGGCAACCCGAAGGCCTCCAGCAGCCGCCGCTGGCGCTGGACCTCGGCGTCGCTGAGCATGCCCATTTCCCGGCTGATGTGGGCCGCCGCCATCATGCCCACGCTGACGGCCTCGCCGTGCAGAAAGGCACGGTAGCCCGTGGCGGCCTCCAGCGCATGGCCCACCGTGTGGCCGTAGTTCAGCAGCACCCTTATGCCCAGCGTCTCCTTCTCGTCCTGGGAGACCACGTTGGCCTTGATGGCGACGCTGCGCTGGATGATGCGCGTGGCCGTCTCTGGCTCCAGGTTGAGGATGGACTCCAGTTGGCCCTCGAAGAGGGACAGCAACTCTCTATCCAGGATGAGACTGTGCTTGATGGCTTCGGCCCAGCCGGAGCGCAGCTCTCGCTGGGGCAGGGTCAGGAGCGTCTTGACGTCGGCCAGGACAAAGCGGGGCTGGTAGAAGGCCCCCACCAGGTTCTTGCCCGCTGGCAGGTCCACGGCCACCTTGCCGCCGATGGCGGCGTCCATCATGGCCAGCAGACTGGTGGGCACCTGGGCGAAGGGCATGCCCCGGACGAAGGTGGCGGCCACGAATCCGGCCAGGTCGCCCACCACACCGCCGCCCACGGCCAGCACCAGGTGGCCGCGCTCGGCGCGGCGCTCGGCCAGCCACTTGTAGATAAGCTGCGCCGTCTCCAGCGTCTTGCTTTGCTCGCCCGGCGGGATGATGAACAGGTGGGCGGGAATGCCCGCTGCCTCCAGGGACACCTGGGCTGCGCGGGCATGTCGGTACACGCCCTCGTCCGTTATGACGTAGGCCATCCGGGGCGAAAGCACGCGCTTCGTGCGCTCACCCAACTCGTCCAGGATGCCCCAGCCTACCCAGACGGGGTAGTCGCCGGAGGAGGTGCGCACGGTAGCCGCCAGGTCAGCGTCCTCGCTGCCACCGCCGTCCCTGGCGCGGGCGCTGATGAGCCTGAAGCCCCTGATGACCTCCTCGGCGGCCTCAGCCGGTGAAAGATGGTCGGTGTGGACAGTCCAGTGGGCCAGGGCGTAGCTGGCCTGCCGCTGGGCCTTCAGCGACTGGATGCGGGCCAACGGGTCAGGCGACACCAGCATGGGCCGGACGACGGGGCCGCTGGCCCTGGCCTGCTCCTCGGTCAGGCGCTGATGGACGGTCTCTGGCCGGGCCTCCAGGCAGACTATAACGCCGCTGTCCTCCATAACCCGGCGGTTGCGCTCCTGGGCGATGATGCCACCGCCGGTGGATACCACCTGCCGCTCGCCCTGGGCGATTCGGGCCAGGCACTGGTGCTCCAGGTCGCGGAAGCGCGCCTCGCCATCCTCGGCGAAGATGGCCTCGATGGACTTGCCGGCGGCGCTGACTATCTCCTCGTCTATGTCCACGAAGCGCCAACCCAGCCGCCTGGACACTTCCTTGCCCACGGTGGTCTTGCCGGAGCCGGAGAAACCCGTTATGAAGATGTTGGACTTCAAACTCTGCTGCCTCAAGTCCAGGTATGGAGGTGCCAGCGCGCCGTCAGCCGGAGGCGGCCAGCTTCGCCAGCGCCGCCTCGCCAGCACGGAACATCACTTCCACGGGCGCCTTTCGGCCTGTCCAGCGCTCGAAGGCCGCCGCGCCCTGGTAGATGAGCATGGGAAGGCCGCCGAGAGTCCGGGCCTTCGCCTGCCGCGCCTGCCTCAGCAGGGGCGTCTCCACAGGATTGTACACCATGTCATAGACCAGGGCACCAGGCGGAATCTCAGCAGCCCGCAGGGGACTTTGCCCCTCGGCGCTCCCATGGGCCATACCCATGGTGGTGGAGTTGACAATAAGGCCAGCCCTGGACGCCGCTTCTTGCAGCGCAGGGCCGTCCAGCGTGATAGCCGTCACGCTGGCAAGGCGGGCGCTGACCTCAGCCGCCAGCGCCTGCGCCCTGGCCAGCGTCCGGTTGGCGATGGCCAGGGATGCGATGCCTTCCTCCGCCAGTCCGAAGGCCGCAGCGCGCGCGGCCCCGCCGGCGCCCAGTAGCAGGACACGCTGGCCCCCGGGACTGAACTCGGCCCGCTCCTTCAGCGCCCGGATGAACCCATAGGCATCGGTATTGTAGCCCACCAGCTTGCCGTCCTCTCGCACGATGGTATTGACGGCACCTATGATCTGTGCCCAGGGGTCCATGGCATCGAGCCACGCGCGCACCGCTTCTTTGTGGGGGACCGTCACATTGGCGCCCAGGTACTGTTCACCCCGCAGCTTCTGTACTTCCCCGGCCAGGCCCTCCGGCGGCACAGGCCAGGCGCAGTAGCGGACTGGCAGGGAGCAGTAGTCGAAAGCGGCTTGCTGAAAGACCGGCGAGATAGAGTGGGCCAGTGGGTAGCCCAGGATGCCTGCAAGTAGCGTCATAGCCTGCCCTTTGCTGAGCCTGCCGATAGTATAGCAAGCCTTCAGGGCTGCCACAACAGAAACGCAGCGGGCAGGACGCAGGCGCGTCCTGCCCGCTGGCTGAGAAGCACTGTGCCGCCTTGAGGAGTAGCCGGGGCCTTAGCTGGCGGTACGCTACGTGACCGCGGCCTTCCGCGAGCGCCACGCCTGCGACATGTCTCTCAAGGTATCCTCTGGTAGCTCGCTCAGCTTCTGGAAGACCTGGGACTCCTCTTCCTCGATGTGAGTGGTGACGTTCTCTCGCAGCACCATCATCTTGGCTGTGAAAGAGGGGTCTTCGATGCTCATTTCCTCAAGCTCTTCCAGGAGCACTTCGGCCACGTGGTGTTCCTCGCGGGCCTCGTAGAAGAGTCGCTCGTCCTGCTGCTTGAGGCTCGGGTACACCAGTTCCTCTTCCAGTTCGCTGTGGGTGGTCAGGTCGGAGATGATCTGCTGGGCTATCTCGCTGGCCTGTTGCCTGTCGGACTCGTAGGTCTCCTCGAAACGCTGGAACAACTCCTTGACCTGGTCGTGGTCCTGCTTTATCAGGTCCAGGATTTCCGCCTGGTTGCCGTGCATTGACATGATGTCCTCCCACTCATCCCTGCATCCACTCTTCCAATGCCCTGCTGCGCCGACAGGTACCCGGCCGCTCAACGGCCAGGATGTCTGGAGCGAAGGCCGCTCCCAGTCTAAGCGTGCCCCCCAGGTCTGTACATCGTCCGATAAGGGAGAACGGCCCTTGCGAAACTATTAACGGAGGACCGGCAGGCCATCTTGCAGGCGAAGGTCCTGTGCCTGCACCTTCAGCTCTGGCTTTGAGCGTTTTCAGGCCGAGTGCAGGCAGGGTAACGGCATGACCAGCCCCTCTCTGACTCTCCCCCAGAGGGGGCGAGAACAGTCCCTGCCCCCTGTGGGGGAAGGTCAGGAAGGGGGCCAGTCGCCAGCCCCCTCTCCTTCGGCACGCTCAGGACAGGCCCGAGCCTGTCGAGGGAATGGGGGCATGGTGCCGCCCTGAATTACCCTCCCAGGTTGTTAGTCCTTATAAATCCGCCCCTGCATACCCTCTTGTGGGCGCGTCTCAAAAGCGCTGCAGGTCCTGCCAGGCAAGGGCAATTGGCAGTGGCGTTGCATGCAATGTGCCTGCTAGCTAGCGCGCCTCTTCGCGCCGCCGGGAGTCCAGGTAGGACTGGAGGACGACGGCAGCGGCTGCGGCGTCCAGCAGCGCCTTCTGCCTGGAAGGCTCGATGCCCGACTCCCTCAGCAGGCGCTCGGCTTCCACCGAGGAAAGCCGCTCGTCCCTGGACTTCACCGGCAAGTCAGTCCTGGCTGAGAGGGCCCTGATGAACTGGGCGGTCAGCCTGGCCTGGGGGCCTCGCCGGCCAGACAGCGAGATGGGCAGGCCCACCAGGATTTCCTCTGCGCCGTGCTCCTGGGCCAGGCGCAACACGGCCTCGATGTCGTCCTGCTCGTTGGTGCGGGTTATGGTGGTGAGCGGCCTGGCAAGGAGGCCCAGCGGGTCGCTGAGGGCGACCCCGATACGCCGCTCGCCCACGTCCAGCGCCAGGACTCTCAAGGTGCCAGGCCCTTCTCCTTGACAAGCCCGGGCGCCATGTCCAGGGCCTCCTGCAGTCGGTCCGGGCGGCGCCCGCCGGCCTGGGCCATCTCTGGCCTTCCGCCACCGCCGCCCTGGATGACCTTGCCCAGCTCGCGGGCTATCTCGCGGGCGTCAATCCCTCGGGCCACCAGGTCTGGTGTCACGCTGACATTGATGGTGGCCCTGCCATCCAGTTCCAGGCCGAGGACGACCACACCGCTGCCCAGCTTGTCCCTGAGCCAGTCGCTTATCTCCCGCAGGGCGTCGGCGCTGGGCGCGGAGGCGCGGGCCGCCAGGACGTTCACGCCGTTGACCTCGCGCCGCGATGCCAGCAGGCCCTCGGCGGCCTGGAGCGAGGCCTTGCGCTCCAGCCCCTCCTTTTCGTGCCGCAAGGTCTCAAGCTCTGTGAGCAGGGCATCCAGCTTGCTCTCCAGCTCCGAGGGTGTGGCCTGTAGCCTGCGGGCCAGCCTCTCCTCCCGGCGGAGCCGCTCCCAGACGAGCCTTTCAGCGGCCCTGCCACTGACGGCCTCCAGCCTGCGCACGCCGGCGCCTATGCTGGACTCGCCCAGGATGTACACCGCGCCAAGCTCGCCGGTGCGGTCCACGTGGGTGCCGCCGCACACCTCGAAGCTGAAGGTGGCGCCGTTGGCTATCTCCACCAGCCGCACCTTGTCGCCGTACTTGTCGCCGAAGAAGGCCAGCGCGCCCCGTCGAATGGCCTCGCTGTAGGTATCCTCGCTCTTGGTGACCCTGGCGTTCTGCCGTATCTTCTCGTTGACCAGCCACTCTACGTCCCAGATTTCCTGCTCCGTCATGGGCTTGACGTGGGTGAAGTCGAAGCGCAGCCTGTCCGGGGCCACTAGCGAGCCTGCCTGGCGCACGTGAGGCCCCAGCACCTGCCGCAGCGCGGCGTGGATGAGGTGCGTCGCCGTATGGTTGCGGGCCGTGTCCTCTCGCCGCACCGGGTCCACGTAGGCGTCCACCGTGTCGCCCAGGGAAAGAGTGCCCTGGGCTACCGTGCCGAAGTGGACGATGAGGTCGGGCAGCACCATCTGCGTATCGCGGACGGCTACCTTGCCACGTGGGCCTGCGATCTCGCCGGCGTCGCCCACCTGGCCGCCGCCCTCGGGGTAGAAGGGCGTCTCCACCAGCACGACCTCCACCTCCTGCCCCTGGGAGACCTGGCTGACGGCCTGGTTGCCGGAAATGAGGCCAACGACCACCGAGGAGCCGCTGAGGCGCTCGTAGCCCAGGAACCTGGTGGCGCCGATGCCAAGGCCCTCGTACACGCGCACCCTGGCCCTGTCGCCGCCAAACTGGGCCGTGGCCCTGGCGCGCTCCCGCTGCGCCTCCATCTCCCGCTGGAAGCCGGCCACGTCCACTTCCACGCCCTTCTCGCGGGCTATCTCCTGGGTCATCTCCACCGGGAAGCCGTAGGTGTCCCACAGGCGGAACACCACCTCGCCGGGCAGCGTCGCCTTGCCCTCCAGCTCGTCCAGGAGGATGGAGTAGCCGTGCTGGAAGGCCTGCTGGAACCTGTCCTCCTCCAGCTTCAGCACGGTGAGGATGAAGTCCCGGTGGTTGCGTAGCTCCGGGTAGTACTCGCCCATGTTGTCAATGACGACGCTGGCGATGTCGCCCAGGAAGGCCCTTTCCAGCCCCAGGCGCCTGCCGAAGCGGATGGCCCGGCGGACTACCCGGCGCAGGACGTAGCCGCGCCCCTCGTTGCCCGGCACGACGCCATCAGCTATCAGGAAAGAAGCGCTGCGCCCATGCTCCGACACCACGTGCATGGCATAGTCGGACTCCAGGTTGTCGCCGTAGCGCCGGCCCGTGAGCTGCTCCACCTTGCCGATGAGCGGAGTGAAGAGGTCCGTCTTGTAAATGGTGTCCACGTCCTGCATGACCACGGAGGCGCGCTCCAGGCCCATGCCTGTGTCCACGCTGGGCGCCGGCAGTGGTGTGCGGTGGCCGTCCAGGTGGTGGTAGAACTGCATGAACACCAGGTTCCACAGCTCCACGAACCTGTTGCAGCGGTGGCCCTCCTCGTCCATGGGATTAGCGCAGTTGGGGCCGCAGTTGGGCTGGCGGCATCCCCTGCCAGCACCGAAGTCGTAGTGTAGCTCGCTGCACGGGCCGGTGGGGCCTTCCAGGCCGGCAGGCCCCCACCAGTTGTCCTTGTCCCCGAACCGGTAGATGCGCTCCGCCGGAATGCCCTGCTGGCGCCAGAGGTTGAACGCTTCGTCGTCGCTGTGGTGGACGGTCATGGAGAAGCGCTCTCTGGGCAGCCCCAGCACGCGGGTCACGTACTCCAGGGCGAAGGCTATGGCGTCCTTCTTGAAGTAGTCGCCAATGCTGAAGTTGCCCAGCATCTCGAAGAGTGTCAGGTGAGTGGAGTCTCCCACCTCGTCAATGTCCACCGTCCTGAAGGACTTCTGGACCGAGGTGAGGCGACGCCTGGGAGGCTTCGCCTCTCCAGCGAAGTAGGGCTTGAACTGCACCATGCCCGCGTTGGTCAGGAGCAGCGTGGGGTCGCCCACGGGAATCAGCGAGGAGCTGGGCACCCTCAGGTGGCCCTTGCTTTCGAAGAAGCGCAGGAAGGACTCTCTGATCTCATAGCTTTTCATGGCAGGTCTCTTGCGTGCGTGGGATTACACTGGTGTCACTCTGAGTTTAGCTGTTTAGCTTACCTTGTGAAAGCCCCTGCACAGGGGCAGATGTCCGAGAGGCGGTAGTGTGGGTACGCGCCCCGGGCAAGTCCCGTACGAGGAGAGGGGCGCGCATGAGCCTCGTGAGGACACTCAGCTTGGACGGCGTCGGCGGTGCCCGGAAGCCAGATTGTAATGACCTTCGTGAAGAGTGTCAATCAGGGCCAACTCCCATGAGCAGGACCATCGTGGCCAGGATGACGCTGGCGCTGGCGGGCAGCCTCGCGCTGGCCGTGGGGCTGTACTATGGTGCGGTGGGCCAGTCCTGGCTGCTGGCCCTGCAGCGCTGGAACGCCGCGTGGGCGAGCCGCCTCCTGGACCTGCTGGGCGCGTCCACCAGCGCCGATGGGGTGGTGGTGTACTCGCCGGGCTTCGCGGTCAGCATCGTGGCCGAGTGTACGGCCATCGGCCCCATGGTGCTGTTCGCCGGCGCGGTGCTGGCCTGTCCCGCGTCGCTGAAGGCCAGGGCCGGCGGCGTACTGCTGGGCGTCGTTGTGCTTACCCTCGTCAACCTGGTCCGCATTGCCACCCTGTTCTGGATAGGCTCCACCTTCCCCAGGTACCTTTCGGTGGCCCATCTGCTGGTGTGGCAGACGGCCATCGTCGTTGTGGCCATTGGCCTGTGGCTGTGGTGGACGGAGCGCGTCGGAATTGCCTGGCACCGCTAGGCTGCTCTACTTCGGCCTTCGCGCCCTGGTGGCGCTCCTGCTGCTGGCCGTGCTCTGGCCCAGCGTGGCGGGGCCTTACAACAGGGCGCTGGTGACGCTGGCCCGGCCGCTGCTGCCAGCGGAGGTTTCTCTCAGGGCCGTCGGCCCCAAGTTCCTCATTGCGTCGCCGCCTGGCAGTGTGCCCATCTCCTTCGATGGCCTGGCCCTGCACTACGGGCTTGTGCTGCTGGCCGTGCTGGTGCTGGCCTGGGTGGGCCTGGGGCCGCTGCAACGGCTGGCGTGGCTGGCCGGCCTGGGCGCGGGGGCATTCCTGGCGCACCTCCTGGGCGTGGCGCTGCTGGCCCGCATCATGGCCTGGTCTGTCAGCGGCACTGTTGGGCCGGACGCATCCCGCCTGATGCTGGGTCTCTTCGCCGTGTTCTGGGGCCTGGTGCCTGCCCTGGCCGGCGGCGCCTGGTGCCTTCTTCACTGGCTTCCCAGGGCATCGGACGGCCCAGCGCCTGCCTGAAGCTGGATGGGCCGGCCCTATCAGTGGACGTAAGCCACTCCGTGGCCACGACGCTCTGGCCGCCTGGCCAGGACTCTGGCGTGCCCGTGTTGACCTTCCGGGTGCGTGCATGTAGTTTATCCACAGAGGCCAGGAAGGTATGTACCAGGGCAAGGAGGACTCCCATGTACAGGGTCGCAGAGTTTGTCGCCGAGGTGGACAGGGTCCTGAAGGAGAAAGGTGGGACGCCAGAGGGTGTCTGGGCCATGGGGCCTTTTCTACAACGACTTGTCGCTGAGGGTGGCGACCTGACGCTTCAGGGAGAGCCGTCGTCCGGGAGCCAGGGCTTGCCGGGGCGCGTCCTGCACGTTGACCCGGCGGGCCGCTTTCGCCTGATAGTGGCCCGGTTTGCATCCGGCCAGCCGACGCCGGTCCACAGTCATCACCGCTGGGGTGTGGAGTGTGGCATCTCAGGCCGGGAGAGGTTCACTGTCTGGACGCGGGAGGACGACGGCAGCGACCCGCAGCGTGCCAGGCTAACGGTCTTCTCAGACCATCACATCGAGAAGGGTGACCTGGGGTACTGGTATGACTCGCCCAGGAACATTCATCGGCAATGGGCCGAAGGGGGAGAGCCTTCCTGCGTGGTCATTCTCATGGGCGGCGATGGCAGGCGCGAACACTACTTCGACCTGGCCAGGGGCACATGCACGCCAGCCTGAGACGCTTGGGGCAGGCTGTCCTGCGACAGTCCGGAGCGTTGGACGCTACACCCCGGACTGTCGCGCTGACAGACTTATAAGCCGGCCCTGCCCCTGGAAGTACGCGGCGTGGGTAGGCAAGGCCCTGAGGGTGCTTGACTCTGGCAATGCCGGGGCTTCAAGCGGGAGAAGGGATGCACGCACTGCCGCTGGCCCTGCAAGCCATGGTGCCCGCTGCCGCGTGGCGGGCGAGGTGCTAACCGGCCAGGCATCAGGCCTTGCCGATTCGGAACACCGGGGAGCCGCACTTGGAGCAGGTGCCACGGGTGGCCGGCCTGCCGTTCTTCAGCGTGATGGGCTGGGCGTTCTGGATTTCGCGATGGTCACGACACTTGAGACAATAAGCCTGCATAAAACAACCTCCAGGGGCAAAGTCAAGAGTTATGAGACCGAAGACCCGTTCATCAAGGGAGCTGGATCGAGCTGGAGGAGCGGCACCCTCCGCGACTGCCGGCCGGAAGCGTCCGATAGTTCCGGGGATGGACTGCCTCCGGTGCGAAAAAGGGACAGCGGCACCGCGAGCAACGCTAATTATACGGCGCTTCACTTTTCTAAGCAAGGTATTTGAGGATATCCTGGGCACAGGTGCACGGGCGCGGGCAGGCGATGGCGGCCAGTCATGCCAGTCTGAAGGGGAGGGCCTGGTGGTATAATCCCACCTGCCAGAAAACACCTTCGGGAGTCCAGATGCTATGCCAACCATGAAGAATGTGTTGATAACCGGTGCGGCCGGCCTCGTCGGCGGTGTGCTTCGCGCGGCGCTGGCCGAGAAGTACGCCCTGAGCGGCGTGGACATCAAGCCTGTGCAGGGCTTCGATTCGCTGGTGGCCGACACCACGGACCTCCAGGCGCTACTGCCCGCCTTTCAAGGCAAGGACGTGGTCATTGACCTGGCCTCCAACCCCGACCAGAACAGCCCCTGGGAGGTGGTATACCGCAACAACATCGCCTGCACCTATAACGCCTTGGAGGCGGCCAGGAGGGCCGGAGTGAAGCGCGTAATCTTTGCCAGCTCCAACCACGTCACGGGTATGTACGAGAACGACTACCCCTACTCGGCCATCGTGGCTGGCAACTACCAGGGGCTTGACCCCCGCAAGGTCCCCCTCATCACGACGCGCATGCCCATACGGCCCGACGGCCCCTACGGCATAGGCAAGGCCTTGGGCGAGGCCGCGGGCCGGTTCTACTCGGACCAGCACGGGCTATCTGTCATCTGCCTGCGCATCGGCACCCTGAACCGGCAGAGCCGGCCGCTGGTCCAGCGCCACTTCGCCACGCTGCTCACCCACCGGGACCTGGCCCACCTGGTGGAGCGCTGCATCGAGGCACCCGATGACCTGCGCTTCGCCATTTTCTACGGCGTCTCCAACAACAGGTGGCGGTTCTGGGACATCGGCGACGCCCAGGAAGCCATTGGCTACCAGCCCCAAGACAGCGCCGAGCAGTGGCGGTGACTTCCCTCGATTGACCACCCCACTGCAAGGACATATAATGTCGCCATTCCAAACCCAGCCGGTGCTAGAGGAGGGCGTGGCATGCCGGAGCTGTCTTTGACACCCAAGGCCATTCTTGACCAGCTTCGCAAAAACGGCGTCACCCACGTGGTCTGGCTTCCTGACAGCGAGACCAACTTCATGTACCAGCAGATGGTGGCAGACCCGAGTCTGGACCTGGTCCCTGTGTGCAGGGAGGGCGAGAGCATGGCCATTGCCGCGGGCCTGTGGGTCGGCGGCAAGAAGCCGGTCATCCTCATCCAGAACACCGGCATGTTCGAGTCGGGCGACTCCATTCGCGGCCTGGCCCTGGATATCAACCTGCCGGTGGTGATGATGATTGGCTACAGGGGCTGGACGCGCCACGGCTTGACCCCTGACTCGGCGGCGCGCTTCACCGAGCCAGTCCTGCATGCCTGGGGCATCAACTACTACCTGGTGGAGACGGACGAGGACGTGGAGCGCATCTCCACGGCCTTCGAGGAGGCCGAGCGCACCCAGCGTCCCGTGGTGTGCCTGATGGGCGCGGAGTATGTCTAGCCATGATTACCATGACCGATGCGCTGCGATTGCTGGAGGAGCGCCGCGGTGAGGCCGTGGTGCTGCCCACCATGACAGGCGGCCGCGGCTGGCGCGACGTTAGCCGCGAGGAGTCCCTGGACCTGCCCATCAGCGGCGCCATGGGCAAGGCGTCCTCGGTGGCGCTGGGAATCTGCCTCGCCCGCCCGGAGCGGAAGGTCATCGTCGTGGACGGCGACGGCAGCCTGCTGATGAACCTGGGTGCCCTGGTCACCATCGCCGGCAAAGCGCCTGCCAACCTGTACCACTTCGTCCTGGACAACGGCGTGTACGCCGTCACCGGCGGCCAGCCCGTGCCCAACGCCGGCGGCTACAGCTTCGCCTCCATGGCCGAGGCCTGTGGCTATGCCTCCGCCTTCGAGTTCGACGACCTGGAGGAGTTGGCCGGCAACATTGACGCCATCATGAGCTCGGCAGGCCCGGTGCTGGTATCCCTCAAGACGGTGCCGGAAGTCGAGAACACGCCCATCTGGGCGCGGCCCAGGAGGGCCAGACGCACACCCGAGGCCATGAAGGACGTCAGGGAGGCGCTCAGTCGCTAGGCTGACTTGTGGCTACCCCGACCGGAGCGGCCCAGTACCTGTGGGGGGGTGTTGCCAAGCCGCCTCGCAGGGCCAGCCTGTCCGGCGACGGCTGGCGCAGGCCCGGTATAAGAGGGTGTGTGGGAACTCGTTCCCCGCAGGGCTGAGACTTTGTCAAGGCAAGGCGCTTTGGCCCCCTTCCTGGCCTTCCCCCACAGGGGGAAGGGAGGGTCCTCGCCCCCTATGGGGGAGAGTCAGAGAGGGGGCTGGCCTTGCCCGCATACCAGCCCAGCATCAATTGCATCACGTCCCCATGTCTCCCGGTAAGGGCCAGAACAAGGTTTCTCACACACCCTCTAACAGGGCCTGTCCCCTGTCTAGCCCGTCGCCCGGCTTGCCGCGCCTATGCCGCTGTCCTCGATGGCCTTGACCTTTTGCAGCCGCCGGAGGTGGCGGGCCTCGCCGGTGAAGCTGGCCGAGACGAAGGCGTTAACAATCTCCTTGGCCAGCTCCTCGCCCACGATGCGCGAGCCCATGCATAGCACGTTCATGTCGTCGTGCTCGACGCCCTGGTGGGCCGAGTAGGTGTCGTGGCAGATGCCCGCTCGCACGCCCCGGACCTTGTTGGCGGCGATGCAGGCGCCGACGCCGCTGCCGCAGACCACTATGCCGCGGTCGGCCTGGCCGGCCACCAGCCGCTCGGCAACGGCCCTGGCGAAGTCCGGGTAGTCGTCTGTCGGGTCGTGGGTGTAGGCCCCCGCGTCCAGCACCTCGTGACCAAGCTTCTCCAGGTGCTGTATGAGCCTGGACTTTAGCTCCAGGCCCCAGTGGTCGCCGCCGATAGCGATGCGCATTTTCCTGCCCTTCCTGTCTGGTAGTGTCCTGGTTGAAAGTATAATACCACGCGGCACTCCCATTACCCTATGAGGCCCTGGAGCCGCTGCTGGACTCCAGCAGCAGTTGGTAAAGCTGGGCCTGGCGCTCCTGGGCGGCGCGGTATATCTCCGCCCGCGTCCCATCGGGGAAGCAGGTCTCGCCAAGGGCCGATGGGATGGCGTCCAGGCTGTCTATCTTGCCCAGGGCCTTCAATGCCAGGATGGCCGTGCCCCTGCTGGTGCCTTCCGGCTCGGCGGAGGCGGTAATGGGGTGGTCCAGCACATCGGCGAAGACCTGGAGCCAGTAGGGTGACCTCAGCAGCGCGCCGCCGCTGGCGATGAGCTGGTAATCGCTGGCGACCAGCGGCCCCAGCGCCCTGGCCACGAGCCCGCAGCGGTACGCCACCGCCTCCATGCCCGCCTGGAGGACTTCCAGCGGGGTCGTGGACGCCCGCAGCCCGACGATGGCGGCCCTGGCGTCGGACCTCCAGCCGGGGCTGCGCTCCCCCAGGAGGAAGGGCAGGACCGTCAGCCCATGGCCGTCGGGGGGCAGCCGGCCAAGCTGCTGGTCCAGGTCGGGAGGCTCCGCCAGCCTGAGCAGGCCCGTCAACCAGGCGAAGACGTTGCCCCCCTCGCTCAGCGCCCTGCCCACCAGCGGGTGGCCCCGGTCGACCTTGTAGCTCCACAGCGCCGCCGGCAGGCTTTCCGGCTCCCGCTGGAGGACTGCTCGCATGGCGCAGGTGGTGCCCATGGTGAGGGACACCCTGCCAGGCCCCACGCAGCCGCTGCCCACGTTGGCCGACGCGCCATCGCCGATGGACAGGAAGAAGGGCACGTCCTTCAGCGCCTTCCAGCGGCTTGCCCACGGCCCCGCCAGGCCCTCCACCGGCTGGCTGTAGTCCGCAAGCGGCGGCAGCACCTCTCGGGACACGCCCAGGTGCCCAAGAAGCTCCTCGTCCCACATAAGCCTGTGCCTGTCCAGCAGCCCGGTCCAGGACGCCATGGACAGGCCCATGGGCAAGTCATCCCTGCCGGACCACTGCTGGTAAAGGAACGTCCCGATGTCCACCCACCTGCTTACCCGCCGGTACACGTCCGGCTGCGTCCGCCGGAGCCACAGGAAGCGCCCCGGCAGGTAGGCGGTATGCTGGGGGCAGCCCGTCCGCTGGTGTACCGCCGCCACGTCCAGCTCGCGGCGCAATCGCTCCACGTCCGATGCCGGGCGGCTATCGGCGTAGGTGTAGATGGGCGTTGCAGGGTTGCCCTCCCGGTCCAGGCCCAGCACGCTGCTGGCGTAGGTGTCCAGCCCCACGGCGGCGATGCGCTGGGCCAGCGCTCCAGCTCTGGCCAGTGCACCGTCTATAACCTGCGAAAAGGCGTCCAGCAGGTGCTGCGGGTACTCTTCAGCGGTGCCGTGGGCATCGGTGTGGATGGAATGGTCCAGGCGAGCCTCGACACCCTCTACTCGGCGGGCGCCGGCGTCGTAGAGCAGGGCGCGCACCGAGGAACTGCCGGCGTCCAGGGCCAGCACCAGCGGTGGCTCTGCATCCTGCAGCCTGACCGCGGTAACGCTCATGAGGCCTCCTGTAATCGCAGTGTAGGCGCTGGCGCAGGCCACGTCAACACGGCAATGCAGACCTGGCGCCCGCCAGGGGTTGCCCCGTGGTGGTAGAATCTCTTTGCCGCAGGGCGACCCGCGAGCCTGGAGCAGGAGGTAGCGTATGGCAGTTGCAAGGTTGGAAGTGATCAGCCGGAGGCCCTTTGTCGGAGGGCAGCGGTTCGGCGAGGTCGGCGCCTACGACCTGGTGGAAGGCCGGGCCTACTTCGCCGTGGACCCCCTGGACTCGCGCAATGTCGCCATCACCGACATAGGGCTTGCCCCGAGAGACCCCCGCGGGCTGGTCCGGTTCTCCGCCCACTTCGCCATGCTCCAGCCCGCCGACCGTGGGGCAGGGCGCCATCGCATCCTGTTTGACGTGGTGAACCGTGGCCGCAAGACGGTGCTCTACAGCTTCAACAGCGCCGAGCGTGGCCTGGACCCGGCGGCGCCGCTGGAGCCGGGGAACGGCTTCCTCATGCGCCAGGGCTACACCGTCGTCTGGTGCGGCTGGCAGGCCGACGTGCCGCCCACGCCGGGGCTGATGGGCCTGGACGCGCCCGAGGCGCTGGCCCCCGATGGAAGCCCGCTGAGGGGCCGCATCCTGTGCCAATTCCAGGCCAACGAGCCGACCGGCGTCTTCCTGCTGGCCGACAGGCAGCACCTGCCTCACCCGCCGGCGGACCCCAACGACCCCAGCGCCGTGCTACTGGTCAGGGACCATCCCAACAGCCCGGCCACGGCCATCAGCCGCGACAAATGGGCCTTCGTGCGCGTCGAGGACGAGCAGGTGGAGCCTGACCCCTGCCACGTCCACCTGAAGTCCGGGTTCGAGCCAGGTAAGATTTACCAGCTTATCTACGAGACGAAGGGCAGCAAGGTGGTGGGCCTGGGCTTCGCCGCCGTCAGGGACATCGTGTCCTTCCTGAAGTACGCCCCAGCGGATGTGGGCAACCCCTGCGCCGGCGACATTCAGTACGCCTACGCCTTCGGCGCCTCCCAGAGCGGGCGCTTCCTGCGGCAGCTTATCCACCTGGGCCTCAACGAGGACGAGGATGGGCGCATGGCCCTGGACGGCATCATACCCCACGTCGCCGGCGGCATGCGCGGCGAGTTCAACCTGCGCTTCGGCCAGCCGTCCAAGGACGTGTGCTACATCATCCCCGAGCTTTTCCCCTTCACCGACGTGGAGCAGACCGACCCGGTCACCGGGCAGAAAGGCTCGCTGCTGGCCCGCCTGGAGGAGAGGGGCAAGGTCCCCAGGATCATGTTCACCAATACCTCCGCCGAGTACTGGCGGGGCGATGCGGCCCTCATCCACACCGACCTGGAGGCCATGGGCGACGCGCCCGAGTCGGCCGGCGTCCGGCGCTACCACTTCGCTGGCACGCAGCACGGCGCCGGCGTCTTCCCGCCGCTGGAGGTCAGGCCCCTGGACGGCGCCCGGGGCCAGTTGCCCTTCAACAGCGTGGACTACACTCCCTTGCTGCGGGCGGCGCTGGAGAACCTGGACCTCTGGGTGACCACTGGCGAGCCACCGCCTCCCAGCCGCCATCCCAGGCTGTCCGACGGCACGGCGGTGGAGTCCAGGACGCTGCTGGAGCGCTTCGCCAGGCTGCCAGGCGTCCGCGTGCCGTCCCAGGTGACGCGGGCCATGCGGCTGGACTACGGCCCCGAGCTGCCCCTGGGCCGGACGGTGCGCCTGCCGGCCATGGAGGGGGAGGAGTACCCGGCCCTGGTGTCGGACGTGGGCGAGGACTGCAACGAGGTGGCGGGCATACGGTTGCCGGACGTCAGCGTGCCCCTGGCGACCTACACAGGCTGGAACCTGCGCCACCCCAGCATCGGCAACCCGGGCCTGTTCATCGGCATAACGGGCGGCCTGGCGGGCTGGACGCTGCCCTTCCCGCCCACCCGCGCCGCAAGGCTGGCCTCGGGCGACCCGCGGCTTTCCATCGAGGAGCGTTATACCTCCAGGGACGACTACCTGCGGCGTGTCCAGGAGGCCGCCGAGGCCCTGGTGCGCCAGCGCTATCTGCTGGAGGAGGACGTGGAGCGCATCGTGGAGCAGTCCAGCCGGCGCTACGACTACTTTATGGGCCTTTCCAACGGCCGCTGAGTCAGCATGTTCCAGGTCAGCCAGCGCTACTGGGCCAGCAAGCCCCGGCTGCTGCGGTTGCTATCGGAAATAGGCGCGTCGGCGGAGTACCGGCACACGGCATACCTTACGCTCGCGTCGCTGGAGGAGGCCGCCAGCAGCCGGCTTGCCCCTGCGCCCGCTCACGGGGCCGAGCTTGCCAGCATCGCCGAGCATGTCAGGGACTCGGCCACGGGACTCGTGGCCTTCTGGGGCGACGCTAGCGCCATAGCCATCGTGCCGCCCTTCCCGGTGGCGCGGGACCAGGCTAGCGAAGGGGCCAGCGTGACGCCGCTGGTGGAGATGCTGGGCCGCGACTTGCTGGTGGGCGTCGTCCTGCTGCGGCTGGGCCGGTACGCCGTGGGCGTGCTGCGGGGCGACGTGCTGCTGGCCTCCAGGACCGGCTCGCGCTTCGTCAAGGGCCGCCATAAGGCCGGCGGGCAGTCCCAGCGCCGCTTCGAGCGCATCCGGGAGGGCCAGGTGCGCGAACTGTTCGACGACGCCTGCGGGGTCACCAGGCGCGTCCTTGGGCCTTACGAGCGGCAGCTGGACTACCTGCTGCTGGGCGGCGAGCGCCACACCCTGAGGGCCTTCAGGGAGCGGTGCCAGTACGTCCAGGGCTTCGGCGACAGGCTGCTGGGCCGCGTCCTCCAGGTGGACCGTCCGGGGCGGGAGGAGCTGGAGGGCATAGCCCGCGAGGTGTGGAAGGGCCAGGTGCTGGTGCTGACAGCCTCGCCTGCTGCTCCCGCCCAGTAGCGTGCGTTGCACGCAGCGCCCCTACTGGGCCGTATAGCCCCCGTCCACGATGAGCGGCGCGCCGGTGACGAAGGAGGACTCGTCCGAGGCCAGGAATAGCGCGGCGTAGGCTATCTCCTCGGGCCTGCCCAGCCTGCCCATGGGGTGCCGCTCCTCCAGCCGCGCCCTGGTCTGCGGGTCGCTGGTCAGGCCCCGGGTGAGGTTGGTCTCCACGTAGCCCGGGCATATGCAGTTCACGCGGATGTTCTTCCTGGCGCAGTCTATGGCCAGGTTCCTGGTGAACTGGACCACGCCGCCCTTGGACGGCACATAGGGGTTGAAGCCGCCTCCCATGCCCACCGGGTAGCCCACCAGCCCCATGATGGACGCCAGGTTGATGATGGAGCCGCCGCCCGAGCGCTCCATCTCCGGCACCGCGTACCAGGACACCAGGTAGGTGCCCTTGAGGTTGACGTCCATGACCCTGTCCCAGACCTCCTCGGGCGAGGCGCCTGGGGGCAGGGCGTTGCGCCCCGACACGCCGGCGCTGTTGACCAGGATGTCCAGCCGCCCGTAGGCATCTACTGCTGCCCTGACCATGCGCTGGGCGTCGGCGCTGCTGGAGACGTCGCCGGTGGCTATGACGGCTTCGCCGCCGCTGGCCTTGACCTGCTCTGCTGTCCCCAGGACTGGCGCTTCGCTCAGGTCGGCCAGGGCCAGCCTGGCGCCTTCCCTGGCGAACAGCACCGCCGTGGCGCGCCCGATGCCCGAGCCTGCGCCTGTTATCAGCGCTACTTTACCCTTCAACCGCATAGGCAAGCTCCTCTGGAACGTCAGCGTTAGCATATCAGATGTGAGGCAGGCCGGGTCGGAACGTCCCCTGGCGCACCTCCGGCGGCCAGACCACCACCTTCTGGCCCCGCTGCCACTGGACAACGGGCATCTGGTGCCCAACCTGCGCGCCCGTGGCCGGGTCCATCCTGAAGCGGCCATAGAAGGTGGTGAAGTCCAGCGTCCCCGCGGTCCGCCGCAGCGCCGCGTCCTCCAGCGTGCCCGCCGCCTCCATGCAGCGCTGGGCCACCAGGCAGGCGGCGTAGGCCTGGGCCATGGGGTAGCCCAGCTCGCCGGGCCAGTGCCGCCGCATGCTGGCCAGGGCCTCGGCTGTTGAAGGCCCATAGTCGGGCGTAATGGGGACGCCAGGCTCCCACTGGCTCGGCCCCAGGAAGCCGTCGGCGGCGTCGCCCAGCGCATCCCTGAAGAGCGGGAGCGTGGCAGCCACCAGCCCGAAGGCCATGATGCTGGCGCTCGCCGTCCTCACCTGCCGCGCCAGCGCGATGTCGTCCTCCATCCGGCCGACCGCCAGCACTGCGTCGGGCCGAGTGCGCTCGAATTCGGCGACGACGGTGCTCAGGCTCGCCGCGTCGGCCTGCCTGAAGCGGTGGACATGGATGGCGCTCAGCCCCCTCGCCCGGCAGTGCGCCTCGGCACCTGAAGCCACGGCCCTGGGAAAGGCGCCCGCCGTAGAATGCACGATGGCCACGCTGAGACGGGACGCTTCGCCCGAGGTCTCCAGCAGCATGTCTATGACGCCGTGGAAGTACCTGCTGGCAGGCGTCAGGACGCCGATGGCCCACCCGGTGCCAGCGTCGCGTATGGCGTCCAGCGCCCCGCCGTGGTCCCACAGGACGCGCCTCTGCCTCGCCGCCACCTCCGCCGCGGCCAGGGCCAGCCCGCTGGAGTAGGGGCCAAGCAGGATGTCCACGCCCTCTCTCAGCAGCTCCTCGTACAGCGCCCGGCAGCGGCCAGCGTCGCTCTCGTCGTCGCGATGCAGCAGCCGCACCGGCAGCCGCCGGCCCAGTTCAGGCACCAGGACGCCGCCGGCGTTGTTGGCGTCCTTGGCCCAGGCCTGGACTCCCGCCAGGGCCTGCGCTCCCAGTGCGGCGTACCTGCCGGTCAGGGAAGCTGTCATGCCCAGCGTTAAATAGCCCTTGGCCGCCAGCGCAGTCACGGCCGCGTCCCTCGCAATGGGTTGCCATGGCCCAGGATGCCCGGCTCAGGCGACCGCCAGCTTGTAAGCAATCCCCAGGACGCCTCCGCCCAGCACCAGCCAGGCGGAGTTCAGCCTGGCCCGCACCATAATGAGCAGGGCAACCAGGCCAAGGGCGACGGTGAAGGGGTCCACCAGGGCGGCGCGCCCGAGCTGATAGGACACAGCGGCCATCAGGCCCAGGGCGGCGACATTAACGCCGTCCAGGAAGGCGCCCACTGGCCCCGAGCGTCGCGCCAGGTGCATGACCCGCGTCAGCAGGCCGACAAAGACGAAGGCAGGCAGGAATATGCCCACAGTGGCCACGATGGCCCCAGGCCAGCCGCCGACCAGGTACCCCACGAAGGTGGCCGTGGTGAACACCGGCCCGGGCGTGAACTGGCCCACGGCTATGGTGTCTATAAGCTGCTGGTCGGTCAGCCAGCCAAGCCTCTCCACGAAGTCAGAGCGCAGGAAGGCCAGCAGCACGTAGCCGCTGCCATAAAGCACCGAGCCTACCTTGAGAAAGTTGAGGAACAGGGTAGCCATGCTGAAGGGGACGGCGGCCGCGGCGGCCAGGCCCGGCAGGGCAGTGGCAGGCAGGGCCAGCAGCCCCATGGACGCGGCACGCTGCCTCAGTTGCCAGCCCTGCTTCACCGCCAGCACCACCGCGCCACCTCCGAAGAGCAGCGCAAGCTCATTGAAGCCGAGGAGATAGAGCGCCAGCACTGCCGCGCCCACCAGCGCCGTCAGCAGGCCTTTGATGGCTGTCCTGCTCAACCCCCACAGGGCGTGCACGACGATAGCGATAATGACGGGCTTGACCCCGTAGAGCAGCCACTCCACCTGGGGTGTGGAGCCGTACCTCACGTAGGCCCACGCGAAGCCCAGCACCAGGAGCATGGCCGGGAGGATGAACAGGGCGCCGCCGGCCAGGAGGCCGGGCCAGCCGGCCCGCCTGTAGCCCAGGTGAATGGCCATCTCCGTGGAGTTAGGCCCTGGTATCAGGTTTGTTGCCCCCAGCAGGTCCAGGAAGTCCTGGTCGCCCAGCCACTTGCGGCGGTGCACGACCTCCTGGCGCATCATGGCAATGTGGGCCGCAGGCCCTCCGAAGGCGGTGAAGCCAAGCCGCAGGAACAGCAGGGCTACCTCCCGGAGATTGCCCCCGGCGCCCGTGGCCCTGTTGCTGGAAGTGGTCATCTATAGCCGGCCCGTGTCCCGAATTATGGCATGGGAAGTGTAATGAGAGAGCGTCGTCGTGTCAACGTGGGTATTGTTGGGCCTACAGGCCCCTGCTACAATAGCTGCCACAATCGCGCCGGGTGCCAGCGACGCGGCGCGAGCAGGAGGGAGAGTACTATGCCCGAGTTTATCGCCCACGTGCTGGTATGCACCAACAGCGAAGGCGCAGCCGACAAGCGCCACTGCGGCGACAAGGGAGGCCGCCAGATACGCCAGAAGTTCAACGAGCTACTGGTGAAGCACAACCTGGCCCAGAAGGTGCTCATATCCAACGTCGGCTGCACCAGCCAGCACCGGCTCTGCGCTACTCACCAGGGCAACGTCATCGTGTACGGGCCTGGCCCCAACCTCGGAGGCACCTGGTACGTGGCTTCCCCCGATGACGTGGAGGAGATCATAACCGAGCACCTCATAAACGGCCGCATCGTCGAGCGCATCCACAACAGGGAGCGCATCGTCAAGCTCGTGTGACGCTGAGGCCCCAGGGCACTCCCGGGGACCGCCCCACCTTTGTTACGAGGCTGCGCCCAGCGTCAGGGAAGCGCCCGCGGAGAAGCGCTCCCATCGGTCGCCCTGGTAGAGCGTCACCTGGCCGGCGCCCAGCACCTTCCACTGGCGGCCCAGGCCCAGGCAGCCCGTCTCGGCGTCAATGCCCAGCACCGTGATGCCCTCCGGCGCCGACGCCGCAAGGTCCGAAAGGACTCGGCCTGGCTCGGCCCGCTCATGGTGAGGCAGCACGGCGATGTCGCCGGCTATGCCCAGCGCCAGGCCCCATGTCCGGTAGCGCATCCATGAGCCTAGCACCATGGCGCCCGCGCTGGAGCCTGCCAGCACAGCCCTGCCCTCGATGGCCCGCTTCAGCCTGCTTAGCAGGTGGGAGTCCCGCAGCGTCTCCAGGAGATGGGTAGGGTTGCCTCCCGTCAGGTAAATGACATCGGCTGTGTCCACCTGGGCGGCAAGTCTGGGGTCGTTGGCCTGCGTCCTGTCCAGCACCATGAGCGGCGCGGCCCTGGCGCCCAGCTTGGTGAAGTGTTCCACGCCGTTAGCCGCGGCGATGGAGGAGCCTTCGTGGGCGGCGGCGGTGGGCAGCACCAGCACCAGCGGCTGCCTGACACCCGTGGCCTCCAGCAGCGCCCGGTCCATGTCCAGGCACCCTGGCCCGAACTCGTCCCCGCCCACCAGGGCTATAAGCCCGGCCATTGTCTTACCTCGGTACCCAGGTCGCACCATTGTAGCAGATGGGTGCCTGCATCGTACTCGGCCCGATTGGCCCCTGGTAACGTAGTCCCTACGGGGGCTGTGCCGCGGCCCGGCAGTGCTATAATGGCCTTGTATCCCCGGACCGCAAGGGACGTGGAGGCCGGGTGATGCGGCTGGCTTACGCATGGCGTTGCTGGGCCTGCCCGGCCACGCCGGGTACTCCATTTGAAGCCAGGACTTCACCCGTATAGGTGATGCGGGCAGGGCCATCACACGCTAACGTTTCCAGAGTGTGGCCTTCATCCCCGTGGACTGGAGCAGGGGTCATGGTCCTGGGACAGAAACGCGTTGGCATTCTGGTGGGCGGTGGCCCCGCGCCTGGAATCAATAGTGCCATCAGTTCCGCCACCATCGAGGCCATCAACCTGGGCTTTGAGGTCATAGGCCTCTACGATGGCTTCCAGCACCTCATGCGCGGCCGCGTGGACATGATGCGGCTCATGGCCATTCCCGACGTGTCCAGGATCCACTTCCAGGGCGGCTCGACGCTGCGTACCTCCAGGGCCAACCCCACGGCCACCCGCGAGTCGCTGGACCGGACGGTGCGCTCGCTCCAGCAGCTCAACATATCCCACCTGATAACCATCGGCGGCGACGATACGGCCTTCGCGGCTGCCGAGGTGGCCAGGGCCGCTGATGGCGCAATCAGGGTCGCCCACGTGCCCAAGACCATAGACAATGACCTGCCTCTGCCGGGCGGCATGCCCACCTTCGGCTTCGAGACGGCCCGCCACGTGGGCACCGAGCTGGTGCGCAACCTCATGGAGGACTCCCGCACCACCAGCAGATGGTACCTCGTTGTCATCATGGGGCGCAGGGCAGGGCACCTGGCGCTGGGCATTGGCAAGGCGGCCGGCGTAACCCTGACTGTCATCCCGGAGGAGTTCCAGAAGGAGCGCGTCAGCATCGCGGACGTGTGCCGCGCCATCGAAGGCTCCATACTCAAGCGCCGTGTCCAGGGGAGGA
>DAOUAM010000053.1:0-80867 GCA_034433305.1 Dehalococcoidia bacterium | reverse complement strand
CGGAGGTGAGATGAACCCCCGTTGGATGCGCAACAGCTTCATTTACCTGCTCATCATCGTCGCCGTAATCGCCATCTTCTTCACCCTGTTCTCTGAACCCTTCGGCGGCTCCAGGGAGATCCCCATCTCCCAGGTCATCGCCATGGCCGCCAGAGGCGAGCTCAGTTCCATCGAGGTCAGCGGCGACAAGCTCACCATCACCACCACCAGCCAGGAGAGCTTCACCTCCCGCAAGGAGGAAGGCTCCAGCATCGTGGAGGTGCTGGAGCGTGCTGGCGTTGACCCAAAGACCTCCAACCTGGAGATCAAGGTGAAAGGCTCAGGTGGGCTGGGCAACATCTTCTCCATCCTGCTGAACTTCCTGCCCCTGATCTTCTTCGGCGCCATCCTGCTTTTCATGATGCGCCAGGCCCAGGGCAACACCAACCAGACCTTCAGCTTTGGCCGCAGCCGCGCCCGCATGTTCATCGGCAACAGCCCCACGGTGAGCTTTGCCGACGTGGCGGGGGTGGACGAGGCCAAGGAGGAGTTGCAGGAGGTGGTGGAGTTCTTGAAGTTCCCCGAGCGCTTCATGAGCCTTGGGGCCAGGATCCCCAAGGGGGTGCTGCTGGTGGGGCCACCGGGGACGGGCAAGACCCTGCTGGCCCGTGCGGTGGCCGGGGAGGCGGGGGTGCCCTTCTTCTCCATCAGCGGCTCGGAGTTCGTGGAGATGTTCGTGGGGGTGGGGGCCTCCCGTGTGCGGGACCTCTTCGACCAGGCCAAGCGCAACGCCCCCTGCATCGTGTTCGTGGACGAGATAGACGCGGTGGGGCGCCACCGTGGGGCAGGGCTTGGGGGAGGGCACGACGAGCGGGAGCAGACCCTGAACCAGATCCTGGTGGAGATGGACGGGTTTGACACCAGCACCAACGTGATAGTCATTGCGGCCACCAACCGGCCGGACATCCTGGACCCTGCGCTACTGAGGCCCGGGCGGTTCGACCGGCGGGTGGTGCTGGACAACCCGGACATCAAGGGGCGCAAGGAGATACTGAAGGTGCACGTGCGGGGGAAGCCCTTGGGGAGCGAGGTGGACCTGGAGCGTGTGGCCCGCCAGACGGTGGG
Organism: Dehalococcoidia bacterium; assembly: GCA_034433305.1. Lineage (GTDB taxonomy): Bacteria > Chloroflexota > Dehalococcoidia > Lucifugimonadales > DAOUAM01 > DAOUAM01. The sequence goes on along the minus strand of DAOUAM010000053.1, from coordinate 79,763 downwards.
GTTCAGCGGTGCGGACCTGGCCAACCTGGTGAACGAGGCGGCCATTCTTGCGGCGCGGCGCAAGAAGACGGCCATAGGTGCCGAGGAGTTTGCCGAGTCCATAGACCGGGTGATAGCCGGGCCAGCGCGCAAGAGCCGGGTGATAAGCCCCAGGGAGAAGGAGTTGACGGCCTTCCATGAGGCGGGGCATGCCCTGGTGGGGCACCTGCTGCCCCATGCGGACCCGCCCTTCAAGATAAGCATCGTGTCCCGGGGTGCCATGGGGGGCTACACCCTGTCGTTGCCCGAGGAGGACCGCCACCTGTGGACCAAGCACCAGCTTGAGGCGCGGCTTGCGGTGGCGCTGGGGGGGAGGGCTGCGGAGGAGGTGGTGTTCAGCGAGGTGACCACGGGTGCCAGCAACGACATGGAGCAGGCGACGCAGGTGGCGCGGACGATGGTGACGCGGTACGGGATGAGCGAGCGGCTGGGGCCGAGGACCTTCGGGAAGCGGGAGGAGTTGGTGTTCCTGGGGAAGGAGATCTCGGAGCAGCGGGACTACTCGGACCGTGTGGCGGAGGCCATAGACGAGGAGGTGAAGCGGCTGATAGACGAGGCCTACCGGAAGGCGCGGCGGCTGCTGGAGGAGCACAAGGCGAAGCTGACACAGGTGGCGCAGTACCTGATGGCCAATGAGTCGGTGGAGGGGGATGCCCTCAGGGAGCTCTTCAACTCCCCGGCGCCACCGTTGCCAGAGGCCGCGCCGGCGGGCTAGGGCCAGCGCTCTGCGCCTTAGAGCGATCAGGCCGAGCGTATGCCACGAATGGCCAGGCCCCTGTCCCAGGGCAACGTAGGTGCGGGTCTCAGACCCGCACCTGCACATATCGCCGCGTAGGCGCAATTCAAAAACGCTATAAAGGGACCCGGAAAGCGTGTCGTCCAGGGCCGTGGCGCAGCAAATCAGAGATGGTAGGCCTGCCGAAGGTCGGAAAAAGGCTTGCCCCGCAACCAGGTCTACACAGGCTGCGGGGCAAGCTTTTTATTCGGAAGACCCAGGCGCACCGCGACGCTGGGGGTTCCTGTCCCCGGCCTCGAAGGCCCTGCCGGTTATGGCCTGCCCGGCGCGGATGCTGGCCTCCTTGATGAACCGCTCCAGCCCCTCTATCTCCTTGCTCAGTTCGTCGGTCTTCTGGCGGGCCTTCAGGGCCGCCAGCTCGCTCTTGGCGTGTTCGATCTTCTCGGTAAGCTCCAGGGCCTGAAGCTCGTCCTGGGCGCGCATTTTGATAGCGGCCAGGTGTCTGCGCATCTTCTCCACGCTGTCCAGGCGCTCCTGGACCTCGTTCATGATGCTGAGGGTTGCTTCCAGGGAGTTGCCGCCGTGGATGGCATAGTTGGGTGCCCTGCTTAGCTGGCGCTGGAACTGCTGGCTGAGGCTCTCCAGCTCTTGCTCCTTGCCCTTGATGGCGGCCAACAGGAACCGAAGCCTGGCCATGGCTTTCTGCATCTCTGGCACTGGCACTTCCATAAGCACCCCCCGAGAGACCAACAGAAGGGAATCAGCGACGGCTGGCATCCGCGCCAGAGGGCGTGAACCCGACCCTGGGCAGGGCGGCCCTGAGGGCGTCCATCACTTCCTGGATGTCCTGGGGCGTGCAGTAGCCCATGTGGCCGATGCGGAATATCTTGCCGCTCAGCTTGGCCTGCCCGCCTGACAGCTCCACGCTGTACTCCTGCCGCAGGATGCCCAGCAGCTTGCGGGCGTCCACGCCCTCGGGGACTTTGACGGCGGTGACGGTGTTAGATGCTACCTTCTCGTCAGGCAGGATAGACAGGCCCAGCGCCCTCACGCCGTCGCGGGTCAGCTTGCCAATGCTGGCGTGGCGCTCGAAGATGCTGCCCATGCCTTCCTTCAGTATCTTGTCCAGGGCCAGGTCCAGGGCGAAGAAGACCGAGACGGCCGGCGTGAAGGGTGGCTGGCCTATCTCCAGGTAGTGCTTGTACTCGGCCATGTCGAAGTAGAACCGGGGCATCCTGGCCTGGGCATGCGCTTGCCAGGCCCTCTGGCTGAAGCTGATGAAGGCCAGCCCGGGCGGCAGCATCCAGCCCTTCTGGGAGGCCGTCGCCACCACGTCGCAGCCCCAGGCGTCGGTGGAAAGAGGGATGGAGCAGACACTGCTGATGCCGTCCACCAGCAGCAGCTTGTCGAACTCGCCCTTGACCACCTGAGCGATGGCCTTGAGGTCGTTGGTAACGCCCGTGGAGGTCTCGTTGTGGGTGACCAGCACTGCCTTGAATTCTGGCTCAGCCTTGAGGGCGTCCCGCAGCCTGTCCACGTCCACGGCGGTGCCCAGCGTGAAGCTGAGGATGCGGACGTCGGCGCCGTACCGGGTGGCTATCTCGGCGAAGCGGTCGCCGAAGGCGCCCACGGTAGCACATAGCACCTTGTCGCCAGGGGACAGGGTGTTGACGATGGCAGCCTCCATGGCGCCCGTCCCTGACGCGGTCAGGATATACACGTCACCCCTGGTCTCGAACACCTGCTTCAACCGGTCCGTCACCCGGTACAGCAAGTCCTTGAACTCAGGGCCACGGTGGTTAATCATGGGCCTGGACATCTCGCCGAGGATGTCCTCTGGCACCGGTATAGGACCGGGGATACGCAGGTTCACGGCAGGTATTCCTCCAATGGACTTCAACCGATGTGGGCAACAACGATTGTAGCACAGCGGGCGCAGGCCCTGGGATATGAATCGAGGTGTGACATTGGCCAGTGTAGCCACGGGCGGGCCAGGGAAAGGCCCGCCCGTGGCTACGTGACTGAGAAGCTAGAAAGCGTCGGGGGTGGAGGCTATGGCCTCCAGGTCGGCGCGGGTGTAGGAGCCAAGGCTGCGGAAGTCCAGCTCGGTGTAGTTCTTGACCCAGCGCAGGGCGATCTTCATGGCCTTGCGGTACCTGTCCGCCACCTCGGCGCAGGCCCTGGGGTCCTGGGCCAGCGCGGCCTTGCGGATGCGGAGGATGTCCTCCAGCTCCTCCTGGAGCAGGCGCTTGACCAGGGGGAAGTCGTGGGCCTGGCCGGTGTTGCTGTCGCTGGCCTTGTGGAGGATACGCTGGGCTATCTGGGCGACGGAAATCCGGCCCGTGGCCAGGTCCTCCATCAGCGCCGGGTGGACGCCAGGCTTGCCCTCCAGACTGTCAATGCCCTTGGCGCCCCGGCCATTGAGCCAGCCTTCCACGTACTCGATGAGCATCCTGGCGTTGCGGCGCGTGCCCTCCACGGTGATGGGGCCCTGGGGCACCTTGACCTCCACGGGGTACTTTTCCGGGTCTGCCAGGGCGGGACTGGGCTGCCAGCCCGACTTCCACCACTCCTTGAAGGGGTCGGCTGCTGTCTTCATGTGGAAGATGTGGGCGACCCACCCTCTGACGAAGCCCTGCCGGGCTTCCCACTCCTTGTCGGCGCGGATAGCTGCGGCCGCCGCCTTGTTGACGGCGTCTTCCCTGCTGGGCAGTGCCGTGGCCATGCCACCGATGGGCACAGCGCCGCGCCTGTTGCAGATGGCCACCAGCCGCCGGAAGACATTGGCCAGGAAATCGGTGGTCTTGATGTCCACGCCGAACCTGTCGGGCCAGACGGCGCTGGGGTCGGTCATGACGAACTCCAGAATGCTGGCCTTGTAGTCCCAGCGGGCGGCGTTCAGCCCGGCGGCGTATGGCCCAAGCTCGTAGAGCATCTCCTCCATCTGGTAGGCCGCCGGCAGCGACTCGATGAGCGGTATGGCGCGAATGACGGCACCCTGGGGATAGCGCAGGTGCCCACGGCTGGCGTCGAAGAGGTCGCGGTAGAACCGGCACTCCTCGGCGGACTCCAGCTTGGGCAGGTAGAAGTAAACGCCCTGGCCGCGCTGCACCTGCGCCCTGCCGGCATAATACAGGGTCAGGGCCGTGCCCAGGATGGCCGCGCAGACCGGCTTGCCGTCCACAGTTACCTCAGGCTCGTCCAGGTGCAGCCCGCGCTCGCGGTGCATGAAGAAGGGCAACTCGCCCTCCTGGACCCGGTACTCGCGGCCACGCTCGGTGCTGTAGAAGGAAAGGGTGCGCTCCACAGCCTTCAACCGGTTGCGGGCCGCCGTCAGGGTATCTATGAGCCGGTGGCCCGCTGAGTCTTCGTCGTCGTCCAGGTCGCCCTCTGCCCTCACGCCCTCGGGGCCGGGGTTCAGGGCGTTGATGAACATGCTGGTAATGGAGGCGGGGCCTGATATCTCTATACCGGGCCGCTTCAGGTCCTCGGGCACAGGCGGCACCTTCCAGTTGCCCGTGGTGGCTTCTGAGGACGGGAGGTAGGTAGGCAGCACATGGTGCTTCAGGGCCTTCTCCAGCACCACGGCGCGCTTCGCCCGCAGCTCGTGTACCCTGGCATGGAACCTGTCGTGCAGGAATACCAGGTACTCAAGGAAGTCTGGAGTGAGAAGTCCTTTGGCCTCCTCCAGTGGTGGGAACTTGACGCGGTCCAGTGAAGCCACGGCAGTACCTCCTCGGACTCCAGATATTATTCAGGATTTGGCACTGCTTGTCTATTAGCAGGCCAGGGATTCCACGATCTCTTTGCGCAGCCCCGGAAAGCGGGACACCCACTCCTGGCGCTCCTGCTTGAGCCTGGCGACGTACTCCCTGGCCTGGTCTGCGGTGTAGAAGTTCTTGAGGTGGAACTTGCCCATGTCAACGCCATCCACGGAGCCGGGTACCAGGGTACCGAAGTCAGGCTCCCGCTGCCACTGGATGCTCCCTCGGACGACGCCCCGGATAATGGAGGCCATCTCGTCAATGGCGACCCTGAGAGTCTTTTGCTTGACGACGGGCTGTCCATCGGCGGTGCGCTCCCTGATCTCGCCCACGCCGCCGGTGTTGAGGAGGTAACACTGGACCCTGTCCTCGTGGCGCTTGAGGAAGTCGTAGAACCAGTTGCCTTCCTCTACCTCGTCGCCAATGAGGAAGGGGTTGGTGCCCACCACGCGCACCGACTCGCCGGCCCGGCGCGGGTCTCCCGCGCTGGTCTCGATGCTCTCGCCCAGCATGAAAGCGGCGGCGGCCTGCTCGGGGGAAAGCCTGGACACGATGGGCAACACCGTCATCCTGCGGGTGATGAAGGCCACAATCAGGCCATCAAGCTCGCTGAGGGGTGGCAGGTTGATGCTCTCCGAGATGAATGGTGCCAGGACGTGCCTGGGGATTACCGCGCGGCCGTTGCTGCCCAGGGTCAGGTTGTTGAAGTCAACTCTGCCCTGGTAGTCCACCATGACATTCTCGAAGAGGGCCTCGGGCGTGCACAGCCCCTGGAAGATAATGGGCTGGTTCTCAGGCCGGATGCCCTCGGTCTTGAGGTAGAACCCCTGCTCGGTGCCATAGGCCGAGCCATCCTGTCTCAGGAAAACGATGTCGTCCTGCAGGATCTCTACGCCCTCGCCGTCCTGTCCGAGGCCGTGCTGGTGGCAGGAATGGGTAGTCTTGCCGGTGCCCGAAAGGCCGAAGAACAGCATGCCGTAGCGGCGCGTGCGTCCATCGCCCTGGTAGGCCCTGACGAGCTTGGAGCCTGCGTGGAGGCTGAGCATGCCCTGCTGCTTGGCTTCCCACATGGCCATGCGCAGGAAGCCCATCTTGACCTCGCCCACGTAGTCCATGCCCAGCACGATGGTCAGCCTGTCCTCCGGGAACACCAGCACCTGTCTGTCGTGCTCTGGCCACTCGGGGATGCACACCAGGTAAAGCTCGGGGCCTGCAGCCAGAGGGTCGTAGTCCCTCAACGTCATAGCCCACAGGTATGCCTGCCGCACGTTGTCCTGCCGCTGCGTGGACAGGTAGAGGTTGCACTTGGGATTGAAGGTGCTGTTATCGCCGATGGTGCGCTTGACACAAAGGAGAGGCGCTACCTTGAGGTACTCCTGGAGCGTGTTCAGGGTGGTGTCCAGCCTGGAGAGGATAGCCTTCTGCCCCGCATTGAGTGCTCTATCCCTCACCCGCTCGCTGCCGATGGTCACCGACTGGCTGGCACTCCTGTTGCGGACGTTGGAGAAAAAGGAAAGGCCACCGTGCGCCGTTGGCCTGCCAAATGGCCTGGCCTGCGTCGCCAGCTCCTGGACATCCATGAGTTGTACATTCTCTCGCTTTTCCAGGTCCCTGATAAACCCGACCAGTGCGGTCGCCATGTCAATTCCTCCTTCGACATTACTCCTGACCAACGCTCCACACCCCAGTCAGAGGGGCCGGGGCGAAAGGCCGGCCCGCCTTATATAGATATGGACACAAGCAGGGACGTCCTTGTAGGGAAGCTGCCAGCGCCGCGCAAGTCCACCAGGGAATGCGGCGGCCCGCGCTGCAAGCCAGGCCAGTGCCTGAGAAGGACGTGGCCTGAAGCCCCGGTGCTGGCGAGCCTTCCATCCTCACTACCTGGGACAAGTCCAGGTCAGGTCCTGTACTTTCCCGGGGGCGGCATGAGAAGTCTTGTCAGGTGTTCTAATCCTAAGGGTACCATGGTTTCCGCTAAGTTAAAGACTGGCGCGAAAATTTAGTCAACGCGGGGCGGCCTGCTTAGGCGGAACTGCCGAGGGACTCAGGAGGTGTGGGGAGGTGCCTCATGCCGGCGGCATGTCACCGCTGGTCACTCGGGGTCAGCCACATGGCACTTCTCTCGTGGGGCAAAGCTGGGGCGAACCTCACCCCGGAGGGGTCCGTGGCTGGCGGCCTCAGCGTGCACGCGTCGGGCTGGCTTCCAGGGCCTGCCTTGTGGCCTCCACATCCCGGGCGATCTGCTCCAGCAGGGCCTCGACGCTGCTGAAGGCCAGCTCGTCCCTCAGCCTGCGTACAAACTCCAGGCCGACCACTTTGTGGTACAGGTCGCCTGAGAAGTCGAGAATATAGGTCTCTATGGTGCGGATGCCCTCGCTGAAGGTGGGCCGGGTGCCGATGCTGGTGGCAGCCATATAGGGCTTGCCGTCCACCCAGGCCCAGGTAGCGTAGATACCATCGCCGGGCACGGCCATTCCCGGCGGCACCTCCAGGTTGGCGGTGGGGTAGCCCAGCTTGCGGCCCCTGCCCAGGCCACGGACGACAGTGCCTTTCAGGACGAAGCTGCGGCCCAACATAGAGGCGGCCCAGTCCATCTGGCCCCTGGCGATGGCCTGGCGAATGGCCGTGCTCTTGACGGCCACGCCCGCCTCGGTCAGGGGTTCCACCACCTCCACGGAGAAGCCAAGCTCCTGGCCCAGCCCGGCCAGCACTCTGGCGTCGCCCTCGCGCTTGTGTCCCATGGCGAAATCGGGGCCGACGACCAGGGCGCGCATGCGGAGACGCTCCGTCAGCAGGACCACGAAGTCCCTTGCCCGAAGCCTGGACAGCTCCAGGTCAAAGGTGACTGGCACCACGAAGTCCACCCCGGCCTTCTTCAGGAGCCGGACGCGCTCCTCCAGGGTGGTGATATAACAGGGCTGAAAGTCCGGCCTGAGGACCGAGGCGGGATGGTTGCGAAAGGTGATGACTCCGGCGCTACGGGAACTGCTGGCTGCCCTGGCGACCAGGCGGGCTAGAAGGTGCTGGTGCCCTCTGTGTACGCCATCAAAGACTCCAACCGCGAGGACCGAGTCTCGCTCGGGGGCCTGGTCGGCCAGTTCGTGAGCTATCTTCATCTGCTGCTTCTTCGGGACCGCAGGCTAAGGCCGTCCCTGGTGCCGCCTCCTGTCGCGGCGACTGCCCTGGCGCCCCTGGCGAAGGCAATGCCCGGGCAAGGCAAGTGTATAGTTGTCCGCCAGGAGATGCACAGTCCTGTACTAGCTGGGATGCTAGCACGGCACCTTCGAGGCGTCAAGCTGGCCGTCGGGTGCTCTCAGGCCGGGTGACCTCTCGCTCTGGTTGACCGTGCCTGGACGCGAGACTATACTTCAAGTACTCTTGGAGGCTGTACTGCGGCCCATCAAGTCCAACCTCAAGACCAGGAGATGCCCATGAAAATCACCGACTTGCGTGTGCGTGAGTTCGAGGGGACCATGGAGCACCCGGACCCCTTCTGGGAAGAGAGGCTGGTACGGCCCATTGACATCTACCCACAGTACAGGGCGCAAGGCCCAGGCTACTCCACCAGCCTGGGCAACGGCAGGTACAGGATGCGCTCCGCCTTCCTGGAAATCCATACCGACGAGGGTGTGGTGGGCATCAGCGGGCCATGCTCGCGCATGGAGGCCTTCATCATAGACACCCAGCTCCGGCCCATCCTCATGGGCGCCGACCCGCGCGCCATCGAGCTACTCTGGGACCAGATGTACCGCGCCGCTATCCACGGGCGCAAGGGCGAGACCATGATGGCCATCAGTGTCGTGGACTGCGGCCTGTGGGACCTCAAGGGCAAGTGGCTCGGCCAGCCAGTGTACCGGCTGTTGGGCGGCCCCACCCGCGACCAGATACCGGCCTACGCCAGCGCCCTGGGCTACTCCATACAGCCCGAGGACGTCAAGCGCAGGGCCAGGGAGATAGTGGCCCAGGGCTACAGGGCGACCAAGTGGTTCTTCCGGGACGGCCCCGCCGACGGCCCCGAGGGCGTGGCCCGCAACCTGAAGCTGGCCCAGACCCTGCGCGAGGCCGTGGGCGATGACGTGGACATCATGCTGGACGCCTGGAGCAGTTGGGACGTGCCTTACAGCATCAAGATGGCCCAGCGCCTGGCCGAGTACAACGTCCGCTGGCTGGAGGAGCCAGTGCTGGCCGACAAGCTGGACAGCTACATCCAGGTACAGCGGGCCTCTCCCATACTCATCTCTGGTGGCGAGCACGAGTACACCCGCTGGGGCTTCCGCTACATCGTGGAGAACAGGGCCATGGACATCCTCCAGCCCGACATCTACTGGGCCGGTGGCATCAGCGAGACGCTGAAAATCTGTGCCCTGGCCTCCACCTTTGACCTGCCTGTAATACCCCACGGGCACTCCACCCACGCCACGGCCCACCTCATCGCGTCGCAGCCGCCCAGCGTTTGCCCCATACAGGAGTACCTTATCAAGTGGAACCAGGTCCACCAGTTCTTCCTCAAGGACCGCATCGAGCCCAGGAACGGCGCGGTGCAGGTCTCGTGGCTGGACAAGCCCGGCCTGGGCCTGGTGATAGACGAAAGCAAGGTCGCCAGGGAGCGCGTGCTTAGCTGGCGTGACCAGTGAGTCACCTGGCGGCAAGTCTAAAGCTGGTGAGTAACAGGGAGCAATCATGAGGATCACCGACGTTTCCACCACAGTACTTTTCTATCCTCACACGCGGCCCATCCAGGATGCCACCATACCGCCCCCGCGGCCTGGCGCTGGCGGGCGCGCCCAGCTCTTCGTCCACATCAAGACCGACCAGGGCGTAGAGGGCCTGGGCATCGGCCAGGCGTCGCCGGGCGTGCGGCAGGTCATCGAGGGCGGCCTGAAGGACCTGCTGGTCGGCCAGGACCCCCTCAATATCGAGAAGCTGTGGAACGACATGTTCTGGCACGTCCGCGGGTATGGCCGCAAGGGCGTCGCCTTCTGCGCCCTTTCGGCGGTGGACATCGGCCTGTGGGACCTCAAGGCCAAGGCGGTGGGCCTCCCGCTCTACAAGCTCCTCGGTCCCTACACCGACGCGGTGCCCATCTACGGCAGCGGTGGCTGGACCAACTTCACCCAGGAAGAGCTGGTGAAGGAGATGGTGGGCTACGTGGAGCAGGGCATCCAGCGCGTCAAGATGAAGGTGGGCAAGGACTTCGGCAAGTCGGAGCGGGAGGACATCCAGCGCCTGGCCGCCGTGCGCAAGGCCGTGGGCGACGACGTGGCCATCTACATTGACGCCAACAACGGCTACTACGCCAAGCAGGCCATCTACATGGCCCGGGAGTTCGAGCAGTTCCAGGTGGGCTGGTTCGAGGAGCCTGTCCTGGCCGATGACATCCAGGGCCTGGCCGAAATCCGGGCCGCCATCAACATCCCGGTGGCCACAGGAGAGCATGAGTACACCAAGTTCGGCTTCAAGGAGCTCATCGCCAGCGGCGGCGCCGACATCGTGCAGCCCGACGTTGGCCGCGTGGGCGGCGTCACTGAGTGGATGAAGGTAGCCCACATGGCCCACGCCTTCAACCTGCCCGTGGCGCCCCATGCCGTGCAGCTTGTGCACCTCCACCTGGCCTGCGCCACGCCCAACCTGAAGGTAGTGGAGTACATGAACACGGCCCTGGAAGGCGACCGCGTCTGGTACACCGAGTTCCCGCAGCAGAAGGACGGCATGTGGTCCCCCTTCCCCGACAAGCCGGGCCTCGGCCTGGAGCTTAACCCCTACTCGGTGGAGAAGTGGGCCATCTAGCCAGCGTGCTGTCTGGATGGCTTGAGCAGCCCGGGACTGCCGGCGTCGACCGCTGTCCAGGGTGGCCCTACCTGCGGGCCTGACACAGAGGCCGCACATCCCTGGCGCGCCAGCACAGAGAATAGGGAAGGGCTTGCAAGGCCACTGACTGCGTGTCCCTCTTTGCCAACCGAATCAATCGGTGCCTGAAGACCCTATTCATGAAATCCTCACACAGTGGCACCAGTTCCTCACGCGATTCTCACGGTTTGTGAATTACATTACATTCCGGCGCCAGGGTGTTCCTGGAGCCTATCTGGCCACTGCGCGTCGGCTGGTAAAGCGCCCCTGGACAGGCTCAGGGCGAGCGGTTATTATTTATCCGATCATGGTGGGCCTGTCAGACCACCATCAAGGTTGTCGGACAGGCCCAGGCAGCCCCACCGGTGGGGCTGCCTGGCGTGCCTGACTCTGGCACCTGGGCAGTTTGTCGTTGTCTGAAGGACCCAAGGCACCGCAAGGGAGGGCAGTATGAAGGTTACCCGGCGTACCTTCCTCAAAGGCAGTGCGGCAACGGGGGGTCTGCTATTAGCCAGCCGATTGCTTGATGGTGGCTTGTTCACCCTATCCGCCAGGGGGCCTGAGTCTGCCGCGCAGGTCTTGGAAGAGCGGGTCCCAACTGCCTGCTGGATAGGTAAACAGGACTGTGGCATTCTGGCCCGCAAGGTGAACGGGCGAGTGGTAAAGCTGGAAGGCAATCCCGCCCACCCGCGCAACCGGGGTACGCTCTGTCCCAAAGGCCTGGCACAGATAATGGCCCTGTACGACCCCAACCGTGTGAAGACTCCGCTCATTCGCACTAATGAGAAGGGCGTACCTGGGCAGTTCCGCTCCGCCTCCTGGGAGGAGGCCCTGGCCCTGGTCGCCGAGAAGTTGAAAGAGGTGCGCAGCAAAGACCCCAAGCTTGTCCTGTGGCAGAAGGGCAGAAGCAAGCAAGAGGCCATTTATGACAATGCCTTTGTGAAAGCCATCGGGGCCACCAAGGTAGGCCACGGTACCTATTGCTCTGATGCCGGTTACCGCGCTGCTGAGTACACCATCGGCCTTAGCGGCAATGCCCACCCCGATTTCCGTTACACCCGCTATCTGCTGTCATGGGGCTGGAATATAACCAACGCCGGCGGCAACAAGCTCTGCTTTATTACCTGGAACCAGCAACTCCTGGATGCCCGGGCGCGAGGCTTGAGGATAGTGCATATTGACCCCAGGTTGCGTTCTGCCGGCACTTTCGCCGACGAGTGGCTCCCCATCAAGCCGGGCACTGACCTGGCTCTGGCACTGGCATTCTGCCACGTCCTGGTGAGGGACGGGTTTGTTGATATGCCCTATCTTCGCCATTTCACCAATGCTCCTTTTCTGCTTCAGGAGGACGGGACTTTCCTGAGAGTGGATGGCAAGGAACAGGTATGGGATGAAGCGACGGGATCGCTTCAGCCCTCTGATGCCGTGGGGATACAGCCAGCCCTGGTGGGCACCTACAGTGTGGGAGGCAGGACAGTAAAGCCAGTGTTTGAGGCTCTCAAGGAACACCTGGCACAATATACGCCGGAGTGGGCCGCTGGGGTATGCGGCATCCCGGCCGAGCAGATCACAGGAGTCGCTCAGGAACTGGGCCAAAATGCCATGATCGGCAGCACCGTGGTGGTGGACGGTCTGACGCTGCCCTACAGGCCCGTCTCCATGATGTTCTACCACATGTCCCAGCAGGAACTGGGCTTCCAGGCATCCAGGGCCATGCTCATGGTGTTCATGCTCTTGGGGGCTATAGAAGCTGTAGGCGGCCTCCGCGTTGACTTCGCCTGGAAAAAGCACGCCAACTTCGAAGCCCTGGACACTATCAGGATTAAGGACCCGCCTTATGACTACACCCTCAGAGATAGCAAGTTCTTTCCTATCAATAGCGTCAACCCGGGGATGATAGCCAGGGTGATGCTGGAGCCAGAGAAGTACGAGGTTGACAGACTCCCGGAGATGGTCATTGTGCATATGACCAACGGGCCGGGAGTGGCCTTCACCGATGCGCCTGTTTTCCTGGAGGCCTACAAGCGGTTCAAGTTTGTGGTTGTAATAGACCCCTGGCTATCCAGGACAGCCGACCTGTTCGCCGACGTGGTGCTGCCTGCAGCTACCCTGGAGAAGTATGAAGGGCCTATTGGTGCCACCGACACCTATACCGATGCTATCACGTTCCGCATTCCCCTCATGGAGCCGCTGTTCGGGAGTCGTGGAGAAATAGATATCTACCTGGACCTCTGCGAGAAGGCGGGCCTTCTCTACGGCAAAGATGGATTCCTGGACAGGCTGAATGGGGAGCTGGGCCTGCAAGACCCCTACAAGCTGGATACCAGCATCAAGCCCTCCGTCCGGGAGATTTTCGACCGCTGGGCCAGGTCTCAGGGGCTGGAGGAGGGCATAGGCTACTTCGAGAAGCGCGGCGTCTGGGTGAAAGGCCCTGTGACTGCCAAGAAGTACTATGGGACTGCACAAGCCCCGCCCTTCGGCGGCATTCGCCAGCGCCTGTATGGCGAGTCCCTGTTGCGCTACCAGCGGGAGATGCAAGCCAGGGGCGCTGGTGAGACCTACTGGAGGGACTACACTCCCTTCCCCACCTGGCGCGAGCCGACTATGTGGAGGTCTCCGACTGAGTACGACCTTACCCTGATCAGCTTCAAGAAGATCGAGTTCAAGCAGAGCCGGGCATCCCAGATACCACTCCTGGCAGAGCTAGCCCCTGAGCAAAGGCTCGCCATGAACCCGGCGGCAGCCCGCGCCAGGGGAATCAGGGATGGCGACCTGGTCTGGGTCGAGTCCCATAACGCTGTAACCGGAGAGACCCGTCGTGTACAGGTGAGGGTGGAACTGACCGAAGCCATACGCCCGGATGTGGTCGGCATGCCCCACCACTACGGCGAGGTGGCAAAGCACCCCTGGGCCAGGGGACAGGGGCCTACGCCCAATAACCTGTTCTTTACTGGCGAGGGGTATGTGACCAACACTGCCGATAACTCCTTCCACGTGCGGGTACGAGTCTATAAGACTTAGTGCATGAGCAGGAATCAGGAGAGCATTCGTGGCCAGATATGGTATGGTCATTGACCTGGAACGGTGTCTCGGTTGTCGCGCCTGCATGGAGGCATGCAAGGTCGAGAACAACACTCCCCAGGGCGTCTTCTGGATGTACGTGTTCCGGCTGGAGGAGGGGAAATACCCTGACATTAAGCTACAGTTCCTGCCCCGCCCCTGTCAGCACTGCGACAATCCACCCTGCGTAAAGGTGTGTCCAGTTGGCGCCCGGTACAAGCGGGAGGATGGCATCGTCGCCACGGACTGGGAACGGTGCATCGGCTGCCGCTACTGCGAAGTGTCATGCCCCTACGGAGTCAACTACTTTAACTACAAGAGCCCCAAGAAGAACATGTACCTGGACTGGAGCGACAGAGACCTCCAGGCGACTACCAATGGTGACACGCCGCCCTACGACAACCCCGACCTGGACCGGCGCTACGGCCCAGAGCAGCGGCGCATCGCGGGAGGCGGGCATGTCAAGGGTGTGATGGAGAAGTGCACCTTCTGCGTTCATCGGGTAGAGAAGGGACAGACCACTGCCTGCGCTCAAGCATGCCCTGCCTTTGCCATTACCTTCGGCGACCTGGATGACCCCGATAGCAACGTGTCCCGGCTGCTCCGGAACAGGCGCTCCTTCCAGCTGGAAGAGGAGTGGCATACACATCCCAGGGTCCATTACCTGGGGACGCCACCCAGCACCGAGGTCCGTGAGATAGAGAGGCCGAAAACGAGGGTGTGAACATGGCTACGCGCACAGAATCAAGGACGTTACCCTATGGCGTAGGCCAATTTAGCCTGGGATGGGCCGTGACCATGCTTCCGTTCCTGGCCCTGTTAGGGCTGGGGACCTACGCCTTCTCGCGCCAGGTGATGGAAGGGGACATTGTCACGGCGATGCGAGACCTGGGTACCATGGGGGGCGCCCCCTGGGGGCTCTACGTGGTCTTTGTGGTTTATTTCGTGGGGATAAGCTTTGCGGGTATCGCCGTGGCTACCCTTATCCGGGTGATGAATCTTCAGCATCTCCGGCCCATTTCCCGCATGGCAGAGTTACTGACTGTCCTGGCCCTTATCCTGGGGGCCTTCAGTATTCTGGCCGACCTGGGCCAGCCTCTCCGCGGCCTCATCAACTTGTGGCTGTATGCTCGCCCAATGTCGCCTTTCTTCGGCACCTTCACCCTGGTCATCTCGGGCTATCTGATAGCCAGCCTGGTGTATTTCTACCTGGATGGGCGACGAGATGCGTTCCTCATGGCACAGCGAGGGAACAGCCTCCAGTGGTTCTACCGCCTGTGGGCAGCGGGCTATCAAGACACGCCAGAGCAGCGGCAGCGCCACGCACGGACCAGCTTCTGGTTGGCGCTAGCGATACTGCCCCTGCTAGTCACTGCCCATTCCACTCTGGGCTTTGTCTTTGGCATCCAGGTGGGCCGGCCAGGCTGGTACAGCGCACTCCAGGCCCCTGGCTTTGTGATTCTTGCTGGCGCGTCTGGCACCGGCGCCCTCATCGTGATAGCAGCCATCCTTCGGGGAGTGCTCCGAGAGCGGACGGGGCTTAATATGCAGGTCTTCGCCTGGCTCAGCAACTTCATGATGGTGTTGACCATCATCTACATATATTTCCTGCTGGCTGAACTGCTGACGACGGGTTACGCAGGCCACCATCACGAGGCCCGTCTGAGTGAGGCCCTGCTTACGGGTGACTACGCCCTGCTCTTCTGGCTGTCCGGCGGGCTGCTGCTGGCAGCTTTCCTCATCTCAGCGGGGCAGGCCCTGTCAAGGCGCTATTTCTTGCCCCTCATCGTGCTGGCCGGGGTGCTGGTGAACCTGGCGGCTATAGGGAAGCGCTACCTCATTGTAGTGCCTTCTCTGACGCATGGAAACCTGCTGCCCTACCCTCTGGGAAGCTACAGTCCCAACTGGATAGAGTATTCCGTCGTCCTGGGCCTGTTTGCCCTTGGAATTCTGCTGTACATCCTGTTCATGAAAGTATTTCCCATCATGGAGGTACGTGAGGAACGCTAGGGAGGCTTGACATGCGCGTGGTGCTGAGTGCGCTCACTCTGGCCGCTGGCGTGGCGTTGGCGGTGATAAGCTACTTTCTGCTGACTGCGCCGCTGGGGCTTCCCACAGCCGAAAGGTTCAGCAACCCGAGGGTGCCCTTTGCGCCCACCCTTTTTATTCTGGGCGTGGTCCTGGTATTCCTGTCCGCTGTAGTGTACGAGCTCTTCCCGGAGCGGAAAAGTGATTGAGAGACAGGGACACGCGGCCCGCCACCGGATTGCAATGGTGGGTAGCCAGATTGTCACAAGACGTGTGCGGCCGGCCAGGGCCAGCGTAGATGCCAGGCGTCTAGCATGCCTGCGGCAAGGGGCCTACAGGCTGTTAAGCGCGGCCTTGCTCTATCCGGAACGGCCCTTTATTGACGCGGCTGCCCATGTGGCCGGTCACCTCAGGCGCACAAGCTCATGGTCAGCCCAGCTAGCCATGTATCTCCCTCTGGAGCGGTTCCTGCAATATACCGAGGCCCTCGGCCCGGACAACCTGGAGGCGCTGCAACAACAATACATGGCCCTGTTTGGCAGCAGTTTGGTTCACCAGTCGGTCCCCCTGTGCGAGTCGGCCTACCTGGCCCCCGAGTCCATGGCATTGTCCCGGGTAATTGCCGACCTGGAGAAGCAGTATGCCTCGGTAGGCCTGTCGGCCTCAGCAGAAGGTGCCATACCGGCTGACCATGCTGCCGTGGAGCTTGAGTTTGTCTCCTTCCTCTGCAAGAAAGAGCAGGATGCCTGGGCTGCCAGGGACCTGCACAGCGTGCTGGAGACAATAGCCCGCCAAAAAAGCTTTATAGAGCAACATCCCGGCCTGTGGATACCCCTGTTGGCCGCAGTCCTGTCCCGGCGAGGGCAGGCACACTTCTACGAATTGGCTGTGCAGGCGGCCCGCGCCCTCGTGCTGCATGACGCGGTGTTCCTGGAGGTGCTGTTTGA
Source organism: Dehalococcoidia bacterium (assembly GCA_034433305.1). Lineage (GTDB taxonomy): Bacteria > Chloroflexota > Dehalococcoidia > Lucifugimonadales > DAOUAM01 > DAOUAM01. The sequence goes on along the minus strand of DAOUAM010000053.1, from coordinate 63,342 downwards.
GTACCTGAATGCCAATGGCGAAATTCTGATGGAAGGAGGCGAGTCCTGAATACTCCCACTAGCCAGAATACCCAGCCCTCTGGCGCCTCTGCGGCGCTGACTCGTGTCCTCCTCTGTCGGGGTGCTGAGGCGGCCCTGCCAGGACTGGACCTGGCATCGCTGAGCTCCTGGCTCTCCGAACAGATCAAAGGCGTGGAAGCAGGTCTCATCGAAGACCTTTGCCACAGACCCAGGGCCATCAGAAGTGCATTGCAGAAAGGTAGCGCGCATCGGCTGGTGCTGGGCCTCTGCCAGAAGACTCCCCTCGAGGTCGAGCTACAGGCCAGTGCAAGAAGGGCGGGGCTGGACCCCCTGGGCATGCAAATAGTTGACCTGGGCCTGTGCGGTGGGAATGCTCCGCCCTGGCTGGTCAACGCCCGTGCGAAGGTGTTGTTGACGGCTGCTGTTGCCCGCGCCAGGGCCTTCCCAGGCACTCAGCCAGAAAACATCAAGGCAGTCCTGTCTTCCCCGCAGCACGTGGTGAGCCGTCGTGCACTCTTCACGCTACCGCCCGTGCTATATACCTCTGTGCCCACCATTGACAGGGGACGGTGCGCGGCAAGGGACGGCTGCGACCAGTGTGTCAGGGCCTGCCCCTTCAGAGCACTGGAGCAAGAGGGCGATAAAGTCGTGGTCAGCCGTGCCAGGTGCCAGACCTGTGGCATATGCGTGTCCGTGTGTCCACAAAGGGCGGTGCAACTCCCTGGCTGGTCTGCCCAAGAGCTGGAAGCCCAGGTGTCCTCCGTCCTGAAGGCGGAGTCCGACCTGGAAGCCAGGGCCATAGCCTTTGTCTGTGCGAAGGCCCAGACACCGGTAGACGACGGCTGGCTGCCAGTGCAGGTGCCCTGTACTGCCATGGTCTCCGCTGAAGCCGTCCTGGAGTCGCTGGCACAAGGGGCCGACGCCGTAGCCCTTCAGCCATGTAGCGAAAGTTGTCCTACTGGCCTGAGCAGCACCGTGAAGAGTCGAATAGATTACTGCCAGAAACTCTTGGGGCTTCTGGGCGGCGCTTCGGAGCAGAACAGGGTGCGAATGCTGAGCGGGGGCAAGGACGCCGGACCCATGCCGCCTCTGCCTTCGCCACTTCCTGGCGAGGTGGCCGCCAGGGCGGTCAAGCTTTTTGGTCGCGGGGTCGCTGCCAAGGCAGTCACGGAGATGGCCGCTCGCTATGACGTTCAACGTATTGTTCTGGAACATCCGCACTCGCCTCTGGGCCTCGTCGAGATTGACCCAGCGGTATGTACCGCCTGCGGCACCTGTGCCAGCGCGTGTCCCACTGGCGCCATTTCATACCAGCGTCAGAGCGATGGAGTCGCGTTGGTGTTTGACCCAGCACTGTGCACGGGCTGCGGCTTGTGCGTCTCAGTGTGCCCTGAGAGGGCTTCTGGAGCAATAGCTTTGGTCAGGGCTACCGACACCACCAGGCTTTCGGCCGGCCCGCAGGTTTTGGCGCGGGATGAAGAGGCGCTCTGTGAGCGGTGTGGCGAGCCGGTTGCATCCCGTGGGATGCTCAGGCGCATCGCTGCCCTTTTGGCTGAAGACTACAATCCCCTTCTGGCGCGTCTCTGCCAAAACTGCCGAGGCATGTAGCCGAGAGCTTGAGCAAGGTACCCCGTTCGAGGCTGGGCCTCACAGAGTTGACGGCACTGGGCAGCCATGCGGAGAGACCGTGAGACAGGCTCAGCATCCGTGCTGCGGACCTTCAGCCGCGCTGGTGCCTGGTCCTTCCCTGCAGCCTTCTGCGGTGGAAGAGGTACTGGTTGGCGTAGCCGGCGTAGGGGCCGAAGTGCGCCTGCGCCCAGGGCCGCATCCGCGTGCGGGGCAGCTTCTCGCCCCCCAGGTACCACTCTCGCAGCGCTCTCTCGATCCACACGTCCACGGGGAAGGCCTCCAGCTTGTCTAGCGAGAACAGCAGGATGCAGTTGGCTACCTTGTCGCCGACGCCGGGCAGCGCCAGCAGCGCGGCCAGCGCCTCGTCGTAGGGGGCCTCGCGCAGGGCGAAGAGGTCCAGCCTGCTGTCGGCGATGGCCCTGGCCGTGGCGGCCACGTATTGGGCACGGAAGCCCAGCTTCAGCGCCCGCAGCTTGCCCTCGCCTGCGTCGGCCAGCGCCTCGGGCGTGGGAAAGGTGCTGCGCGTCTGGTCGTCCAGGGTGACCGGCAGCCCGAAGGCGGTGGACATGGACTCCACGTTGGCGCTGATGCGGGGCACGTTGGCGTTGGCCGAGCAGATGAAGGAGATGAGGCATTCCCAGGGGTCCTGCCGGAGCAGGCGCATCCCCCGGTACGTGGCCACGGCGTCCCTGACGCGCTCGTCCATGCAGATGGCGCGGTAGATGGCCTCCAGGTCGTCGCCCAGGCGCAGGTAGTCCCGCAGCAACGGCTCCAGCGTCGCCTCGCTGTCGGGGGCGCAGGAGAACTCCAGTCCTGCGGGCGTCTGGCGCAGCTTCACCAGGTTGTTGTGCACCACGCCGTAGTACCACTCGCCCCGGCGCTGCCAGCGGAAGGCCTGACCGCTCTCCAGCGTATCGGGCAGATTGAGGGGGTGGTCAAATGCTATCAGCACAGGTCACCCCTTGAGCCACCGGGCTATCTCCTGGGGCAACTGGCGCAGGTGGCAGGCCCTGAAGGTGCAGGGAGGCAGGGAGTCCAGGAACACCCTACCGTATCTGCGGGAGGTGATGCGCCGGTCCAGGATGATGGCGACGCCCCTGTCCGTCCTGGTGCGGATGAGGCGGCCAAAGCCCTGGCGCAGCCTCAGCACAGCCTGGGGGACGGCGTACTGGTTGAAGGGGTCCTCGAACAGCTCCGACCGGGCGGCGAAGACCGGCTCGGTGGGCACGCTGAAGGGCAGCCGGGCCACCAGCAGCACCTGGAGGCAATCGCCGGCCAGGTCCACGCCTTCCCAGAAGCTGGCCGTGCCCAGCAGCAGCGAGCGCGGGTTCTCCAGGAAGGCGCGCACAAGCTGCTGGGGTGTGCCGTCGGCGCCCTGGGCCAGCAGGCTGAGGCCCCGCGCCTGGAGCTCGGAGCGGATGGCCTGGGCCGTGGCGTTCAGCGCCGAGTAGGAGGTGAACAGCGCCATGGTCCGTCCTCTGGCGGCCACGGCGGAGTCCACGATGGCCCGCTGCACCGCTGCCTGGTAGGCTTCCGCCGATGGCTCCGGCATGTCCTCGGGTACACACAGCAGCGCGGCCCTGGGGTAGTCGAAGGGCGAGCCCAGCAGAAGCTCCTCGGCGTCGCTGAAGCCGGTGCGCTGGCACACGTGCTTGAAGCTGCCGCTGGTGCTCAGCGTTGCGCTGGTCAGCACCACGCACTCCTTCGGGGAGAAGAGCATCTCGTCCAGGTACTGGGCAACGTCCAGGGGCGCCGCGTGCAGGGTAACCGAGTAGCTGGCGTTGCCTGGCCGGGCCACCCAGTAGACCATGCCGGGCTTAGGGTTGGGAATGAACTCCTTGAGTTTCTGCCGCAGCTCTCCATTGGTCTGGACGGCGCTGGCCATATCCTCCAGCAGCGACTCGTACTCTATCAGGCCGGCGTCTTCCAGCCCTTCCAGCGACGAGTGGAGGCCGGCCAGGGCCTTGCCCAGGTCCGACAGCGCCAGATCGGCGTTCTCCCACGCGACCTCTAGCTGCGACCACCCCGGCTGGCTCCTGGTCGCCTGGGTGATGCGCAGGTCCTGGGACTCCTCGGAGCCTCCGTCCAGCGAGGCGCTGACCACCGTGGCAAGCGTGGCGAACAGGCTGGCCACACGGTCACGCACCCTGGGTAGCAGCGCCATGGTATCGGCCACTGCCTTTTCCACTGCCGTGCGCCGGCCGGGCGAGGCGCTGGAGCCTCGGAAGGCCGAGATGGCCTCTTGCAACAGCCCGTGGTCCCCTGTAAGCGCCTGGACGTGCTCGTCGAAGCTGGTATGCCCCAGCTCGAACCCTAGCTGTCGGGTGGCCTCTTCTTCCAGGTGGTGCGCCTCGTCCACGATGAGGGCATCGTACTCGGGAAGCAGGGCGCCGCCGGCGGCCACGTCCGAAAGCAGCAGGGCATGGTTGACGATGACCAGGTGGGACGCGGCGGCCCTCTCGCGGGCGGCGCGCACGAAGCACGGCCCGCCAGCGGCCAGGCACTCCAGCTTCCCCTGGGCCGAGACCCTGTCCCATGGCGCGGCGGCGTCGCCGCCGGACAGGTTAAGCTCGCCCCGGTCGCCCGTGGTGGTCGTCTTGAGCCATACCAGCGTCTTGGCCAGCAGCCGGGCCTCGTGCTCCGTCAGTGTCTCGGTGGCCCGCAGCCTCGACCAGCGCCGCAGGCACAGGTAGTTGGCCCTTCCCTTGAGCTGAGTGTAGCGCAGGTCCTGGACGGGCAGGCCCTTCACTCCAGTAAGTGCCTTCATCAGGACGGGCATGTCCTTGTGGAGCAACTGCTCCTGTAGGTTGATGGTATTGGTGGAGATGACCACGCGCTTGCTGTTCTGGAGCGCGTAGAGGGCGGCAGGGAGCAGGTAAGCCAGGGACTTGCCCACGCCTGTCCCGGCCTCCACGATGAGGCGTTTGCCCTCGTTCAGGGCCTCGGACACCTTCAGGGCCATCTCCACCTGCTGGGGCCGTTCCTCGAAGCCTGGCATGGCCGCGGCCAGCGGGCTGCCGGCCCGCAGGAGGGACGCGACGAAGTCTGTGTCCAGCCTGCGTACCTGCTGGTTGGGACGGAGAGGCCTCCAGTGGTGGAGGCGCTTGCCCAGGGCCGGGATGTCGAGGCCTGAAATGCTCATTGGTCCGGGGGAGTGGGCCTGCCCGGTCTGGGCGGAGGCCACTCTCATGTTAGCGCTTTTCGCGTCCGCCAGGGAGGGTGATATAGCCTCCTGGGCCTCCGAGGACAGGCCGTGGGAGGGCCGTCGCATGGGCGTGTCCATGCCACGCAGCAAGTACGCCAGCACCCACGAGGAGCGTGCGGCCAGGCGCTGCATCTCCGCCAGCGTGTAAGTATCCAGCTCCAGGGCCATGCTGGCCAGCTTCAGGAAAAGCTCCCGGGTGACCTGGGCATCCTCCAGCGCCCGGTGGGGCCGGGGGTGCTTTATGCCCTGGGACAGCGCCAGCCTGGCCAGGGAATAGTCGGGCTGGCACGGCAGCAGGACAAAGGCCAGGTCCCACGTGTCGCAGCGGGGGTTGACCAGCCGCAGGCCCTTCTTGCCCAGGAAGCCCAGGTCGAAGCCCACGTTGTGCCCGACGACGGGCGCGCGGCCAATGAAGGCCGCCAGCCTGCCGGCCACCGCCGAAAAGGAGGGCGCGCTGTCCACCTCTTCCTGGGTGATGCCGGTGTAGCGCTTGATGAATTCACTGAGCCGGCGGTAGGGGTTCACCAGGCTCTGGAAGGTATCCAGCACTCGCTGGCCCTGGAACCTGACCGCGCCGACCTCAATCACCTCGTCGTTGTCCGGCGACAGGCCGGTGCACTCGATGTCCAGCGCGACCCAGACGTCCTCCAGGGGTGACGTGTGTTGGGGCAGAAGGGCCATGGCAGTCCCCCGCCATTGGTGTGCCTGCCGTGGTGGCTGAGGCTGGGGAGAGTATACTCCCACCCATGGCGGTCGCGCTACAGGATTATGCGGCGCTTCTACACGTTACGTGGACTTCCCCGCTAGAATAAATGGCAGCAAGCGCAAGGGGAGAAGCTGCATTGAGGTCGGTCAAGCTCGCGCTGGTCATGGCGGCCCTCGTCCTGGCGGCGGTCATCCTCTACCGGGCAGGCCTGTTTGTCACTTCCATGTTTTCAGGCCAGGAGTGCAACACGGCGCTGTGCTGCCAGGAGTGCCAGGCAGTTGCGGTCACAGGTGTGATAGATGGCGACACCTTCGACTCGTCCCAGGGCAGGGTAAGGCTGTACGGCGTGGACACGCCGGAGCGCGGGGAGCGCTGCTACGACGAGGCGGCGCGGCGGCTACGCCAGCTTGCGGGTGCCCAGGTCCGGGTGGAGTCCGGCCCCAGGGCGCGGGACCCCAACGGCCGGCTGCTGTACTACGTGTACACCTCATCGGGGGAGAGCATAGACGAGACGCTACTGCGCGAGGGCCTGGCAGTGGCCTGGACCAGCGACGGCCAGCACCGCGACTTCCTGGTGCGCCTGGAGCAGGAAGCACGCCAGAGCGGCGCCGGCTGCTTGTGGTGAGGGACTGTGGCAAGCTGTGGCGGTATGTCAACTGGACATGGGCCAAGGCTGTGCTGCATCACCCTGTGCCGACTAACACCAGCGGCTGCGGGGAGGTCAGACAAATGCCAGGTCGGGCCGTGGACAGGGCAGGAGCCAGATACGTCACGCCTTCTGGCCTCGGCCCTCGGCAGCCAGGGGCAAAATGACAGGGAGCCGCCACTTGCCGGCGGCTCCCTGCGCGAGAAGGGCCAGCCTGGAGCAGGCGTACCCGCTCACAGGTGACTCTGGCCAGGGCTAGGGAGTGGGCGAAGCCTCGGGGGACGTTGTCTCGGGAGCGCCCTTCCACCTACCCATCCCATGCCACATCTTGTGCCAGCCATGGTGCTCGTGGCCACCAAAGCCGGGCGCAAAAAAGCCCTTGTCCAGCGCGTCCGGCCGAGACTCGTACCACTCCCTGATGTCGTCCGCCTCAGCCTGGGTCAGCTTGCCTGTCTCCACCAGGCGGTCCAGCTTTTGCTGCAACGCCTCGTCCTGCATCTCCCTGGCGGCCTGGTCGAAGGCGTCCTGCACCCTGTCCTCCTCAAGGCCCAGGATGGCGGCCACCCGCGACACAAAGCTCCTGGCGGGCGAGTCGCCATCTTCCTGGGCTGTCTGGGCCAGGACGGTCCCACCGGCTATCACCGCCGCCAGCGCTCCCACAGCTAGAGCAACAACAAGCCAGCGTTTCCTCAACACTTCGCCTCCTCTGCTATTGTCCGTCACACGCCGATGGACATGGACAAACGTCTTTTGACCAATATAACGATTGACCGGCGAAAAAGTTGGCGGCCTGGCGCTCCTGGAACAGCAAAGGCCCCTCTCACCGAGAGGGGCCTTGCTCATTTAGCCGTCTGTACTGGGCTGGTGGGGAAGGAGGGACTCGAACCCTCACGCCTTGCGGCACATGATCCTAAGTCATGCTCGTCTGCCAGTTCCGACACTTCCCCACGAGGGCAGAGCGCATCGAAGGCATCTGGCCGAAAGATACCCCATTATACCGCCTAACGCTTTCAGATGTCGAACTGCCTCCAGAGCGTCATTGTCTCGGCGGGGCGCGGCGATATAGCTTTGTGCTCTGGGAGGGCTGACACAGGGCCTGGCATGCTGGGCCACACAGGGCAGCCCTCGTCGTGGGAGGCAGGCCATGGCCAGGCGCGCGAGGCGCTGGATAGCTGCATCAGCGGTAGCCGTGGCGGCGGCGATGGGCCTGCTGGGGCTATATGCCTGCATCCTGGCCGGCGCCGATATACCCCTGCTTGCCAGCGCTGTGTTCGTCCACCAGGCCGAGCAGTCCCCGGAAGCCAAGGCGCGGGTGGACGCGGTGGCCCGCCGGATAGCCGCTGCCTCGGACGACGGCACGGGCTTCTTTGTGAAGCTCGATGGAGATGACCTGGCCGCTCTGGCCATAGCTTACCTTCACAGGGGCTACCTTCGTGACCTTGATGTAGCTGTCCTGCCGGACTCGCTGGCCTTCCGTGGGCGTCTGGGCGACTGGCTGGGCGTTCCGGCATCTGGCCGCTTGGCCGTTTACCTGGAGTCCGGCATGGTGCAGGTGGAGGTGGAGGAGATGGCTATCGGCAACGTGCCTGTGCCCGGGAGCCTGCTGAGCGGTGTCCAGCAGCGGCTGGGAGGCACGCTGGACCTGGGCAGGCTGGCCGACGGCCTGGGACCGGTGCGGGTGCAGCACTTCGTGCTGGAGGACGGCGACATGGCGCTGGTCGGCGTCCACCAGCGAGGCGGCGCCATGCCTGTGGCGTCACGCCCGCCGAAGAGTCGCAGCGTGGCACTGTCGGGCGATGCCCTCTCTGCCGCGCCGCCGGGCGGGGATACCGTACCGACAGGAGGGGCATGGAGCGCTCAGGGCCCCCAGCTTTACCTGGCCCTGGGCGATGCTCTGGCCAGTAGTGCCGGCGCGTCCATGCCTCAGGAAGGCTACGTCTCCCGGTTCCATACCTACCTGCAGAAGCAGGCTGGCCGCCCCATGGCGCTGCTCAACCTCAGCGCGCCAGGTGATAGCAGCTTTACCTTGAAGGAAGGCCAGTTGAGGCAGGCGCTGGCCGAGATCGCCAGGCGTCGCCATGATGGTGACCCGACAACCAGTGTGGCGGTGCTGACGCTGGATGTGGGTGCCAGCGACCTGCTGGGGCACCTGGGCTCGGTTGACTGCCAGGCTGCCCCCGAGGGCCAGGTCTGCCAGACGCGGATAGAGGGCGCGCTGGCCGCCTTCAAGGCAAACTTCCGGGAGGTTGTCGCCGCGCTGGCGGCGGCGCTGGAGCCTGGTGCGGAGTTCTACGTCCTCACTCTCTACAATCCCTATGACCTGGGTGGCGGCACGCCCTTTGAGTTGCTCTCCACCCGGACTGTAACCCGCTTCAACGACTTCATCCGGCGTGTGGGCGACTCAGAGGGTGCGCTGGTGGCCGATGCCTACTCCGGCATGAAGGGCCATGCCGCCACGTGGACACACATGCTGAGCGGGAGCATTCATCCCAACGCCATGGGCTACCAGGCTATTGCCTTCTCTCTGGTCCAGGCCCGCGAGAGGGCGCAAGCGCTGGGCAGGCGGACGGGCACTGCCGGGCGCGGCCCGTAGAAAGGCCAGCCCACTCTCAGGTGTTTTCCACGCTCTTGAACCTGTAGCCCACGTTCCAGATGGTCTCGATGAAGGAGTGCTCGGCGTCCTCGATCTTGCTGCGCAGGCGGCGGATGTGGACGTCCACAGTGCGGGTGCCGCCGAAGTAGTCGTAGCCCCAGATGCGGCTGAGCAGCGCCTCGCGGCTATAGACTCTGCCCGGGTTGGAGGCCAGCAGCCGTAGCAGCTCGTACTCCTTGAACCGCAGGTTGATGCGCTTGCCCTTGAGAGAGACCTCGTAGCTTGCGGGGTTGATGACCAGGTCGCCTATGCGGATAACGTCGCCGCCGGCCGGTGACCTGGTGCGCCACAGCACCTGCCTTGCCCTGGCGACCAGCTCGTCGGGCCTCGGCGGGCAGACCACAAAGTCGTCCACGCCCAGGCTTACGTCCAGGTCCGCCACGCGGTCTTCAGGTACAAGGGCGACCACGGGCAGCTTGAGGGCGGCGCACCGCTGCGCGCACTGGCGCATTTCTGACTCAGGCATGGACGAGATGTCCAGAAGGGCCAGGTGAGGCAGACCTGCGGCTTCCAGGTCCTCCACGTCACTTTCCCTGGCGATGACCGTTACCTCGATGCCCCGCTCAGCCAGGAACACTACCAGGTCCGACTGGGGGGCCGTGCCATCTTGAAGCGACAAGTGTTCAACCGCCATTACAGTCCTTGAGAGGCCGGCCCGCGCCGGCCTCGACGCCTCGTCCTTTCCGTGTCCGTGCTCCGCGCGGCACAGTATAGCAGACCAGGAGGGACTCAGGGAGGGTACGGGTACCGGCCTATGTCTTTCCCGCGCCGGTCTCTATGGGCACACCTACCGAGTTGCCCCACTCGGTCCACGAGCCATCGTAGTTGCGCACGCGCTCGTAGCCCAGCAGGTAGCGCAGCACGAACCAGCTATAGGAGGCCCTGACGCCCAGACGGCAGTAGGGCACTACCTCCTTGTCCGCCGTGACGCCCCTGGACTCGTACAGCCGGCGCAGCTCGTCGGCGGGCTTGAAGGTGCCGTCCTCGGCGGAGCCGTCGTCCCAGGGGATGTGCACCGCGCCGGGAATGTGGCCCCTGCGGTATATCTCCGACTGCTGCGTCCCCTGCGAGGCGCTGAGCTGTCCCGAGTACTCCTCGTAAGTGCGCACGTCCAGCACCTTCAGGTTGGGCTTTCGAAGGTTGGCCAGGATATAGTCCCTGGTCGCCCGGATGGTCTTGTCCGGGATGGCTGCCTTGTAAGTCCGGGAGGTGGGTGCTGGGACGTCGGTGGACATTGGCCTACCCTCGCTGGCCCACTTCTTGCGGCCGCCGTTCATCAGGCGCACGTCCCTGTGGCGGTAGTACTTGAGCACCCAGAAGGCCCAGGTAGCCGAGCGGTTGTTGCCATCGCCGTATAGCACTATGGTGGTGCTGGCGTCCGCGCCAGACCGCCCCAGCAGGCCCTCGACCTGCGCCAGCGTGGGCAGGTCACGCCTCACCGGGTCCTCCAGGTCGGTGTGCAGCCCCCAGCCCACGGCGCCGGGGATGTGCCCCTGCCTGTAGTTGGCTTCCAGGTCCGCGTCCACCTCGGCGATGACGATGGACGGGTCTCCCAGGTGCTGGGCGACCCACTCGGTGCTCACCAGGACTTCAGGGTGTGCGTAGGACGACGCGACCATTGGTCTCTCCTCACCATGCTGTTGCCAACGAATATAGGACAGACGGTGGGCCATTGCAAGTAACTTTTCCCCATCGTCGTGGCCTGCACGGTATGCCTCTTGCTGGCAGCCTTGCACTCTGTCCTCGTGTCGCGCTCTGCGATGCTTCTACCTGTCGGGACTGGGTGTAACTCGCCATATCTCTATGTATGCTGGCCCCGTACCGAATGGATGCCTTGGCACCCAGTTAAATCAGAGCAAGCCCACTAACAGTGCTGGCGCGCTGGTGCCACAATTAAGAATTGGTCGCACTGGAGAGGGGAGCCATGATGGACCAGACCACAGGCAACGAGGGCAACACCGGCGAACTGGTGGCGCTGCGGCGGCAGGTAGCCGAGTTGGAGGCCCTGGTGGCCCAGACTGGCGCCGCCAGGGACAACGAAGCCCTGGCGGAAATCTTCCGCATTGTCCACTCGTCCCTGGACACGGGCCAGGTGTACGCGCAATTCGCCGAGCAGGTCCGCAAGCTAGTGCCTTTCGACCGACTGTCCATCGTGGTCGCCGACCCGGAGCAGGGTACCCAGACGCTGGCCTATGTCGTGGGAAGCAGCGTTCCGGGGTGGGAGATAGGCCAGCGGATTCCCCTGGCAAATACTGGCACGGCGGAAGTCCTGCGCAGCAGGGCCAGCCTGCTCATTTCCCTGGATGATGGCGAAGATGGGACTGTGGCCAGGTACCCTTTCGTCGCCGCAGGCTACGCGGCCGGCCTGCGCACGTTCCTCTCAGTGCCGTTGATTGCCAGCGGCCGTCCCGTGGGCGCCCTGCATGTGCGCTCGGCCATTCCTCATGCCTACGGCGAGCGAGAGGTCGGACTGCTAGAGCGCATTGCCGACCAGATAGCCGACGCTATCGCCAATGCCCAGGTGCATGCCCAGCTCCTGCGGGAAATCCAGGAGCGCGAGGTGCTGGCTGAGATAGGCCGGACGCTCATGTCCTCCCTGGACATGGGCAGGGTGTTCCCGCGCACCGCCGAGATAGTGCGCAGGCTCATACCCTTCGACAGGCTGACGGTGAGCGTCGTTGACCTGCCCCGTGGCAGGGGCACTGTCCTGTACTCCGAGGGAGTGGAGGTCGAGGGCTACTACCCCGGCGACGTCTTTCCCCTGGCAGGCTCTCTCACCCAGGCCGTGATCAACCTCGGCCACGGCTTAGTTGTGCAGAACGACAACGAGGCGGAGATACTCAGGCTGTACCCTTCACTGGTCCCACCTTCAAGGACGGGGCTTCTTTCGGTAATCTCTGTCCCGCTGGTCTCGGACGATAAGCCCGTAGGCGTGATGCAGTTGCGCTCCCGCGCTCGCAACGCCTACACCCGGCGGGACCTGGACCTGGCTGAGCGCATCGCCACGCAGATCGCCGGCGCGGTCGCCAACGCCCAACTCAACGCGGCGCTGCAGCGGGAGGTCAGGGAGCATGGCCTCCTGGCCGACATAGGCCGGACGGTCACATCCTCCCTGGACATGCAAGAGGTGTACCAGCGCTTCGCCAGCCTGGTCCGGGAGCTGATCCCCTTTGACAGGGTGCTGGTCAGCCTGGTGGACTCCCGGCGGCGCACTTACACCATCGCCTACGTGGTCGGGTTGGAGGTGCCTGGCAGGAGGGTCTCTGAGGTGCTGCCGCTGGCCGGCTCTGTCACCGAGGAGGCGGTGCGCAGGCGGTCAGGCGTGCTCTTCCAGACCGAAGACAGGGAGGAGGTGGCCAGGAGGTTCCCGGCCTACTTGCCCGCCTTCGACGTGGGGGTACGGTCGTGCCTGGTAGTGCCGCTCCTGCACAAGGGCGACGTCATAGGAACGCTGAGCCTGGTGTCCACCACGCCCAATGCCTACACCAGCCATGATTTGCCGCTGGCGGAGCAGATCGCCGCCCAGGTCTCCGGTGCCGTGGCCAACGCCCAGCTCTATGCCAGGCAGAGACAGACAGAGGAGGAACTCCGCAAGACCCAGGAAGAGCTGGAGCAACGGGTGCAGGAGCGGACGTCCCGCCTCCTGGAGTCCAACGCCCTTCTCCAGCGGGAGGTCACCAGGCGCCGGCGCGCCGAGAGGGGGCTCCGCCGCAGCGAGGAGCACTTCCGGTCACTGATAGAGAACGCCCTGGATGTCATCGCCGTGCTCAATATAGATGGGAAGCTGGACTACGTCAGCCCCTCCGTCGAGCGCGTGCTGGGCTACCAGCCGGGGGCCCTGGTGGGCAGGAAGGTCCTGGAGTTGGTGCACCCGGAAGACTTCTGGGCAGTGTCCAGCCTTTTTGAGCGCTCGGTGAGCAGCCCGGAGGCCCCGCCATCCCAGCAGGCGCGCATGTTCCGGTTCCGGCATGGGGATGGCTCCTGGCGCCACATAGAGGCCATGGGCAAGAAGCTGGTCACCAATGGTGTTGTATCGGGCATGGTCATCAATGCCCGTGACATTACCGAGCGCGTGCTGGCGGAGCAGGCCCTGCGTGAGAGCGAGGAGAGGACGAGGGCCATCCTGGACGCGGCGCTGGACGCCGTGGTCATGATGGACGCGGCCGGCGTGATTATAGCCTGGAACCCACAGGCCGAGGCCATCTTCGGCTGGTCCCGCCAGGAGGCCATCGGCCGGCCCCTGGCCGAGACTATCATCCCGCCCGGGTACCGTGAGATGCAGCGGCGGGACATCGAGCGCTTCCTGTCCACGGGCGAATCGGTCCTGATGAACAGGCGCGTGGAGCTGCCAGCGCTGCGCCGCGATGGTCACGAGTTCCCCGTGGAGTTCACTATCTTGCCTCTGAACAGGCAGGGCACCTACATCTTCAGCGCCTTCGTCCGGGACATTACCGAGCGCAAGCGCACCGAGGAGACCATTCGTCGCCTGGCCGAGGAGAACGCGGTGCTGGCCGAAATCGGCAGGATTGTCAGCGCATCCCTGAAGATAGAGGACTACCAGCCCCTGGCCAATGCCGTGCGCAAGCTCATCCCATACGATTCCCTGGGCATCAGCCTCGTTGACCCGGCCCGCGAGACCTTCACCAACATGTTCGTAATGGGCATCCAGGTGCCCGGGCGAGGGCCGGGGGAAGTGGCCCCCCTGGCCGGGACTGTAACCGAGGTGGCTTTCCGGTCCAGATCGCCTGTGGTGTTCAACGCGGAAGACCTCCAGGATGTGACCGAGCGCTTTCCGGGCTTTCTTCCAGGTTTCCACGCTGGCATGAGGTCATCGCTGCATGTCCCCCTGCTGTTCAATGGCGAGGTAGCTGGAGTCCTGTACATGACCTCGGCCAGGCCCCAGGCCTACGACCAGTCCCATGTGGAGTTGGCACAGCGGGTCGCGGCCCAGATAGCCGGCGCCGTCGCCAACGCCCGACTCCACGAGGAGGCGCGCAAGGCCAGGGAGGCGGCGGAGGCCGCCAGCAGGGCCAAGGGCGAGTTCCTGGCCCACATGAGCCACGAAATCCGCACTCCCCTCAGCGGCATCATCGGCATGGCGGAACTCCTGTACAGGACCGAGCTAACCAACAAGCAGCGCGGCTACCTGGACATGATGAGGACGTCCGCTGATGCTCTGCTGGGAGTGATCGAGGACATCCTGGACATTTCAAGAATCGAGGCCGGCCGGCTGGAGCTGGAGTCCATTGACTTTAGCCTGCGGGAGGTCGTCCGCAGCGTAATGGACATGCTAGCCCTCAAGGCGCAGGAGAAGGGCCTGGAGCTTGTGGGCCACATCCAGCCCGAGTTGCCCGACGCCCTGGTGGGCGACCCCACGCGCCTGAGGCAGATCATCGTCAACCTCGTCGGCAACGCCATCAAGTTCACTGAACGAGGCCACGTCAGGCTGTGGGTCGAGGCCGAGTCCCAGACCCAGGACGAAATCATCTGCCACTTCGCCGTGGCCGACACCGGCATAGGAATCTCGCCGGAGAAGCAGAAGCTGCTGTTCAGGCCCTTCACCCAGGCGGACAGCTCCACCACCCGGCGGTACGGTGGCTCCGGGCTGGGCCTTGCCATATCCTCCAGGATTGTGGGGTTGATGGGCGGTCGCATCTGGGTCGAGAGCGAGGTGGGCAAGGGAAGCACCTTCCACTTCACCGTAAGGCTGGGCCTGCAGCGGCCGGCCCCGGAGGCCGGGGCACGCCCCAGCCAGTCGCGCCAGGACGCGTGGGCCGCGGCCCCGCCGCGAGACAATGGCAAGCGGCGCCTCAAGGTGCTCCTGGCCGAGGACAATCGCATCAACCAGATGCTGGTGGTGTCAATGCTGGAAGAATGGGGCCACGAGGTCGAGGTAGCCAATGATGGCGTGGAGGCGCTGCAGAAACTGGAAAGGCAGCGGTTTGACCTGGTGCTTATGGACGTGGAAATGCCCAACATGGACGGCGTAGAGGCCACGCGTGTGGTCAGGGAGAGGGAGAAGGGCGCTGGAAGGCACATTCCCCACATTCCCATAGTGGCCATGACGGCCCACGCCATGGCCGGCGACCGGGAGAAGTACCTGGCCTCGGGCATGGACAGCTACGTAGCCAAGCCCGTCCAGCCAAGGAAGCTGCTGGAAGTCCTGGGGAGCCTGGCCGGCAAGCCTTCCGCCCCCGAAGCTCCACTCGAAGCTCCGGCCCAGGGCCAGATGGGCCAGGTCATGGACCTGTCAGCGGCACTGGCGGCCCTGGATGGCAGGGAACAGATGCTCAGGAAAGTGGCCGGCCTCTTCATCAAAGAGTGCCCCAGGTACATGACAGAAATCCAGCAGGCCATTTCGGGCCGCGACGCCGGAGCGCTGTCCAGGGCCGCCCACAACCTGAAGGGCGCAGTGGGAGTCTTTGCCGCCAGCCCGGCCCTGGAGGTGGCGCTCAAGCTGGAGCAGATGGGTCGCGCCGGCGACCTCAGCCATGTCAGTGAGACCTACGCCGATCTGGAGAGCAAGATAGGAAGGCTAATGCAGGAGCTATTGGAGCTGCTGGGCGCGCGCTCCCATGCCAGCCCTGACGCCTGACGCGTGCCCCGCCGAGAGGCACAATGCAGGCTGTTTCTGTACCCTCTACAGGGGCGGCCGGCTCCTGGCGCTCCAGCGGGTGGCCTGCTCGTAGGCGTAGGCCACGCGCAAAAGTGTCTCCTCGCCCAGCGCCCTGGCGGTGATCTGCAAGCCAACTGGCAGCCCGTCCACCAGGCCTGCGGGTATGGATATGCCAGGCACTCCGGCTATGTTGGCTGGCATGGTGAAGACATCGTTCAGGTACATCTGCACCGGGTCAGCCGTCTTCTCTCCCAGCCGGAAGGCCACAGTGGGCGACGTGGGCATGACCAGCGCGTCGAACTGCTTGAAGGCCTCCTCGAACTCCCGGCGGATGAGCGTCCGCACCTTCTGGGCCTTGAGGTAGTAGGCATCGTAGTAGCCGGCCGACAGGGCGTAGGTGCCCAGCATGATGCGCCGCTTCACCTCCGGCCCGAAGCCTTGCTGGCGCGTCTTCTCCATGGCGTCCCACATGCTCTCAGCCTCCCTGGCCGAGTAGCCGTACTTGACACCATCGTACCGGGCCAGGTTGGCCGATGCCTCCGAGGGAGCGATGATGTAGTACACTGCCAGGGCATAGGAGGTATGGGGCAGAGAAGTCTCCGCTATCTCCGCGCCCAGTTCCTCCAGCACCCCCACCGCCCGCCGCACGGCACCCTCGACGCCCGGCTGCATGCCCTCCACGAAGTACTCTCTTGGCACGCCAATGCGCAGGCCTTTCAGGTCAGGGACGAGCGCACGGGTGTAGTCGGGGGGCTGGAAGGGTATGGAGGTGGAGTCGCAGGGGTCATGGCCGGCGATGGCGTTCAGCACCAGGGCGCAGTCCGTGACGTCCCTGGTCATGGGGCCTATCTGGTCCAGGGAGCTAGCGAAGGCCACCAGCCCGTAGCGGCTGACCAGGCCGTAGGTGGGCTTCAGGCCCACGATGCCGCACAGGGCCGCCGGCTGGCGGATGCTCCCGCCGGTGTCGGAGCCAAGGGCGTAGATGCACTCCCCGGCGGCCACCGCCGCCGCTGGCCCGCCGCTGCTGCCGCCAGGCACACGCTCCAGGTCCCAGGGGTTGCGCGTTGGGAAGAAGGCCGAGTTTTCGGTGGATGAGCCCATGGCGAACTCGTCCATGTTGCCCTTGCCCACCAGGACAGCGCCCTCGTCGTACAGGCGCCGCGCCACCGTGGCATCGTAAGGGGGCACGAAGTCCTCTAGCATGTGCGAGGAGCATGTGGTGCGGATGCCCCTGGTGCAGAGGTTGTCCTTGAGCTGCATGGGGATGCCTGTCAGCGGCCGGACGTCGCCAGCGGCTATGCGCTCGTCGGCACGGCGGGCCTGCTCCAGCGCCACCTCCTCGGTCACGGTGACGAAGGCCTTTACCCTGTCCTCCACCTGGCGGATGCGCTCCAGCACCGCGCGGGTCAGTTCCACAGAGGATATCTCCCGGCGGTCCAGCAGCTTCCTGGCCTCGTGAGCAGTAAGGCCCAGCACATCAGATGGTCTCATGGTCTGGCGGTCCCCAGTGAATAGTGGCTTTGGGGCAGAGTCGGAGGCGCCGTGGGCTACTCCTCCAGTACTGCCCTGATCCTGACGAAGTCATCTTCGGTGGCGGGGGCGTTGGCGAGCACGTCCTGGAGGGGCATGGAAGGCCGCGGCTCGTCCTCGCGCATGACGCTGTCAATCTCCACCGAGTGGCCGGTCGGCTCCACGCCTTCCGTGTCCACCTGGCGCAGCGCATCGAAGTTCTCCAGGATGTGGGAGAGCTGGTCGCGCATGCGCTCTATCTCTTCGGCGGTCATGGCCACGCGCGCCAGCAGCGCGATGTGCCGCACTTCCTCGCTGGTAATCCGCATAGCTAACGGCTGCCCCTTGAGAGTCGAATGCAGTGTAACAGACGGCGGCGGGGCCAAGCAAGCTGGGCCTTTCTGGAAAAAGTCTTAAACATGTTCCAGAAAACCTATAAGTCCTCATGCTGGCGGAAGTAACTTATCCATGCGCGGTCGCCAAGCACTTCATGAGGAGGTGACTCATCATCGTCCAAGGAGCGGTCCCCCAGCAGGAGAACGAGCGCGCCAGAAGGAGTGAAGAGATGCAGGCAACCCGCGACGCCTCGCCTCAGAGCTACGTCTGGAAGTGGGAAGAAGGTGCCCTGGTGGATGCGATACTGTGGGCGGCGGCCAGCAGGGCCACGGGCCGCGGTGGGGCCAGAAAGTTCCTCATGCCCAGGGCGGGAAACCGACTACAGAGGCGAAGGGAGCGTGGCGTTCAGCCAGTCTATGGAGTGCTTGACCACGTGGTGGCCCTGCTCAGGGCCGCCGTCCAGTCCTTCCGCGACCAGAAGCAAGGCCCCCGCATCCCTCTCCGCGATGCCCGCAAGACGCGGCCTCACTCGGCCTGCGACCGGCGCGGTGCCCATGGATGGCCCGGGTGGCACCTGCACCGCAAGGCCCTTCACCGTGCCTCTGGAGACGCGGTATAGCCGACTCCGGAGGGCCCTGGTCGCGGTCCCTATGCGCCACAGGGATGGGTACTCACGGGAGCGCACGAATACCTCCACCGGGCACGTCCTGGCCTAGTCCCCATTGTCGCGCCGCGCCGGCCCAATGCGAGAGTGCTACTTCCAGGCGCGGCGGTACAATAGCCGCACCAGTCCGCTTCGGTTGGTCAGAGGGCTGGCGCTTGTGTGGTGGTAGAGGATGGGAGGACGAGGAGGTAAAGCATGCGGAGGCTCCTGATTATCCTGGCGGTGGCTTTGGCGTCGGTGACGTTGTTCGGGGGCGGGAGCGTCATTGCGCAGGACAACGAAAACAACGATGAAGACCTGCACACGCACCCGACTATACACATCGTGGGCGCCTTTGTCTTCGTGCCCAACGTGGTCGTGATGGGCACTACGGCTTTTGCGCCAGATACCGTGCATGTGGACTCTGGCGACACGCTTGCCGTCGAGGACATTGATAGAGTAACCGAGCCTCACACGATAACTATAGTCGAGGAAGACGAGTTGCCGTCGCCCGATGAAAACCCGGTGCCGGACCTGGAAGAGGCCCTGTTTGAGTGTGAACCCTGCCAGGAGGCCCTGGCGGCCCACTTTGGCCTGGACGACGGTCCTCCTCCGGGAGAGGGCGAGGAAGAGGTCCAGGACACCGTGGTAAATGAGGGTGAGGAAGGGCTGGACACGCCTGGCGACTCGGTGTTCATAGAGGACGGCGAGACCGTCAAGATCGAGGTCTCGGCCGAGTCGGGCACCACGCTCTTCTACCTGTGCGCTATCCATCCCTGGATGCAGGGCAAGATTGAGGTAAACTAGCTCTCGTGGGCCTCGCCCACCCGTGGGCTGGCCGACGCGCCGGGCTGCACCTGGCGCGTCGGTTTTTTACTCGGGTGCGCCGTTCGAGGAATACGACGGGCGTGGGGCCTCAAGGCCGCGCTGTGCAAGCCCTGCCAACTCTTGAGGAGTTGCCCAGTCCAGCTCCATCTGGAAGGCTTCGCCAAAGCAAGCGGCCAGTGCTGGAATGACCTCGTCTACCGGGATAGCCCGGCCAAGCTCGCTGGCAAGGGACGTGACCTGGCCGCCCGGGAGGCCGCAGGGCACGATGTGCTGGAAGTAGGACAGCTCCGGGCACACGTTGAGGGCGAAGCCGTGGGAGGTGACGCCCCGGCTGATTTTCACGCCAATGGCGGCGATCTTGGCCTCGCTCACCCAGACGCCCGTGGGCCTGCCGTCGCTCTCCCCCCTGACGCCAAACCGCGCCAGCGTGGCGATGAGCGCCCGCTCCAGCGTCCCAACGTATGCCACCGGGCCACCGCCCCAGGCGCGCAGGTTGATAATGGGATAGCCCACCAGTTGGCCGGGGCCGTGGTAGGTAACCTCGCCCCCGCGGTCTGTCCAGTGCACCTCCACGCCAAGCTCTGCCAGCGCCTCGCGGGGCAGGAGGATATCTGTCTCTCTGCCACGCCGCCCCAGGGTGTAAACGTGGGGGTGCTCCAGCAGAAGCAGCACATTGGGCAGCCGCCCTTCAGTAACCTGCTGGCCCAGGCGCTTCTGCAGCTCCCAGGCAGGAAGGTATGGAGTCGGGCCTAGCCAGACGACGACGCACCGGTGCATCAGCCCGGAAAGACCTCCAGCCTCACTTTTCTCGGGGCCTGGGGGGCTTGTAGGTGAAGGAGGGACTCTTCAGGCGCTCCAGCGCCTCCTTCCAGTCGAGTCGCCCGTCACTGGACGTCCACTCGACGAAGGCGGCGCCCTCTCCGGCCCAGTCCGCGAACCTCTGGACTGCAACTTCGTGAGGCCCAGCGCCGACGAAGGCCCTGACGGGCCCCCTGGCGTCCCACACGGAGAGCGTCCAGAAGCGCTTGCACAGCAGATTGGCCCGCAGTCCGTACCTGACAAGGCCCGGCGTACCCCTCAACTGCCGTTCCACCTGGGAGGACATGCGCATGAAGGCGCGGACGTCGCGCCAGCGCCTCAGGGGTAGATAGGTGGCGATGGACAGGAACTCCCCCTCTGCTTTGCCCCGGCCTACCTCTATCCGCTTCTGTAGCACCATCCCGAATCTCCCCTCCTGTCCCATCAGTATATACCGGTACCGGGGCCAATGGCCTCCAGCCGGCGCTTGACTGAGGCCATGAAGGCCGAGGCTTCAGCGCCGTCCATGACCCGGTGGTCGAAGGTGAGGCAGATGTTCATCATGGAGCGGATGGCGATGGCGTCGTTGATGGCCACAGGCCGCTTGACGATGGCCTCGGTGGTCAGGATGGCGGCCTGGGGATGGTTGATGATGGGCTGCGATACCACCGAGCCCAGCGCGCCAGTGTTGTTCACGGTGAAGGTCCCGCCCTGGACATCGGCCAGGGCCAGCTTGCCCTGGCGCGCGCGGGTGGTGAGGGCGTCCATGGCCCTGGCCAGCCCGGCGATGCTCAGGGTGTCAGCATCGTGGACCACGGGCACTACCAGCCCGTACTCCGTGGAGACGGCGATGCCGATATTGATGCGGCGCTTCAGGATGATGGCGTCGCCGCCCCAGGAGGAGTTGAGCAGCGGGTGCTCCCTCAGGGACTCGGCCACGGCCTTGACCACGAAAGGCAGGTATGTGAGGTTGATGCCCTCCCTGCGCTGGAACTCCGCCTTGAGGGCTTCCCGCCGCTGCACCAGGCCGGTGACGTCCACCTCCACGATGCTCCAGGCGGCTGGTATCTGGGAGGCGCTCTTGACCATGTGCTCGGCGATCATGCGCCGGACGGGCGTCAGGGGCACACGCTCCTCGTCTGGCGCCACGGGCGCGGCCTCTACGGGCGCACGTGCTGGGGCAGGGGTGGGCACTGGCCCTGGCGCTGCCGGCGCCGCCTCTCTCCCGGCCATGGACGAGATGTAGTTTTCCACGTCCTTGCGGGTCACCCGGCCGCCGATGCCCGTGCCGGTTACGCGGGAGAGGTCAACGCCGTGCTCGGCGGCCAGGCGCTGGACCGCTGGCGAGTAGCGCTGGTGGCGCGGCGCCTCCGCCGGGGGCGCCGCCTCGGCCACCGGCGCGCCCGAGCCGGTGGGGCCGACGGGCGCCACGTCCTTCAGCAGCACCCCAATGCGGTCTACCTCCTGGGCTGGCCGCGAGGCCGGCGCGGCGGCCGCTGCCGGGGCCTCCCTCTGGGGCGCCTCGGGCGTCACCGCGCCTTCCACCTCCATCTCGGCAATGACCGTGCCCATGGGGACTGTCTGCCCCTCCTGGGCCAGCAGCCTGGTCAGCACGCCGCTGGCAGGGGATGGCATCTCCATAGTGACCTTGTCGGTGACCACCTCGGCCAGCGGCTCGTACTTCTCCACCCGGTCGCCGACTCTTTTGAGCCACTTGTTGATGATGCCCTCGGTGACTGACTCTCCCACGTGGGGGAGCTCGATTCTGAGAGTAGCCATCGCCTTCACCTGTCAGCGGTCAGGGTTGTATCCAGCCGGGCCGACGGCCTTCAAAGCAGGTAGTCTGAATTGATATACACTTTCAGATGCCAACGTTTGCCCCCTCTCCTTCGGCAGGCTCAGGACGGGTCTGACTCTCCCCCAAAGGGGGCGAGAACAGTCCCATCCCCAGTGGGGAAGGCCAGAGCCTGCCCCTTCGGCACGCTCAGGGCAGGCCCGGGCCTGTCGAGGGAATGGGTGAAGCCTGCGCCCACAAGGAGGTCTTGCTATATACCCTCAGTAGGCCGCCAGCTTGCGTATGGCGTCGGTGACCTTGCCCGTGTCCAGCATGAACATGGCCTCCAGGGGCGGGCTGAAGGGCATGGCAGGCACCTCAGGCCCCGCCAGCCGTGTCACCGGGCCGTCCAGGTACTCGAAGGCTTCCTCGGCTATCAGTGCGGCCACCTCGGCGCCCACTCCCAGCGCCTTGTTGTCCTCGTAGGCTATCAGGGCCTTGCCTGTCTTCTTCACCGACTGGAGGATGGTATCCCTGTCCAGCGGCCTCAGGGTGCGCAGGTCCACCACTTCCACGCTGATGCCCTCCTGGGCCAGGTTGCGGGCCGCCTCGATACAGTAGTGTAGCACCAGGCCATAGGAAATGACGCTGACATCCGAGCCCTGGACTTTCACGTCGGCCTTGCCCATGGGCAGCGTGTACTCCTGGTCGGGCACCTCGCCCCTCACCAGCCTGTAGGTGCGCTTGTGCTCCAGGAAGATGACCGGGTCATTGTCCCGGATGGCGCTCTTGAGCAGCCCCTTGGCGTCGTAGGGAGTGGCCGGGGCGACCACCTTCAGCCCCGGCGTGTGGGCAAAGACGACCTCCACGCTCTGGGAGTGGTACAGCGCGCCCCGGACGCCGCCGCCGTAGGGTGCCCTGACCACCAGTGGCACGCCCACCTTGCCGTCGGAGCCATAGCGGGCGCGGGCCGCCTCGCCCACAAGCTGGTTGATGGTCGGCCAGATGAAGTCGGCGAACTCGATTTCGGCGATGGGGCGCATGCCGTTGAGGGCAGCCCCCAGGGCAATGCCAGCGATGGAGGACTCGGCCAGCGGCGTGTCAATCACCCGGCCCTCGCCGAACTGCTGGAGGAAGCCTTCGGTAGCCAGGAACACGCCTCCCCTGGCGCCGATGTCCTCGCCCATGACGAAGACGCGCTCATCGCGCTCCATCTCCTCGCGCATGGCGTCCCGTATGGCTTCCAGCACCGTCTTTACGGCGATGGCGCACCTCCCGCGGCCTCTGGCGCCGCCTCATGCTCAGGGTGAAGCATAAACGTGGTCGAAGAAGCCCTGGGTGGTGGGATATGGCGCCGCCTCCACGTACTCGGTGGCCTCGTTGACCTCCTTCCGGGCGGCGGCCTGGAGTTGCTGGTCCATGTCCTCGGTAAGCACCCCCAGGCCCATCAGGCGCTCCCTCAGTATCTTCAGCGGGTCGCGCTTGCGGGCCTCGGCTACCTCCTCCCGCGCGCGGTAGCGCCGGTCATCGTCGTCGCTGGTGTGGGGAAGGTAGCGCTCCACCATGGCCTCGATGAGGGTAGGGCCTTTGCCGGCGCGCGCCCGCCTGGCTGCCTCCGCCGTGGCCTCGTACACGGCCACGATATCGGTGCCGTCCACGGAGACGCCGGGGAAGCCGTAGCCGGCGGCCCTGCTGGCGACGCTCTCTACCGCCATCTGCCTGTGCAGGGGCACCGAGATGGCGTAGCGGTTGTTCTCGCAGAAGAATATGACGGGCAGCTTGTGGATGCCGGCGAAGTTCATCCCCTCGTGGCAGTCGCCAACGCTGGAGGCGCCGTCGCCAAAGTAAACGATGGTGACAGCGTCCTCGCCGCGCATCCTGGAGGCCAGGGCCGCGCCGACGGCCTGGGGCACCTGGGTGGCGACCACGTTGGACAGGTTGTACAGCCGCAGGCGGGGCAAGGCGCCGTGGGTGGGGAACTGGCGGGCGCCGCTCAGCGGCTCGCCGGCCCTGGCCAGGAAGCCCAGCATGATCTCCCTGGGCGTCAGGCCCAGGGTCAGGAGCACAGCCAGGTCGCGGTAGTAGATGAAGAAGTTGTCCTGGCCCCGCCGCAGCGCCCACACGCTGCCTATCTGGGCCGCCTCGTGGCCCTGGGCCGAGGCTACGATGGCCGCCTTGCCCTGGCGGTTCAACTGCCAGATGCGCTCGTCCAGAGTGCGGCACAGCACCATCTGCCGGTACATCTCCAGCAGGTCCTTGGTGTCCAGGCCGGCGGTCGCCCTCTGGTCAGCAGCCTTCAGCCCAGCTATGTTGCTATCAGCATCTCCCATAGGACACCAACTCCGGCGGCAGCGGGCCGTCAGCGTAACAGTGGAGGTAAGCCCATTTTATTATGGCCTCGGAAGGTAATACAACTGGCTTCGTCGTTTACGGGAGCCGTCAGAGGAAGCTATACTGTCTTGCCAGAAGAATCTCGCTGGCAGCGAAGGGGGCAGAAATGGGCGAGCTGGATGGAAAGGTAGCTATCGTAACCGGAGCAGGGCGGTTGCGTGGCATCGGCAGAGCGGCAGCCGTCGCGCTGGCCAGGCTGGGGGCCGACGTGGTGGTCACCGGCACGGGCCGCAACCCGGCGACCTTCCCGGAGGACGAGAAGGCCGTCGGCTGGAGGGACATCGAGAGCACCGCCGAGCAGGTGCGCGCCACGGAACGCCGCGCCCTGCCGCTGGTGGTGGACGTGACTAGCAGCCAGCAGGTCCAGAGGATGGTGGAGCGCACCCTGGAGGAGTTCGGAAGGGTGGACATCCTGGTGAACAACGCCGCCTTTGCCCGTGGGCCTGACCGGGTGCCAATCCTGCAACTGGATGAGCAGATTTTCAAGAGGGTATGGGAGGTCAAGGTCACCGGCACCTTCCTGTGCACCAGGGCGGTGGTCAAGGTGCTGGTGGACCAGGGGCAGGGGGGCAAGATCGTCAACGTGTCCTCCACGGCCGGCAAGAGGGGCAGCCCCAACACGCTGGCCTACAACGCCGCCAACTTCGCCATCGTGGGCATGACCCAGTCCATGGCCCGGGAGCTTGGCCCATATGGCATCAACGTCAACTGCGTCTGCCCCGGCGCCGTGGACACCTCCCGCATGGACGACCTGGGCAGGGGCGAGCGCTGGCAGCAGATGGCAGCCGCCACGCCCATCGGCCGCAACGGCACTGATGAGGAGGTGGGCGAGTTCATCGCCTACCTGTGCACCAGGGCCGCCTCCTGGATACACGGCCAGTCCATCAACATCAACGGCGGCACGATAATGGAGCACTGACGCCCGGCCCGTGTCCCATGGCTGTCCAGTACCTCGTAGGCACCAGCGGCTTTTCCTACAAGCACTGGCGGGACGTGTTCTACCCGCCTGGGCTTGCCCAGGCCCGGTGGCTGGAGTACTACGCCCAGCGCTTCGCCACGGTGGAGCTCAACAGCACCTTCTACAGGCTGCCGCCGGAGAAGACCTTCGACTCCTGGCGCAGGCGCACGCCGCCGGGCTTCCTCTTTGCCGTCAAGGCCAGCCGGCTGGTCACTCACCTGAAGAGGCTGCGGGACGTCCGGGAGCCGCTGGAGGCGTTCATCGGCCGCGCCCGCGTCCTGGGGGACAGGCTCGGCCCCATCCTGTACCAGTTGCCGCCTGGCATGGGCCGTGACGAGACGCTGCTGGGCGATTTTCTGGCGCTGCTGCCCGCAGACCTGCGACACGTCCTGGAGTTCCGCAACAAGGAGTGGTATGCCGCCCCGGTCTTCCACCTGCTGCGTCGTCACAACGTGGCCCTGTGCCTCCACGACATGGCCGGCTCTGGGCCGCCGGACGTGGCGACCGCGGACTTCGCCTACGTGCGCTTTCACGGCACGACAGCCCGGTACGCCGGAAGCTATACTGACCAGCAGCTACAGGAGTGGGCGCGGCGCATTGCCGGACTGGGCGACTTGCGCCGAGTGTACGCCTACTTCAATAACGACATCGGCGGCCACGCCGTCCGCAACGCCGCAACACTATTGCGATTCCTGGCAGAAAAATAGAACAAATGTATTTACTCCGGCCGGTGAAGGTGCTAGAATGTGCTGTATGGGGCCAGCCCGCCCAGGAGGGCTGACTCTCACGGTATAGCGTTGGACGGCGCCGGGCACCATGCGCCCGAAGAACGCTTGAGCGCGGGGTGTACCCATGCTATGATAGCGTTGCCGCCGGAGCTTATTGACTGGAAGGTAAAACATGACGACAGATAAGGCGAAGGCCCTGGAGCTAGCCATTGGGCAGATAGACCGCCACTTCGGGCGCGGCACCATTGTGAGGCTGGGCGAGTCCGGCCGCACGGCCCGCGTCCAGTCCATATCCACCGGCTCCATTTCCCTGGACCTTGCTCTTGGCGTTGGCGGCATTCCCAGGGGGCGGGTAACCGAGGTCTTCGGGGCCGAGTCGTCGGGCAAGTCCACTGTGGCGTTCCACGTGATGGCGGCGGCCCAGCGGTCTGGAGGCACCGCCGCGTACATAGACGCCGAGCATGCCCTGGACCCCGGCTACGCCGCTCGCTGCGGTGTCAACATTGATAGCCTGCTGGTGGCGCAGCCCGATACCGCGGAGCAAGCCCTGGAGATTTGCGAGTACCTGGTGCGCAGCGGCGCCGTTGACGTAGTGGTCATTGACAGCGTGGCAGCCATGGTGCCCAAGGCCGAGCTGGAGGGCGACATGGGCGACTCCCATGTGGGCCTTCAGGCGCGCCTCATGTCCCAGGCGCTCCGCAAGCTGACAGCCGCCATCAGCCGCTCCAACACCGCTGTCATATTCATTAACCAGATCCGCGAGAAGGTCGGAGTCATCTGGGGCAGCCCCGAGGTCACGCCCGGCGGCAGGGCGCTCAAGTTCTATAGCTCTGTCCGCATTGACCTGCGCCGCCTGGAGTCCATCAAGCAGGGCTCGGAGATCGTGGGCAACCGTGTAAGGGCGCGCGTGGTGAAGAACAAGGTCGCCCCGCCCTTCCGGGTCGCTGAGTTTGATATCATGTTCAACGAGGGTGTCAGCAAGGAGGGCGACCTGATTGACCTGGCCGTGGGCCTGGACGTCATCAAGAAGAGCGGCGCCTTCTACACCTTCGGCGAGGTCCGGCTGGGCCAGGGCCGCGAGAACGCCAAGACGTTCCTGAAGGAACACAAGGACATCTCCGAGCAGATCGAAAGCGTCATCCGCAGCAAGACCGACGCGCGTCCCGTCGCCGTGGAAGAGGAGACCGACGGCGCTGTACCCGTGGCCGCAGCTTCTGAGGAGTTTAACTAGCTGGCCCGGCCCTTGCCTTTTACCGTCCTGGCAGTTTGCAGCACAGGAGTCGTCCGGGCCGCCAATGAACGATAGCGAGTCCTTTGAACGCGCCAGCGCCACTGCCTTGCGGTTCATCTCGTACCGGCCAAGGACCGAGGCAGAGGTGAGGGCGCGTTTGTCTCGCAAGTTCGCTCCCCAGGTGGTGGAGCAGGTGGTGGCGGCCCTCCGTCAGGAGCAGGCCCTCCTGGACGATGAAGCCTTCGCGCGCCTGTGGCGGGACAGCCGCGAGTCCCTCAAGCCCCGCAGTGCCTCGGCGGTGAAGCGAGAGCTTGTCTCCAGGGGTATCGCTAGCGACTTGGCGGCGGAGGCCGTCCGGGGCATGGATGACGACGAGAACGCCCTCCGCGCCGGTCAAAAATACCTCCCCCGCCTTCAGTCCGCTGATTTTGTCACTTTCAGCCGCCGGATGGC
Organism: Dehalococcoidia bacterium; assembly: GCA_034433305.1. Classification (GTDB taxonomy): domain Bacteria; phylum Chloroflexota; class Dehalococcoidia; order Lucifugimonadales; family DAOUAM01; genus DAOUAM01. Next base: position 36,217 of record DAOUAM010000053.1, on the reverse strand, counting down.
TGCTTACCTTCAGCGCAGGGGCTTTGGCCCCTCCGCTATCCGCCGCGTCATTGACCGACTCTGGAGCGAGCGAAAGCCTGCCGGCCAGGAGTAACGCTTTCGCTGTCTGGGGAGGGTCACACCCATGGAAGACACATCAGCACCCACTCAGGGCCAGGACAGACCTCCATTACGCCGGGCGCTGACTGTCCTGCGACGGCACTTCCTGTGTGCTTCCAGCCCGTGTGGGGCATCGCTCCGGAGGGTACAGGCTGCCAGCGTCCCGCCGGGCCGAGAGGTGCGGCCATAGCATGGACCGAATGCTGATTGTCTTGGGCTTTGCCTTCCTGGCGCTCTCGGCGTTTTTCTCCAGCTCCGAGGCGGCCTTCCTTTCCCTTCAGAGGGCCAGGATAGCCCACCTGGTCAGCACCCACGTGCCCGGGGCCAGGCGCATCGCCGAGATGATCGAGCGGCCGGAGCGGCTGCTGTCCACGGTGCTGCTGGCCAACAACCTGGTCAACATAGCCTTCACATCCCTGGTGACAGCCATTGCCGTCGCTCTCCTGGGCCGGGGCGTGGGTGTCATAGTAGCCACGGCAGCCTCGACCCTGCTGGTGCTGCTGGTGGGCGAGATAGTGCCCAAGACCGTTGCCGTCAACCACGCCGAGCGAGTAGCCTTCCTGGTAGCCACGCCGCTGCGCTGGACGGAGGTCCTGCTGCTGCCCCTGGCCTTCGTGCTTCAGAAGCTCTCCAGGGCCATTAGCTCCCTCTTTGGCGGGGCCAGTGGCATGGTCCACTCCATCACAGAGGCCGAGCTGCGGGCGCTCATTGACATCGGCGAGGCGGAAGGCACCGTGGAGCCGGTGGAGGCGGAGATGCTGGAGAACGTCTTCCGCTTCGGCGACCGCCAGGTGCGAGAGGTCATGACCCCACGCACCGAGATTGTGTCCATCGAGGAAGGCGCCACCCTGGGGGAGTTCCTGGAGGTATATGCTGAGCATGCCCACAGCCGGTTTCCCGTCCACCGCGAGACCATAGACAACATTATCGGTGTGCTCTCCACCAAGGACATCCTCAAGTCCCTGGCGGCCGGCGGCATAGACTACAGTCAGCCCTTGACCGTCGAGGTCAGGGAAGCCCACTTTGTGCCCGAGACCAAGCGCATCGCCGAGCTTTTCGACGAGATGCGCCACACAGGCCATCAGATGGCTATCGCCATAGACGAGTTCGGCGGAGTGGCCGGCCTGGTGACGCTGAAACGGCTGACGGAGGAGGTCGTCGGCCACGTGGGCGAGGAGGGCGCCACCCCGGAGGAGGAGTTCGAGGCCATTGACGAGAACACCTTCGAAGTGGAGGGCGGCATGTCCGTCCAGGAGGTCGAGGAAGGGTTGGGCATTGTCCTGCCCGAAGGCGACTTCGAGACCATAGCCGGCTTTGTGCTCTACAGGCTGGGCCACATCCCCGCCGAGGGCGAGCAGTTCGAGCACGATAACCTCAAGTTCGAGGTAACCCGCATGCGCGACCTCAAGATCGAGACCATCAGAATAACCAGGCAGCAGCCTCTCAGAGACGGGTCTCCCATTGAGACTAATACTGGTTAGGCACGCGGAGACCCGGCTGAACAGGGACGGCAGGGTACAGGGGACCAATGCCGACCCCCTCAGCCCCTTGGGACGCCGGCAGGCGGCGGCACTGGCGCGGGCGCTGGAGCACGACTTGCCCTTTGCCTTCTACTCCAGTACTGTGCCCCGTGCCCTGGAGACGGCGCAGATAATCTCGGAGGCGCTGGGAGTGCCCTGCACGCCCCTGGACGGCTTTCGAGAAATGGAAGCCGGCAAGCTGGAGGGCCTCACCGGCGCTGAGCTGCGCCAACTCTTCCCTGAGTTCGCAAAGCAATGGGACGAGGACGCTGGCACCGCGCAGACGCCCGGTGGAGAGACGCTGGGCCAGGTGCAGGAGCGGGCCTGGCGCACGGTGGAGGAGCTCAGGAGCAAGCACCCCGATGGCGTGGTGGTGGCTGTGACACATAACTTCACCATGCACGTTATCGTGTGCGCGGTGCTGGACCTGCCCCTCGCCCACTTCCGACGTCTGCGCCACGACCTGGCGTCCATCACCCGGCTGGAGCTTTCGGACGCCCGCAGGGCCGTGCTCTCCCTCAACGAGACTGGGCACCTGCGCGGGCTGGCCGGCAGCTAGTGCTGTGTCAACTAGATTTTGACGGGGCGTTTCCCCCTCACTCCTTCGGCAGGCTCAGGGCAGGTTCAGTCCTCTCCCGCCAGGAGAGAGGAAATACCCCTTCTCCCTTGACGGGAGAAGGTTGGGATGAGGGTGAAGCCCTTCATCAAGAATATGTTGACGCACTACCAGAGCGTTTTCAGGCTGAGTGTTCGTCATGAATGGCTGGTCACCTTACCCCTTTCCAGACGCAATTCAAGGTGCTACAGGCGGTGCCCTCATGGGTCCGAGACCACAGACTGACCAGCAAGCCATCGTCCGCCTGGAGCGCCGGGTGAAGGCTGCCCTGGAGCGGAGCGGCCTGGCCGGCGGCAAGCTCCTGGTGGTCGCCGTGTCCGGCGGGCCTGACTCGCTGGCGCTGCTCTACGCCCTGCACCGCCTGCGGGCTGACCTGGGGCTGCGGCTCCACGGCGCCCACCTGGACCACCGGCTGCGCGGCCGCGCCTCGGAGGAGGACGCCATGTTCGTCGCGGAGACATTCCGCGCCCTGGGCGTCCCTGGCACGGTGGAGGCCGCTGACGTGGCGGCCTACCGGCGAGAGCACCGCCTCTCGCTGGAGCAGGCCGCGCGGCAGGTGCGCTACGCCTTCCTGGCCAGGGTGGCGGTGGAGCAGCGGGCCGACGCCGTGGCCCTCGGCCACACCGCCGATGACCAGGCCGAGACCGTCCTGCTCCACCTGGTGCGCGGCAGCGGCCTTACGGGCCTGCGCGGGATGGCGCCGTTGTCCCGCCACGTCTTCGATGGCAGGAGCGTCGTGCTGGCGCGGCCCATGCTGGAGGTCACCAGGAAGGAAACGCTGGCCTACTGCCAGGCCCTGGGCCTGTCGCCTCGCCAGGACGAGTCCAATCTGTACGCCGACGTGGCCCGCAACCGCATCAGGCTGCAACTGGTGCCACTGCTCCAGCAGTCCAACCCCGCTATCAGGGACGCCCTCCTGCGGCTTTCCAGGTCCGTGGCCCGCGACCTGGCCTACCTGGAGGCCGAGGTGGAGAGGGTGTGGCCCGTGGTCGTGGCGCGCCAGGGGGAAGGAGTCCTGGCCCTCAGCAGGGCCGCCTTCTCCGCCCTGCCTGATGCCATCCAGGGCCACCTGCTCAGGCGCGCCGTGCTGGAAATGAAGGGAGACCTGGAGGGCGTCCAACAGGTACACGTGGAGGAAATGGTGCGGCTGATGGCCGGGCCGGCTGGGAAGTCCCTGGCCCTGCCAGGTGGCCTGAGCTTTGCCGTCAGCTACGGCCAGGCCACGCTGGCCAGGTCTGGCGAGGAAAGCTGCCCGCTGCCGCCGCTGGAAGGGGAATACAGGCTCCAGGTGCCAGGGGAGACAGCAGTCCCGGGCTGGCGTGTCACGGTACGCCTGGCCAGACGAGGCGAGGGTGCTGGCATAGCCTCCGCCCTTGCCCACGCCCCAGATGGCACCTTCGCCCGCTTCGACTACGCGGCGATGGGGGGCGAGCTGCGGGTGCGCCCTCGCCGGCCGGGCGACCGCTTCCAGCCCCTGGGCATGGGTGAGAGCAAGAAGCTGCAGGACTTCATGGTGGATGCCAGGGTGCCCAGGCCGTGGCGCGACCGCATCCCGCTGGTGGTGGCGCCCAGGGGCATCGCCTGGGTCGTGGGCTGGCGCATTGCTGAATGGGCCAGGGTGACGGAGGGCACCAGCCAGGAGCTACAGATAGAGTTCAGCCCTACATGACGCGATTGAGGCGCGGACTGGGCGTGATGCCCGGAATGCGTCCCCTCCTGCTGATGGGCTTGCCCTCCACCTCCTGTATGTCGGCGGCGAACTCCACCGGGCCGGCGCGGCAGATGTAGGCGCCCACGCCGAAGCCGTTGACCGGCGCGTTGTTTTCGGCGAAGTGGCGTATGCGCTCGGGTGTGACGCCGCCGCTGACCCACAGCTCCACGTGGCGGAAACCGGCCTGGTCCAGCCGGCCCCGTAGCTCCTTCACCAGGTCCGGCGTGACGCCGCCACGCTCCCTGGCCGTGCTGAGCCAGACGCCCCGCAGCTTTTCCTTCAGGGCGCGGGCCACGTTAAGGGCTTCCTCCGCCTCGTCCTTGAAGGTGTCTATCAGGGCCACCCTGGGCACCTCCTGGGGCATGTGGCGGTCGAAGCTCTGGATGGCCTTCACCGTGTCGCCCATGAGAAGAGGCAGGGCATAGGGCATGTTGCCCGAGGGAGTGACCCCGGACAGCTTGGCTCCCAGCGCGGAGGAGCAAGACACGCAGCCGCCTATAACTGCCGCATAGTCCACAATGCCCGCGATGGAGGGGTGGGAGTACCTGGCGGCCAGGGAGACCACTGGTATGCCCTGCGCGGCCTCGGCGCACTGGCGCGCGGCGCTGGCCCAGCCGGTACAACTGGAGAGGATGCCTGTTATAGCAGTCTCGTACAGCCCGAAGGAGCCATAGGGGGCCTTGACACGCAGGACGACCTCGCTGGCCGCCACGGCCTCTCCCTCCTCCAGCGCCCAGACCTCGGAGCCTGCTTCGGGAAGCACTTTGGCCAGCAAGGCCCGCGCCTCCTTGACTCCGCACAGCACGCCTTTTGTGCGCGGATAGAACTCCATTGTGACCGGCGGGTTGATGCCCTCGTTGCGCAAGACTGTGAGGGCGCGTTGCAGGTGTACGTTGGCGGTCTCGCCAACCAGGACGGCCGGTCTTATGTCAAATTCGGGGTTTACCATGTATTCTCACCAGTACCAGGAAAGAGTAAGGCATAGGACGGCCCACGGGGAGCAGGAGGCCACTGACTTCATCTGGCGGCCCTTACGGCCGGCTCCGGCACCAGCTTGCAGCCGAGGATTTTCTCCATGTGGCGCAGCGCGTACCTGTGGGCTTCGGGGTCGAAGGTGGCCACGCAGTTAACGGGCACCTCCACCGGGTAGTCGCGGTTGCGTGCGTCGGCGGCGGTGTGCATAACGCAGATGTCGGTGCACACGCCGCAGATTATAACCTTCTCTGGCCGTAGCTCCGCCAGGCGGCGCTCCAGGTCGGTCTCGAAGAAGGCGCTGTACCGACGCTTGCGGATAGTCTCTCCCTTGTAGCGCGCAAGCTCAGGTATGACCTCTGACTCGCGGGTGCCCCGCACGCAGTGTACCGGGAACATCTTGAACTCCAGGTCGTCCGGGTCGTGGGTATCGCAGATAAAAAAGACCCTGGAGCCTCTGGCCTGCTCCGACTCGATGAGTCGCTGCACGTTGGGTATAATCTTGCGGGCGTCGTCACCGCAGTACAGGTTATGGCCTGGCTCCAGGAACCCGTTGAGCATGTCAACCACCAGCACCACATTGGCCATACTTACCGCCTCCACAAGAAGTTGCCCGGCTTCCGAGATAACTATGTTAGCTTGCGCTCAACCGGTCTGCAAGGCCAGCGGTGGCACCGCGCTAATCTAAAGAATTGTCTGGTCTGCCCCATGCTAAACCTGGCTCGGATGGCGCTGGGCCTGGATCTCCCGGGATGCCCGCCGCAGGCCGCCGAAGCGCAGCCTGAGCAGCCCCTTCAGGTCCAGGTAGGCTGTGCGCAGCACCTTCACCCGCGTGTCCGGGTCGTCTGTCCACCTTACGGGCACTTCCATGATCCTGTAGCCGTTCTTCTCGGCCAGAATGAGCAGCTCGGTATCGAAGAACCAGCCCGTGTCCTGTACCAGGGGCAGCAGCTCCCGGGCGGCCTGGCGCGATATGGCCTTGAACCCGCACTGGGCATCCTGGAACCGCGTCTGGAACATTGTCCTGAAGGTCAGGCTGTAGGCCCTGGAGAAGAACTCCCGCTTCAGGGAGCGACCTGTGACCTGGGCGCCCTTCTTGAGCCGCGAGCCGATGGCCAGGTCGTAGCCCTGGGCGCTGATGGCCTCCACCAGCGCGGGCAGGTACTCCAGGTCCGTGGACAGGTCCACGTCCATGTAGCACACTACATCGGCGCTGCTCTCCAGCCACGCCTTGCGCACGGCCCGTCCACGCCCGCGCTGCTCCAGCCGGATGTACCCGATGCGCGAGTCCTCAGCCGCCATGCGCCTGGCGATGTCCAGGGTCGAGTCGGTGGAGCCGTTGTCGGCGACGACAATGCGCCACTGGTAGCCACCCATCCGGGCAGACAGGAACTCCCTGAGCCTGCTCACGCTGGGCGGCAGGTCTCGCTCCTCGTTCAGGACGGGTATGACAACATCCAGGGAAGTGGACACAGGACTACCTTTCTTTGAGTAGGGGCAACCCTTGTGGTTGCCCAGGGCCAGGGCAGGCACGAGGCATGCCCCTACAGGATGGCCTTCCTTATGTAGCGAATTCAAACAGAATCGGCCATCCGCCTAGTGCCTGAAGTGGCGTATGCCAGTAAAGACCATCGCCAGGTTGAGACGGTTGGCGGCGGCGACGACCTCCTCGTCCCGGATGGAGCCGCCGGGCTGGACTATGGCGGTTATGCCGCCCTGCCCGGCCAGTTCTACGTTGTCGGCGAAGGGGAAGAAGGCATCCGAAGCCAGCACGCTGCCCCTGGCCCTCTCCCCGGCGGCGCGCAGCGCCAGGTGGACGCTGGTCACGCGGTTGGGCTGGCCCGCTCCCATGCCTACCAGGGTGCTGTCCCTGGCCAGCACAATAGCGTTGGACTTGACGTGCTTGCAAGCCTTCCAGGCGAAGAGCAAGTCCGCCAACTCTGTCTCCGTTGGCTGGCGCCGGGTGACCACCCTCCATGAAGTGGCATCTTCCTCCACGTCGTCGGACTCCTGGAGCAGCGCACCACCGGAGACGCGACGGACGTCCAGGCGCTTCACCAGGCCCGCCTCGGGCGTTACCTCCAGCACCCTGGCCCGGCGTCGGCGAAGCGCCTCCAGTGCCCCCGACTCGTACCCTGGCGCCACGATGACCTCGTAGAACACGCCCCGCATGGCCTCGGCGGTGGCCGCGGTCACCACGCGGTTGAAGCCGACTATGCCGCCATAGGCGGAGACGGTGTCGCCTTCGTAGGCGCGGCGGTAGGCCGTGGGCTGGTCAGGATGCACGGCCAGGCCGCAGGGGTTGTTGTGCTTTATGACCGCCACGGCGTTGTCTCGGAACTCGGACACGACCCGCCAGGCGGCATCGGCGTCCAGGATGTTGTTGAAGGACAACTCCTGCCCGTGGAGCTGCTTCGCCCGGACGATGCCCCCCGTGGAGAGCACGTCGGCGTAGAGCGAGGCGCGCTGGTGAGGGTTCTCGCCGTAGCGCAGGTCGGACAGCTTCCTGTAGCCCAGCGTGACCTCGGCGCTGGAGAGCAGGTCGCCATGGCCCAGGTACTGGGCGACGGCGGTGTCGTACAGGGCGACGTGCTGGAAGGCCTTGCGGGCCAGCGCCCTGCGCTCCTCCAGCGTCACCAGCGCCAGCGGGGCCTCGCTGCCGGCGGCCCTGGACAGCCGCTCGGCGATCCAGCCATAGTCGCCCGGGTCCACTACCACGACCACGTGGGGGAAGTTCTTGGCCGCCGCGCGGACCATGGCCGGCCCGCCTATATCTATGTTCTCCAGGGCCTCTTCCAGCGTCACGCCCGGCCGGCTGACCGTCTCCACGAAGGGATAAAGGTTCACCGCCACCAGGTCAATGGCCTCAATGCGGTGCTGGGCAAGCTGGGCCGCGTGGCTGGCCACGTCCCGGCGCGCCAGGATGCCCCCATGCACCTTTGGATGCAGCGTCTTCACGCGCCCGTCCAGGATTTCGGGGAAGCCTGTCAGGTCCGAGACCTGCTGGACAGGCAGCCCCGCCTCGGTCAGCGTGCTGTGGGTGCGGCCAGTGCTCACCAACTCCAGACCGGCGCTCAGCAGCGCCCTGGCGAAGTCCACGATGCCGTTCTTGTCATATACGCTAAGCAGCGCCTTCATGGGACTAGACAAACACTCTCTGCTCACCCTGTGCCCTTACCACGCTTCCGACTACCCTGGCCTCTGGCAGCAGGGATATGATGCGTCTGGCCCTGGCTGGTTCGCAGACCAGGACGACGCCCAGGCCCATGTTGAAGACGCGGAACATCTCGTCCCGCGAGACGTTGCCTCGCTCCTGGAGCAGCCTGAAGATGGGCGGGACGTCCCAGGTGGCTGTGTCGAAGGCCGCGCCCAGGCCATCCGGCAGCACGCGTGGCACGTTTTCCACCAGCCCGCCGCCAGTAATGTGCGCCATGCCTTTGACCAGCGGGAACACCGGCTCCAGCAGGGGGTAGTACCCACGGTGTGGAGTCAGCAGCGCCTCTCCCAGCGTCTGGCCCAGCCCAGGCACGGACTCCCTGAGCGGCGAGGGGTCCTGGTCCAGGCCCAGTATCCGGCGGGCCAGGGAGTACCCGTTGGTGTGCAGGCCATTGGAAGGGATGCCCAGGAGGGTGTCGCCTTCTTTGATGGTGGAGAAGTCCGGTATGGCGCTCTTCTCCACCACACCCACCACGAACCCGGCCAGGTCGAAGTCGGACTCGGCGTACAGGCCGGGCATCTGGGCCGTCTCCCCTCCGATGAGGGCGCAGCCTGCCGCCTTGCAGGCCTGGGCCATCCCCGCCACCAGCGTTTCCACCACGTCGGGCTGCAGTCTGCCCACGGCTATGTAGTCCAGGAAGAAGAGGGGCCTGGCACCGCACACGACAACGTCATTTATGCAGGCGTTGACCAGGTCAATGCCCACTGTGTCGTAACGGCCCATCATGGTAGCCAGCTTGAGCTTGGTGCCGACGCCGTCTGTGCTGGAGACCAGCACCGGCTCCCTGTACCCGGCAAGCTGGAACAAAGCGCCGAAGCCGCCCACGCCGCCCAGGACGTCGGGCGTGTAGGTGGGGGCTACTATGTCCTTTATCCTGCGCTTGACTGCCTGGGCAGCGTCGAGGTTGACACCTGCTGCTCTATAGGTCATTTCGGTCATGGTCTGTCTCTCAACGGGGCGAGGCTGCTTCCGTTGGGGCCGCAGTGAGAGCTTTCGGCCAGCGCCTCAGGTCAGGGCTGGCGTGTGGATGCACGCAGTGGGGCCGTCCTCGGACTCCAGCGCCAGCTTGTCCAGTTCCAGTTGCACCGGAATGGGGTACTTGCCGGTGAAGCAGGCCATGCAGAACTTGTCCCTGGGCAGGCCGACGGCGCGGACCAGGCCCGTGTGGCTCAGGTAGCCCAGGGAATCGGCGCCCACGCTCTTTCTGATCTCCTCGACGCTCATATTGGCGGCAATCAACTCGCGGCGGGTAGCCATGTCCACGCCAAAGAAGCAGGGCCACATGATTGGCGGCGCGCAGATACGCAGATGGACCTCCCTGGCCCCACCCCTCCTGAGCAGGTTGACCACGTGCGGCGTCGTAGTGCCCCTTACTACGCTGTCATCCACCACCACCAGGCGCTTGTCCTTGATGAGGTCGGGCAGCGGGTTCAGCTTCCTGCGGACGCCCAGGTCGCGCAGGCGCTGGTCTGGCAGGATGAAGGTGCGGCCCACGTAGCGGTTTTTTACCAGCCCCTCGCCATAAGGTATGCCCGAAGCCTGGGAGTAGCCCACCGCCGCGGCGATGGCCGAGTCCGGTATGCCAATGACCATGTCGGCCTCCACGGGGTGCTCGCGGGCGAGCTCGGCGCCCATGGCCATGCGAGTGGTGTACACCAGCCTGCCATTGATGGTGCTGTCGGGCCGGGCGAAGTAGATGTACTCGAAGATGCACATGGCCTCGCGGGCCTCGTCTGGCTCCCGCTGGTACACCGTCCGCATGCCCCTCTCGTCTATCAGGACCGCCTCCCCTGGCCGTACCTCTCGCACAAACTCCGCGCCGATGTGGTCCAGGGCACAGGTCTCCGAGGCGATGACCCAGCCGCCGTTGAGCTTGCCTATGCACAGGGGCCTGACGCCCAGCGGGTCCCGTATGCCCAGCAGGGCGTCCCTGGTCATCACCGCCAGCGAGTAGGCGCCCCTGAGGCGCCGCATGCAGTAGGCGATGCGCTCTTCCCAGGTGGACGCGGGAGCGTTAGCCATCAGGTGGGCGATTATCTCCGAGTCGTTGCTGCCGGAGAAGGTGCAGCCCAACTGGGTAAGCTCCTGCTTAAGCTCCAGGGCGTTTATCACGTTGCCATTGTGGGCCAGCGCCAGCTCTATTTCGGGGCCACGCGAGATGATGGGCTGAGCGTTGCGGATGTGGCTGGAGCCGGTTGTGGAGTAGCGGGTATGGCCCACGGAGATGTGGCCTATCAGGCGGGCCAGGTCCTCTTCCTGGAAGCTCTGTCCCACCAGGCCCATGGCCGTCCTCACTCGGATGCGCTGGCCATCGGCTGTGGCGATGCCCACGCTTTCCTGGCCTCTATGCTGGAGGGCGTATAGACCAAAAAAGGCGACACGTGCAACGTCGTCGCCCCTGGAATAGACCCCGACCACCCCACAGGCCTCCCGAGGATGTCGGTCTTCCGCTATCATTACTGGCCCCTTCAGCTAGCATGCGCGGCCGGCGGCGCCGATGAGCCACATCCCGTCGGAGTCGCCACGGTTGCATTATAAGCCCATGGGAAAGGAAGGGTCAATCGGCGCGGAGTACTCCCCTGGCGTACATGGGCCGCGCACGCGGCTGGCTGAGACGTGTGTTCCTGGGCTAGACGGCGGCCTGCTCAGCGAGGCCAGGGCCGCTTCACGTCCACGCGCTCGGGGGAAACGTCCAGGGCACATGGGAGCGCTCCACCGGGCTGCGCTGGATATGGACAGAGGGCAGGCGTTTTGGGTAATTTTAGTACTGAGTAACAATATGGTGAGGAAAGGAGGTACGGTGGCCATGTCGTGGAAATGCGAGAAGTGCGGGCACGAGAACGGCCCCATGCGCGATGTTTTCTGCGGCAAATGCGGCGCGCGACGCCCAGGATGGTAGCGCACCGCCCACTGTGCTAGCCCTTTGGTGAAGGGGACATCTGGGTGCGGATGTCCCCTTCACCTGCTCCTGGACAGGCGCTTTTCGGCGGACTGCGCCAGCGCAAGCCCGACTCAGCGGCCCAGTGGCCGGTGGGGGCCAGCGAGGGCCGTTGCGCTGAGGGTTAACGTTTCTCTAAAATGAACCAAGGCACCAACCAGAGAGGAGATCAGGACATGCCCAACATCACGACGGACCGGCTGCGCAATGTTGTACTGTTGTCCCACAATGGTGCCGGCAAGACTGCTCTCGCGGAAGCCATGCTCTACGCCGCGGGCGTTATATCTCGCATGGGCAGGGCCGAGGACGGCAACACTGTATCTGACTATGAGCCTGAGGAGGTACGTCGGCGCACCAGTGTGCAGCTTGCTCTGCTGCCCACTCCCTGGAAGGACCACAAGATCAACTTCATTGACACCCCCGGGTACGCCGACTTCCGGGGCGAGGTGGCGTCCGCCCTGCGGGTCGCCGATGGGGCCGTCATTGTAGTGGCTGCCCCCTCCGGTATCGAGGTCGGCACCGAGCAGTTGTGGAAGCTGGCCAGCCAGCGTGGCCTGCCCAGGTTGATCGTGGTCAACAAGATGGACCGTGAGAACGCCGACTTCCAGCGAGTGATGGCGGCGCTGGTGGAGCGCTTCGGCAGGAAGTGCGTCGCGGTCCACGTGCCCATAGGGGCTGAGTCCTCCTTCTCGGGCATTGTGAACCTGCTGGACCCTGGCGCCCAGGTGCCTGACGAGGCCAAGGACAACGTCGAGGCCGCGCGGGAGAGGCTCATTGAGGCCGTTGCCGAAACGGACGACGACCTGGCGACCAAGTACCTGGAGGGCGAGGCCCTGACCAGGGAGGAGTTGTCCAGCGGCCTCAAGAAGGGTGTGGCCTCGGGGGACATCGTGCCAGTGCTAGTGAGCGCCGCCACGGCGGGCATTGGCGCCAGAGAGCTCATGGACACCGTCCTGGACCTGCTGCCCTCGCCGGCCGACGTTGGCCCGGCTGTGGCCACCATTCCCAACGCCAATGACGAGGTAGAACTCCCCTGCGACAGCAACGGGCCGCTGGCGGCGCTGGTCTTCAAGACGACGGCGGACCCCTTCGTCGGCAAGCTGTCCTACTTCCGAGTTTACAGCGGTACGTTCAAGAGCGATTCCCAGGTGTGGAACGCGGCCAAGGGGGAGCAGGAGCGCGTCGGCCAGGTGTTTGTCGTCCGGGGCAAGTCCCAGGAGCCGTCCTCAGCGCTGGTGGCCGGCGACATCGGCGGCGTCTCCAAGCTGACTTCCGTGCTGACGGGCGATACTCTCTGCCAGCGGGAGAAGCCGCTGGTGCTGCCAGGCATCGAGTTCCCGCAGGTGGCCTTCCAGATGTCCGTCTATCCCAAGACCAAGGCAGACCTGGACAAAATGACTACGGCCCTGTCGCGGATAGTGGAGGAGGACCCCAGCCTGAAGGTGCGGCGCGAGCCAGACACCCTGGAGCTTCTGCTGGGCGGCCTGGGCGACACCCACCTGGAGGTGGCGGTGGAGAAGATGAAGCGCAAGTTCGGCGTGGACATACTGCTCCAGTTGCCCAAGGTGCCTTACAAGGAGACCATCGGCAATCCCACGCGGGTGGAGTACAAGCACAAGAAGCAGACCGGCGGCCATGGCCAGTACGGCCATGTGTGGCTGGAGCTTGAGCCACTGCCAAGGGGCAGCGGGTTCGAGTTCGCCGAGCGCGTGGTTGGCGGCGCCGTGCCCAGGGAGTACATCCCCTCAGTGGAGAAGGGCATCAACAAGGCGCTGGCCGAGGGCATTATCGCCGGCTTCCCGGTGGTGGATATCAGGGCCACGCTGGTGGACGGCAGCTATCATCCGGTGGACTCGTCGGGCATATGCTTCGAGATCGCCGGCGCCTACGCCTTCTCCAATGGCATGAAGCAGGCCAGCCCGGTCCTGCTGGAGCCTATCATGCGCCTGCGGGTGACCGTGCCGGACAACTTCGCCGGGGACGTTATCGGCGACCTGAACAGCAAGCGCGGGCGTATCCAGGGCATGATGCCCCAGGGCGACGGCACCACTGTCGTGGAGGCCGAGGTGCCCCAAGCCGAGGTGCTCAAGTACTCCCTGGACCTGCGCTCCCAGACCCAGGGGCGCGGCTCCTTTACCATGGAGTTCGACCACTATGAGCCTGTGCCACAGCACCTGGTCCAGCGTATCGTCGAGCAAATGAAGCAGCGAGAGGCAAGCCGCGCCTAGAGGCAGCGCCCTCGGTTGGGCGGGCAGGCGAGGTGCACACAAAGCAGTGGCCGACAGGTGTCTCCTGTCGGCCACTGCTTTTGGGGTGCCTTGAGCTACGCGCTTTGCTAAGAGTGACGAAAAGTCCTTTACTTTCGTGCTGACCAGATGGTGTAGTAGTTCTCTCCCAGGACAGCCGCCGCCAGCTCCGCCTTCTCCAGACGTCGCAACTCCTGCAAGACCTCCTGGCAGGTGTTCACCACCTCGAAGTGCCCAGACCTGACGAAGCGGTTGACGATGCGCTCCCACACGCCCAGCCTGACGAGGCTCTCAATATTCCCGGTCCATGGTATCAGGGTGAGGTTCTGGAGCCTGGGGAACTTGGGCCGCAGGCGGCGAATGGTCTTGAGCCGCTCCTGGGGCGACGCCACCATAGGCATGATGCGTACCAGCGGGTCTTCCGTCGCGCTGTGGCGGGTATCTATCACTACGGCTTTCCGGAGTGTGGGGAAGAATAGTGACATAACTTCGGCACTATCAATGTTCTTCAGGACCTCCTGGAGGTCCAGTGCGAAACCTTCGTCCATCACCTGTTTCACCCCGTGCTAGGATTTGACCAGTTCACGGACTGTCTCGATGAAAGAAGGCAGAACGTTCCTCCAGTCCCCCACCACCCCAAAGCTGGCCTCTTTAAAGATATTGGCGTCCGCGTCCTTGTTGATAGCCACGATGTGCCTGGCCCCGGAGCAGCCAGCCATGTGCTGGCTGGCGCCCGAAATGCCCACCGTGATATACAAGTTAGGCGTGATTGTCTTGCCTGTCAGTCCGACCTGGTAGCTATGGTCCATCCAGCCCGCATCACAGACGGCCCTGGAGGCCCCGACGGCGCCGCCCAGCAGCGCAGCCAGCTCTTCCAGCAGCCTGAAAGGCTCCGGGCCGCCCAGTCCCCTCCCGCCGCTGACCACCACCGGCGCGTCCTCCAGCCTCATGCCCTGGGCCTGCTGCTTCACCACCTCCACCAGCCTGGTCTTGATGGCTGAAGGGTCCAGGTTGGGCTGGAGCCTCTCCACCTGTCCAGTCCTGGCGGGACTGGCCGGAAGGGGATCAAACACCTTGCCCCTGAGCACTACGATCTGCGGGTCGGCCTGTGGGAACGACAGCCGCGCCATGGCGTTGCCGCCGTACACAGGCCGCGTGGCGACCACCCGCCTGGTCGCCGGGTCTATCCTGACATCGGTGCAGTCCTGGGCCATGCCAACGCCCAGGCGAAAGGCCAGCCTTGGCCCTATGTCGCGCCCCAGCGGGGTCCTGCCCACCAGCACGACACTGGGCCCTATCCCCCTGCACACCTCCTCGAACGCTGCCAGATGGGCATCTACCAGAGGGCCGGAAAGCAACTGGTGTTCCACCAGGTACACCCGGTCGGCCCCCTGGGCGATTGCCTGGCTGGAGATACCCTCAGGTATCCCCTGGCCCTGGAAAGCGACCGCCACCTCCTCCCCCAGCGCTCCACTCAAGCCACGTCCCGCCGCCAGCAGTTCGGCCGTCATGGAGTGCATCTTCCCCTCGGTCAACTCTCCGAGCACTAGTATTCCAGCCATGAATCCGCTCCGTCAATCAAATCGTACTTTAGATTTCGGCGATTTCGCGTCTCGCCTTTGCACAAGGCGGGGCCTGCTAGATAAGCCTCTCCTCCCGGAGCCTCAGCGCCAGCTTTCGGCCTGCGTCCGCCTCGTTTTCGCCTTTGATGAACTCGCAGTGTTTCTCGCTGACGGGCACGAATAGCTCCAGTAGCTGGAGCCTGGGGGCCAGCGTGGCCGGGCTGATGCCCAGGTCCGCCGCCGTCCAGACGGTGGGCGTCTTGCGGCTGGCCGCCATGATGCCCCTGAGGGTAGGGTAGCGTGGCTCGCCCAGCTCGTTGCTCACCGTGACCAGCGCGGGGAGCTGTGCCTCCACCACCTCGTAGCCATCGGTCAGCGCGCGCTGCACCATGACGCCGCCATCGGCCAGGTCTATCTTCTGGGCGATGGTGATGCAGGGCAGCCCCAGGAGCTCGGCTATGCCCAGAGGCACCTGGGCGTTGTCCCAGTCCGACGCCTGCCGACCGCACAGGACAAGGTCAAACTTGCCCAGCTTCTTTATGGCCTGGGCCAGCACATAAGCGGTGGCTGAAGAGTCAAGGTCTTCGAACTGCTGGTCCTGCAGCAGCACCAACTGGTCGGCCCCCATGGACAGGGGCTTTTTCATGACATCCATGACGAACTGGCTGCCCGCGGACAGCAGAGTGACCGTCCCGCCGGCCTTGTCCTTGATGCGCAGGGCCGCTTCCACAGCGTTCTCATCGAAGCCATTGACCACTGGCGGGACGCCAGGTGCCGGGGCCACTCGCTTCCTGCTGGTGTCAATTCGGAAGGCCGACGCTGGCATCTGGGGGTCAATTACCTGCTTCACGCAGACGATGATGTTCACAGGCATGCTGCTCTCCTGATTGAGGTCTGCGTCGCCAGTCGCTCCGGCCAGGCGCTGGCGCCAGTCTCACACGTTGTTCCTGGTGAGTGAGGTAGGGCCTTTGCATCTGATGGAAGGGACTTGAGGGCCGCCAGGCCCTGCACTGGTGAGTGTGGGCGGGAGTGGACATGCCAGGGCCTGGAAGAGATATGTCAAAGCTGCTGCGAATATAGCACCGTCACTGTGGGGTGTCAACCTGTGACCTCCACCAGGCATATTACGCCCTCGTGGCTGGCACCGGCCTTTCACACAGTATCGTCCAAAAGGGTATTGTCCGCCGAATGACTTTGGTCAATATTGAAGTAAGTGCCATGCCCTCGGACATGGTATCGAGAGTGTAGCCTGCTTTCGACTGCCCTCAACTGGCAGTCCTCCGCGCCTGTACCCAAGTCCCTGTGTAACCTCCTTGCAGGCATGCTCATGTGCCTTGCCTGGCGGGAGGGGTGGCAAAGGCGCTGGTACGTCACAATCCATCAGGAGTCGAGCCCTTTTGAACGGGACCCGCAAGCGCATACTGTTCGTCTCCCACACGGGCGACTGGACCGGCCCGACCAACAGTCTCCTGCTGCTGCTGCGCCACCTGCGTCGTGACTACCACGTCGCCGTGGTGCTGCGAGGCTCCGGGCTGTTCTGCGAGGCGCTGGCCCGGGAGCAGGTCCAGTTCTTCCGGCTGCCCTCGCTGAACAAGCGCTCTGTCCCGGCACTGGTGGAGCTTATAAAGCGCGAGGGGTTCCACCTGGTCTATGGCAACAGCACCAGCACCTGCTCTCAGACCGCGCTCATCGCCGCCAAGCTGGTGGGAGTCCCCTTCATCTGCCACGTGCGCGGCATGGGCTGGGGCAAGTCCTGGCGAGACCTGGGCTTTCTCAAAATCGCCGACGCCGCCATCGCGGTCTCCGACGCGTGTGCTCAGTCCGTCGCCAGGTTCGTGCCCCAGGAAAGGCTGTTTGTAGTCCACAACGGAGTGGAGACCCTGGTGCCGGAGGTTGACCCTGACGCCGCGAGGGAGTACCTGCTGTCCGAGATGGGGCTGGCGCCAGATGACGTGGTGGCCGTAAGTGTTTCCCACGTGTGCAAGCGCAAGGGGGTGGAGTACGCTGTCAGGGCCATGGCCCAGGCCGTCAGGGAAGCGCCTCATGTCCGCCTGCTTATTGCCGGTAGTCTGGAGCGTGAGCCGCTGTACGTCGAGAAGGTGCGCGGCCTGGTGCGTCAACTGGACCTTGAGCGTCACGTGTTCCTGCTGGGTTTCAGGCGGGACATAACCCTGCTGCTCCACGGCGCCCAGGTGTTCCTGCACACGGCCCTCAATGACCCCCATCCCAGGCCCGTGATGGAGGCCATGGAGGCCGGACTGCCCGTGGCGGCCTTCGCCGTGGATGGTGTCAGCGAGACCGTTGTGGACGGGCAGACCGGCTTCCTGGTGCCCAGCGAGGATATCCCCGCGCTGACCCAGGCCCTTCTGCGGCTTGTGCGCGACCCAGCGCTGAGGGCCGAGCTTGGGCGCAGAGGCCAGCAGCGCATAGCCGAGGCATTCTCGGCCAGCGGCACCGCCCGCCGCGTGGCAAGCATCATAGACCAGGTGCTGGAGTCCTGACGTGGCCCTGTCCGCCGGGCCTGGTGCGCCAGAGTCCTCACCGTTGGCCTCCAACCAGCGTTCTATTTCACAGACCTGCTAGCCTGGCATCGGGACAAGACTCTCTTATGCCTGTACACACCTGGACTGCTACCATGGAGCCAATGGGGCGTACCCTGCCCATCCCCCACTTAGAAGCTGTCCGCGTGTGAGCTGAATTCGGAGAGTGGGAACGGGAGTGAGGTCTTGCGGCTTTTGGCCCGGTGCGGGTAGGGGTGGAGAATCCAGCAGCAGATGTGAGATAGTTAGAGGAAGGGATTTCTGTTGAAGAAGTGGCAGGAAGAAGGGACATTCTCTGGAGCGGGCGGGCCTCTCGCGACGGGCCGGCATGATGCCGGCGTGGCCCGCTGGCTCACGCTGCTGATGGCGGTCGTATGGGCGGGGTTCGTGCTGTACCTGGGGTCGGTGTCCCGCTTGCCCAGGGTGCCGCTGGTGTCCGAGGAATCGGAAGCGTCCCTGGGCCACTTTGGCACGCACCTGGTTCTGGGCGCGCTGCTGTACATGCTCTTCAGTCCTGCCGTGGGAAGCCGCGTCCCGCGGCTGCGCGCGGCTGCCCTGGCCATGTGCGCGACGCTGGCCCTGGGCGTCAGCATCGAGATTGTGCAGTTCTTTGTGCCTGAGAGAACTCCCCAGTCCTCCGACATAGGCTACGACGCCCTGGGGGCGTTGACCGGCGTCCTGGTATTCCTGGTCCCTGACCAGTTGAGGGTCAGCCGCAGGCTCCTCTTCGTGGTTGCCAATGCCGGCGCCGTGATGGCCGTTGCCTTTGTCACGGTGATAATCACCGTCCAGGCGCTGGGACTGCTCCACGTGGAGCGTTGCCCGTGGGGCTGGCTCTCCTATCCCCTGCCATGTTTCAGCCTGGAGCCAGGACGCCAGCGACAGGAAGGAAAGGTCTCCCAAGCCATGCCGGCGCCAGATGGCCCTTCGCCGAGCAAGCTCCGCCAGGTATCGGGCCAGGTGTCAGGTCCCGGCCTGAACAGCAGGGCGTTGTGGGTGTACAATAGTGCCAGCGAGGCTGCAACTGGAACAGTAGAAAAGTCAACAACTCACCCCTGGCCTGTGGGCCTGATGGGCCAGGGTGGAGGTCTGTGATGGCAGCGGGTACCACCGACCAGCATCCCGTGGCTGCCCAGGAGAAGCTGGAGGCCCTCAAGGCCCGGCTGCGGGAGATGGGTTCTGTGATAGTTGCCTACTCGGGTGGGGTGGACAGCGCATTCCTGGCCGCCGTGGCCCACCAGGTCCTTGGGCACAGGGCGCTGTCCGTCACGGCCAGGTCGCCCAGCCTGGCCCCGACGGAGCTCAGCGAGGCCGTAGGCCTGGCCCAGCGCCTGGGGCTTAACCACCGCGTCATCGAGACGCACGAGGTAGAGCGCCCCGAGTACCAGGCCAACAGCCCCAACCGCTGCTTTTTCTGCAAGGACGAGCTTTACACCCACCTGACGCGCATCGCCTCCCAGGAGGGCTTTGCCTGGGTCGCCAATGGCACCAACGTGGACGACCTTGGCGACTTCCGCCCGGGACTTAACGCGGCCAGGCAGTACGGCGTCCGCAGCCCGCTGGTGGAGGCCGGCCTCACCAAGAGCGAGATACGGGCGCTGTCCCGCGAGATGGGCCTTCCCACCTGGGACAAGCCTGCCCAGGCCTGCCTCTCCTCCCGAATCCCCTACGGCACCCCGGTCTCCGTGGAGGCGCTGACGCGCATCGCCAGGGCAGAGGAGTTCCTGCGTGGCCTGGGCATACGCCAGCTACGGGTGCGCCACCACGACACCATCGCCCGCATCGAGGTGGAGCCCAAGGACTTCGCCTTGCTTGTTGAGGAGGGCACCAGGCAGCGTGTCACCGAGTTCTTCCGCTCCATAGGCTACGCCTACGTCACCCTCGACCTGAGTGGCTTCCGCTCCGGCAGCCTCAACGAGGTGCTGGCCGGCCTGCGCAACAAAAAGAAGGCCGACCAGTGACCGAATAGCCTCCCCATGGCCTGCTGGCCCTCTTGCCAAGCCGCCAGAATGTCGTAAAATGGGCCTCACCTGGAAGGCGGCGCGTGAGTCACCTGTGCCTCAAGGCTGATGGCCTCGTCAACCCGCGCCGCTGGCGTGGAGCGTCAGGAGCTTCTCAGGCAGCGAGGTGACCTATGCGGCTTCAGGGCAAGGTTGCGCTGATAACCGGCGGCGCCCGTGGGATGGGCGCTGTCGAGGCAAGGCTCTTCGCTAGGGAGGGCGCCAGGGTGGGCATTGCCGACATCCTGGTGGACGAGGGCCACCGGCTGGAGGCCGAGATCGCCGAGTCCGGCGGCGAGGCCGTGTTCATCAAGCTGGACGTGACCAGCGAGGCCGACTGGAAGCACGCCGTGGACACGCTGGTGGCGCGCTACGGCAAGCTGGATGTCCTTGTGAACAACGCCGGCATTTACCGCCGCGCCATGGTGGAGCAGACAACAGTCCAGGACTGGGACCGGGTCATGGAGGTCAACGCCAAGGGCGTGTTCCTGGGGACCAGGGCCGTCATACCCGCCATGAGAAAAGCCGGGGGCGGCTCTATCGTCAACATCTCCTCCATCGCCGGCATCGTGGGCAGCCCCTACTCGGCGGCCTACAACGCCTCCAAGGGCGCCGTCCGCATTCTCACCAAGGCCACGGCGGTGCAGTATGCCAGGGAGGGCATCCGCTGCAACTCTGTCCATCCCGGCCCCATCGAGACGGACATGCTGGACCTGGCCTTTCCCGACACGGCCTTGCGCCAGCAGAGGGCGTCGCTCACCCCCATGGGACGCTTCGGCAAGCCTGAGGATGTGGCCTACGGGGTGCTGTTCCTGGCTTCCGACGAGTCCTCGTACATGACCGGCAGCGAGCTGGTCATAGATGGCGGCTGGACGGCGCAATAGCCCAGCCTCAGGGTGGCACTAGTAGTCTGACCAGGAGGCCGTCATGGCGTCGAAAGGACTGGAGCAAGAGGTACAGCAGTACAGGGCCAGGACGCCCGAGTCCAGGCGGTTGCAGGACGAGGCGGCGCAGTACATGCCCGGAGGCAGCTCCCGTGGCACGGCCTACTTCGACCCCTACCCGGCCTTCGTGGACCACGGTGAAGGGCACTACGTCTTTGACGTGGACGGCAACCGCTACCTGGACTTTATGATCAACGCCACCAGCCTCATCCTGGGGCACGCTCACCCGCTGGTGGTCAAGGCGCTCCAGGAGCAGGCGGCCAGGGGCACCAGCTTCAGCGGCCCCACCGAGGCCCAGGTGCGCCTGGCGAAGCTGCTGTGTCAGCGCATCCCCTCGGTGGAGAGCATCCGCTTTACCAACTCAGGCACCGAGGGCACCATGATGGCCATACGCGCCGCCCAGGCCTTCACAGGCAGACACAAAATTGCCAAGTTCGAGGGCGGCTACCACGGCTCCCATGAGTACGTGTCCGTCAGCGTCAGGCCGCCGCTGCACAAGCTGGACCCTCAGGGGCCAACCCCCATCCCCGAGCACCCGGGCCAGCCGCCCGGCGTCGCCCGCGACGTGGTGGTGCTGCCGTACAACGACCTGGACTGGTGCCAGCGTGTCCTGAGAGAGCATGCCCACGAGCTAGCCTGCTTAATCATGGAGCCTGTGGCCTCCAGCTTTGGCTATCTGCCAGCCAGGCCGGACTTCCTCAGGGGCATCAGGGAGCTGACCAGTGAGCTGGGCATCGTCCTGATATTCGACGAGGTACAGAGCTTCAGGGCGGCCCCTGGCGGAGCGCAGGAGCTTTTCGGGGTAGTGCCTGACATGACCTGCCTGGGCAAGATTATCGGCGGCGGCATGCCTGTGGGGGCCTTCGGTGGCCGCTCTGACATAATGGCCCTGTTCGACCCGGGCAAAGGGCCGGTGCTGGCCCATGCAGGCACCTTCAATGCCAACCCCATGACCATGGTGGCTGGCGAGGCCACTCTGAAGCAGCTTACGCCAGAGGTCTATCAGCGCATGGACCGGCTGGGCGGCATTCTGCGCCAGCAGCTCCGCGCCGTTTTTGACGAGCTGGACGTGCCCGCCCAGGTGACCGGCGTCGCGTCCTTCTTCGGCATTCACTTCACCAGGGAGGAGGTCAGGGACTACCGTTCCGTGGTGCGCGGTGACCAGGAGATGAGGAAGCGCCTGTTCACGGGCCTCCTGAACGAGGGTGTACTGCTCCAGGCCAGTTGCGCTGGTGCGCTGACCGCGCTAACCACTGAGGCCGAGGTGGACACGCTGGTGGACGCCGTCCGCCGCGTGGCCCAGAGGGCCAGGGCCTGAAGCTGCCATTTCCACGCAGGGTGCAGGATGGGCGCGGTCTCGTGAACAAGAGAGTCTGGAAAATTACCGTGCATCTGTTACAATAACTATAGTGTGTATCGCGTGGCCGGCGATTGCCCCAAAGCGGGCCGTCGTGCTGGCATGCGAGTTGTGGGGGCCATATTGACGCCGCTCCAATCTTTTGGAAGGCATGCTGCGCCTGCTGGAGACAGCAGTGTACTGACTTGAGCCTGTAAGGCTTTTGCAGAGCTAGTGATGCTTGGGGCGGCCCAATGGCCGCCCCAGCTTTTTCCTGCTGGGCACGAGTGGCCTGCCTATTGCTTCGTATTCGCGGCGATTGACAGGGTATAGGGGCACTAGTATAATTTTGGTTTGTCGCCCACAAGGCTTTGGGACGCATTCGCCCCCATGCGACAGATTCCCAGGAACATAAACGAGGTACACTTATGCCTACTGCCAACCAGCTAGTACGCAAGGGAAGGCGGAGCAAGCAGAGGAGAGGCAAGGCCCCTGCCCTCCGGTTCTTCTACAACTCGCTGAAGAACCGCTCGTGGCGAGACGAGGTAGGCTCTCCTCAGAAGAGGGGCGTCTGCGTCCAGGTGAGGACACAGACGCCCAAGAAGCCCAATTCCGCGCTGCGTAAGGTAGCCAGGGTGAGGCTGAGCAACGGGATGGAGGTGACCGCCTACATCCCCGGCGAAGGCCATAACCTTCAGGAGCACTCGGTGGTCCTCATCAGGGGCGGCCGCGTCCCGGACCTGCCGGGTGTAAGGTACCACATCATCCGCGGCGCCCTGGATACCGCGGGCGTGAACGAGCGGAAGCAGGGTCGTAGCAAGTACGGCGCCAAGAAGCCCAAGTAGGCCTGGCGGGAGGATGTGACCCATGGCCCGTCGCAGAAGAGCAGAACGGCGTGGCATCGCGCCTGACCCCCGCTACAACAACGTGGAGGTCAGTCGCTTTATCAACAAGATTATGCTGAGCGGCAAAAAGACTATCGCCCAGCACATTGTGTACACTGCCCTGGAGCAGGCCGAGCGCGAAGCGCACAGGCCGGCCCTTGAGGTATTCGAGCAGGCCATACGCAACGCCATGCCTGTGCTGGAGGTCCGCTCGCGCCGCGTGGGCGGCGCTACCTACCAGGTGCCCACGGAGGTCAGGCCCGAGCGGCGGTTGGCGCTGGCCATGCGCTGGATTATCACCGCGGCCAGGTCCAGGAACGGCAAGCCCATGGCAGACAGGCTGGCACAGGAGTTACTGGAGGCCTCGCGGGGGCAAGGGACAGCGGTAAAGAGGAAGGAGGACCTGCACAAGATGGCCGAGGCCAACAGGGCATTTGTCCACTACCGGTGGTAAATTCACGGGCCGCATCGGTGCAGAACGCTCGAACAGCCATGTCTTCGAATTCAAGCCTGGAAAAAATCCGGAATATCGGGTTCATAGCCCATATAGATGCCGGCAAGACTACGGTGACGGAACGCGTGCTCTTTTTCACCGGCCGCACCTACAAGATCGGCAATGTGGACGAAGGGACAACGGTGATGGACTGGATGGCCCAGGAAAGAGAGAGGGGCATCACCATCACCGCTGCCGCCACGGCATGCACCTGGAAGGACTACGCCATCAACATCATTGACACCCCGGGCCACGTGGACTTCACCGCCGAGGTGGAGCGCAGCCTCAGGGTGCTGGATGGCGGCGTAGTCGTCTTTGACGCTGTGGCAGGTGTGCAGCCCCAGTCCGAGACTGTCTGGCGACAGGCAGACCGCTACCACGTGCCCCGCATCTGCTTCGTCAACAAGATGGACAGGGTGGGCGCCGATTTCTTCCGCACCATTGAGAGCATCGTACGAAGGCTACGGGCTAACCCCGTAGCTATCCAGATACCCATCGGCAGGGAGGGCACTTTCCGAGGCGTGGTTGACCTCGTCGAGGAGAGGGCCCTTTTCTACGAGCCTGGCAACACCGATGCGCCCCAGGAAGGCCCAGTCCCTGAAGAGCTGCTGGAACAGTTCCAGACCTACCGTAGCCTCCTGGTGGAGAAGGTCGCCGAGACCGACGAGGAGCTGCTGGTAAAGTACCTGGAGGAGCAGGAGATCTCCAGGGAGGAGATCAAGCGTGCCCTCCGCAAGGCGACCTTGCAGTACCGCCTGGTGCCCGTTCTGTGCGGCAGCGCCCTGAGAAACCAGGGCATCCACTCGCTGCTGGACGCGGTAGGCGACTACCTGCCTTCGCCCCTGGATGTCCCGCCTGTGGAGGGCAAGGACTACCGCACCGGCGAAAAGGTCTTGCGCGAGGCCAGCAGCGAGGCACCCTTCGCGGCCCTGGCTTTCAAGGTGGTCATGGACCCCTTCATTGGCCGCCTGGTATACTTCCGCGTGTACTCTGGCAAGGCGAAGGCCGGCTCCATGGTATTCAACTGCACCACCGGCTCTCGCGAGCGCCTGGGGCGTGTCGTCAAGATGCACGCCCAGCACCGCGAGGAGGTGGAGGAAGTGGACACCGGCGGCATCGCGGCTGCCGTAGGGCTTAAGAACACCACCACCGGCGACACCATCTGCGACGAGAGCGCCCCTGTCATTCTGGAGACCATTACCTTCCCCGAACCTGTGATGTCCGTGGCCATCGAGCCCAAGAGCAAGGCCGAGCAGGACAAGCTCATGGAAGCCCTGAACAAGATGGCCGAAGAGGACCCCACCTTCAAGGTAAGCTATGACTCGGAGACCGGCCAGACGCTCATCTCAGGCATGGGCGAGTTGCACCTGGACATCATCACCGACCGCATACGGCGGGAGTACAAGGTGCAGGGCAACGTGGGCAGGCCCAGGGTGGCCTATCGCGAGGCCATCACCGTGCCCGTGCGCGCCGAGGGCCGCTTCATACGGCAGACGGGCGGCCACGGCCAGTACGGCCACGTGTGGATCGAGATGGAACCCCTGGAGCGCGGCAGCGGCTTCCAGTTCGAGGACAGGACCACCGGGGGCGTTATCCCCAGGGAGTTCATCCCCGCCGTGGAGCAGGGCGTGAAGGAGGCCCTCCAGACAGGCCCACTATCTGGCTATCCCGTGGTGGATGTCAAGGTGAGCCTGGTGGATGGCAGCTACCATCCGGTGGATTCCTCCGCCATGGCCTTCAGCGTGGCCGGGTCCATGGCCGTCAAGGCGGCGCTGCAAAAGGCCCGTCCCGTGCTGCTGGAACCTGTCATGCGCCTGGAAGTGGTCACGCCCGGCGAGTTCCTGGGCGAGGTGCTGGGTGACCTGGGCCGGCGACGTGCTAATATAAAGAGCATCGAAGGCCAGGCCGACATCCAGGTGGTGCGGGCCAGCATACCCCTGGGCGAGAGCTTCGGCTACGCCGGGGTACTGCGCTCCCTCACCCAGGGCAGGGCCAGCTACTCCATGGAGTTCGAACGCTACGAGGAGGCGCCAACGTCGGTGGCCGCCGCCCTCTAGGGGCCGGCCCCGTGCTGGGCGAAAGTGAGCTATGGTAGGTAACAGACAGAAGATCCGAATTATACTCAAGGCATTCGACCACCGGATCCTGGACCTGTCGGCCAGCCAGATCGTGGAGGCAGCGGAGCGCACCGGCGCCCGCGTGGCCGGACCTGTGCCGCTCCCCACGTCCATCAAGCGGTTCTGCGTTATACGCTCACCGCACATTGACAAGGACTCGCGGGAGCACTTCGAGCTCCGCACTCATAACCGACTCATTGACATTCTGGAGCCGACCTCCAAGACTATAGACGCGCTGACCAGGCTGAATGTTCCGGCCGGTGTGGATATCTCCATAAAGCTCTAGGGCGTCGCCCGCTGGAGCTACTGGTGTCCCCACTCTCCAGAGAGTCTGGACGCTAGCGAGGACTAGGATATGACTATCCAGGGACTGATGGGCAAAAAGTTAGGGACCACGCAGGTCTTCCGAGAGGATGGCAGCGTGGCCAGCGTGACGGCAATCCAGGCCGGGCCTTGTACCGTTACCCAGGTTAAGACCAGGGACAAGGACGGCTACGAAAGCGTGCAACTGGGCTTCGAGGAGGTCAAGCGTCTCAGCAAGCCAGAGCAGGGGCACCTCAAGCCGGCGGGCAAGCTTTTCCGCCACCTGCGCGAGTTCCAGGCCGACGATGTCTCCCAGGTGCAGGTGAACCAGAAGGTGGATGTGAGCATCTTCAAGCCAGGGGACAGGGTGGATGTTATTGGCGTCTCCAGGGGCCGTGGCTACGCCGGCGTGGTGAGGAGACACCACTTCAGCGGTGGCCCCAAGACCCACGGACAGTCGGACAGGATGCGTGCCCCTGGCTCCATTGGCTCCGGCACCTTCCCTGGAAGGGTGATCAAGGGCCTGCGCATGGCCGGGCACCTGGGGGATGCCCGCATCACGGTCCGCAATCTGGAGGTAGTCCAGGCCGATGCCGAGCGCAACCTGTTGCTGCTCAAAGGCGCGGTGCCTGGCGCGCCCGACGCGCTGGTGCTCATCCGCAAGGCACGCCAGAGGAGAAAGTGACCGCCGTGGAGCTTAGAGTCAGGAACATCCAAGGACAGGTCGTAGGCACGGTGGAGGTCAAGGAGTCGCTCTTTGACGTCCCCATGAACGTAGCCCTGGTACACCAGGTAGTGGTGGGCCAGATGGCCAACAGGCGCCAGGGGACCCATAAGACCAAGACCAGGACCGAGGTCTCTGGCGGCGGCATCAAGCCCAGGCCGCAGAAGTACACTGGCCGGTCCCGCCAGGGTTCCATCCGCGCGCCCCAGTGGAAGGGCGGCGGCATCGTGTTCGGCCCTATGCCGCGCAGCTACAGGCACGATACGCCCAGGCGGATGCGTCGGCTCTCCCTGGCCATGGTCCTCTCGGACAAGGCCCGGGAGGAGCAGCTAGTGGTAGTGGACAGGCTGGACCTGGGGCAGGTCAAGACGAGAGAGATGCTCAAGGTGCTGGACGCCCTGGGGGCCAGCCGAGGCTCTGCCCTGCTGGTGGCCGATGGCGCCGACGCCGAGGTGCTCAAGGCGGCCCGCAACGTGCCTGACCTGGACATGCTGCCCGCCTCTCTCCTGAATACCCTTGACCTGCTCAAGCACCGCAAGGTCATTATGACCCTGGACGCGGTCCGAAAGGCCGAAGAACTCTGGGGCGACCCAAGGGCGCGGAGCAAGCGCCAGCAGGTCGTCGCTGCTGAAGGTTAGGACGCCATGCACACTTTCCAGGTACTCAAGAGGCCGGTGATCACCGAGAAGAGCACCTTCATGCAGGAGAAGGGGCGCTACACCTTCGAGGTCGCCATGGGCGCATCCAAGCAGCAGGTCAAGGACGCCGTGGAGAAGGCCTTCGGCGTGCAGGTGGTCCAGGTGAACACCATGACGGTGCGTGATAAGCCTCGGCGCTACGGGCCCCGCGTGGTCCCGGCGCGCCAGTGGAAGAAGGCCATCGTTACCCTTGCCCCGGGCGACACTATTACCATATTCGAGGGCGTGTAAATGCCACTTAAGACTTTAAAGCCAGTGACCCCGGGACAGCGAGGGGTCGTAAAGCAGACCTTCGAGGAAGTCACAGCGAAAAAGCCCAGGAAGTCCCTCCTGGCCCCCCAGAGGAAGAGGGGAGGCCGCAACAACGAGGGCAAGGTCACGGTGCGCCATCGTGGGGGCGGGCACAAGCGCCAGTTGCGTACCATTGACTTCAAGCGCGACAAGGTCGGGGTGCCCGGCCAGGTCGTGTCCATCGAGTATGACCCCAACCGCTCGGCCAGGATCGCCCTGCTCAAGTACCCCGATGGCGAGTGGAGGTACATCCTGCACCCGCTAGGGCTGAACGTGGGCGACCGCGTGGAGGCTGGGGACCAGGTAGAACTCAGGCCCGGCAACTGCATGCCTCTCAGGGCCATACCAGCAGGCACGCTGGTCCACAACATCGAGTTGCGGGTCGGCAAGGGCGGGCAGATTGTCCGCAGCGCTGGCAGCGCCGCTCAGGTGCTGGCCAGGGAGGAGAGCTACACCCTCCTGCGTCTGCCCTCGGGAGAGATGCGCCACGTCCTGAGCGAGTGCAAGGCCACCATCGGCCAGGTCAGCAACGTGGAGCACAAGAACGTGAAGCTGGGCAAGGCAGGCCGCAAGCGCCACATGGGCTGGAGGCCCGAGGTGAGAGGCGTGGCCATGTCGCCCAGGTCCCATCCCCATGGTGGCGGCGAGGGCCGGTCGCCCATTGGCATGCCCGGGCCCAAGTCGCCCTGGGGCAAGCCCACGCTGGGCTACAGGACCCGGCGCAACAAGTCAACGGACAGGTTTATCGTACGCAGAAGGTACCAGCGTTAGAGCGGGGAGTCTGAGCCATGTCCCGGTCGGTCAAGAAAGGGCCATACGTACACCCCAAGCTGCTGAAAAAGGTCGAGAACACGCGGCGCGGCGGTGGGAAGGCGATCATTCGCACCTGGTCGCGGGCTTCGGTTATAATGCCCGACATGATTGGCCTTACCATCGCGGTACACGATGGGCGTCGCCATGTCCCCCTGTTCATCACAGAGAACATGGTGGGACACAGGCTGGGTGAGTTCGCCCCCACCAGGACATTCCGGGGCCACTCGTCCAAGTCGGAACGCACTACTACTGTGAAGGCGCAGGGATAAGCCGTGGCCGTAAGAGCAACAGCTTCCAACACTGGCGTATCAGTCAAGAAAATCAAGCGCATAATAGACCTGGTGAGGGGCAAGAAGGTTGACGAGGCGCTGCAGATATTGCAGTTCCTGCCGTCGCCGGCGGCGGGCCAGGTGGCCAAGGTGGTCAAGTCCGCCGTGGCCAACGCCGAAAACGAGCTTGTGGCCCGCATCGCCGACCTGCGTATTGTCGCTATCTATGCCAACGAAGGCTCGCGCATGAAGCGCTTCCGCGCCCGTGCGCGGGGCCGCGTGTCCAGGATAATCAGGCGTAACAGCCATATCACTGTCGTCGTTGACGAGGAGGAACGCTAGCTTGGGCCACAAGACACATCCCATCGGCTTTCGCCTTGGCGTCATCAAGGAGTGGCAGGCCAAGTGGTTCGCCGGCAAGGAAGTCGAGTACCGCAACCTCGTCCTGGAGGATATAGCTATACGCCGCGCCATCCTGGAGCGCTACCCCGATGCGGGCATTTCCCGCGTGGACATCGAGCGCGGCAGCAATGACGTGGTCATCACCATCCACACCGCCAGGCCCGGCATCGTCATCGGACGTGGCGGGCAGCGAGTGGAGGAGCTGCGCAAGATGCTGGAAGGGCTGACCGAGAGGCGGGCACGGCTGAACGTCCAGGAGATACGGCAGCCAGAGCTGGACGCTTCCCTGGTGGCCCGCAGCATCGCCGACCAGTTGGAGCGGCGGATCGCCTTCCGGCGGGCCATGCGCCAGGCGGCGACCAGGACTGTACAGGCGGGGGCCAAGGGCATAAAGGTCCTCTGCTCTGGCCGGCTGGGCGGCGCGGAGATAGCGCGCCGCGAGAAGCTGATGGAGGGCCGCGTGCCTCTCCATACCCTGCGCGCCGATATTGACTATGGGACCGCCGAGGCCCACACCGAGTTCGGGCGCATAGGCGTTAAAGTCTGGATTTACAAGGGCGATGTCCTGGAGCAGCGCAGCAGGGAGGAGCAGCCCGAGGAGATCATGCCCATTGAAGTGACGCTGAAGGCGGAAGAAGGACCAACGGGCAATGTTGCAGCCGAAGAGAGTCAAGTATCGCAACCATCATAGGGGCCGCCGCAAGGGGAAGGCCGTCGCGGGAAGCACCGTCAACTTCGGCGAGTACGGCCTCAAGGCCATGGAGGCGGCCTGGGTGACTTCCAGGCAGATAGAGGCTGCTCGCCGCGTGATGAGCAGGCATATCAGGCGCGGCGGGCAGATATGGATACGCATCTTCCCCGACAAGTCGGTTACGGCGCGCCCGGCGGAAACACGCATGGGCGGCGGCAAGGGCGCCGTTGACCACTGGGTGGCCGTGGTCAAGCCGGGAAGAGTCCTGTTCGAGATGGGCGGCGTGCCCGAGGATGTAGCCAGGAAGGCCCTGGGCCTTGCCGCCGACAAGCTCCCCATCGCCACCAAGATAGTGGCCCGGGACAGCCTGCAAGCGGTGTGACACTATGGAAATAGACGACATCAGGGCCTTGAGTGACGAGGAGCTGCGCAAGGAGCGTGAAAGCACCTACCGCGAGCTGATGAACCTGCGCTTCCGCGCGGCTACTATGCAGCTTTCCAATGTCAACGAGATCAGAAAGACCCGACGGCGGATCGCGCGCATCAATACCGTGGTCCGGGAGCGGGAACTGGCCAAGGGCGTAAAATGAGCTTCCAGAGTCGCAAAGTCCGAGTGGGCAGAGTCGTCAGCAACAAGATGCAAAAGACCGTGGTGGTGGTCGTGGACTGGAGCCAGCCACACCCCCTGTACGGCAAGGCGGTGAGGCGCCGCACGCGGTTCATGGCCCACGACGAGAAGGGCGAGTGCAAGGTGGGCGACCTCGTCAAGATCATGGAGACGAGGCCCCTGTCCCGCACCAAGCGCTGGCGCGTGGTGGAGATTGTGGAAAAGGGCGAACTGCCCGAAATCCGCCCCGAAGAAATCTCCGAGGAGCAGGGCGTTGCCCTGGCGGCGCCCGCGCCTGCGCCCAGAGCACCTGAGGCTGCCCCCGCCAGTCCGCAGCCGGAGCCGCAGGCCACGGAGGCCGGCGCCGCGACTGCCCAGCCGGGCACGTAAAGAGGTTTTGAAGCAGCTATGATACAGCAGTACACTCGCTTGCGAGTAGCCGACAACTCCGGCGCCAAGGTGATACGGTGCATCGGCATACCTGGCGGCAGCGGCAGAAGGTACGCCGCGGTGGGCGATGTCATCGTCGCCGCCGTGAAGGAGGCCGTGCCCGGCGCAGCCGTGAAGGAAGGGGATGTGGTGAAGGCGGTCATAGTGCGCACCGTGAGGCCGCACCGCCGCGCCGATGGCTCATATATTCGTTTCGACGATAATGCCGCGGTGATTATCAATGACGACCTGATGCCACGAGGCACCCGCATCTTCGGGCCTGTGGCGCGCGAGTTGCGGGACAAGAACTTCATGCGTATCGTTTCCCTTGCCCCGGAGGTCATATAGCATGAGGCTACGGGCCAATGACACTGTGCTGGTAATCAAGGGGCGTGACCGTGGCAAGCAGGGAAAGGTCCAGCGGGCCTTTCCGCGTGAGAACAAGGTGCTGGTGGAAGGCATCAATGTGGTAGCTCGCCATACCCGGCCCACTCGCGGCCTGCGGCAGGCGGGCATCATACAGAAGGAGATGCCCGTCCACGCCGCCAACGTGATGCTCATCTGCACCCACTGCAACCGGCCGACGCGCGTCGGCTACAGGGTGCTGGCGGATGGCACCAAGGCGAGACTCTGCAAGAAGTGCCAGGAAGTGATCGAATGACGACCGGAGAGGAAAGAGAACAGCAAGCAGCCCAGGGCCAGCCGGCCGAGGGGGAGGCCCGACGCCGGGGCCAGCGCCGCCGTGGCGAGCAGGCTACGGGCGAGGCCCAGGAAGGTGCCAGGGCCACGCAGCAGCGGGGCGGCGGCCAGGGGGGTGAGGAGCCTCGCCGGCGCGGAGGACGCAGGGCACAGGAGGCGGCCCAGAAGGCCGCCGAGGAGGCGCCCTCTGGGCCAGAGGTGCCGGCGGTGCCTCGCATGCTGGCCAGGTACCGCGACGAGGTCGTGCCAGCCCTCATGCGGGAGTTCGGCTACAAAAGCATCATGGAGGTCCCACGGGTCAGCAAGATAGTGCTCAACATAGGCATGGGTGAGGCCCTTCAGAACGCCCGCGCCCTGGAGAGCGCCACCCGTGACCTGACCATGATCACCGGTCAGAGGCCTGTGACCACACGGGCCAGGAAGTCTATTTCGGCCTTCAAGATCAGGGAGGGCATGGCCATCGGGCTGATGGTGACCCTGCGCGGAAGGCGGATGTATGAGTTCCTGGACCGGCTGATAAGCTCGGCGCTGCCCAGGATCAGGGACTTCCAGGGTGTGCCCAGGGACTCCTTCGATGGCCGTGGCAACTACTCGCTGGGCATACGGGAGCAGGTCATCTTCCCGGAGATAGACTACAACTCCATAGACCGCATCCGCGGCCTTCAAATTGTGGTGGCGACTACGGCGCGTAACGACGCGGAGGGCCTCAGGCTGCTGGAGCTGCTGGGCATGCCTTTTGCCCGGCCGGCCGCGGCCAGGGTCGGCGCCAGGGTAGCCTGATGCATGGCTCGTGGCTATACTTAATATGTACTAGTTAATGTCAAGGTAATCGCGTGGCAAAGGAATCAAAAAAAGCAAAGTGGAGAAGACCTCCCAAGTTCAGGGTACAGTACCATAACCGGTGCCACCGGTGCGGCAGGCCCAGGGCCTATATCCGTCAGTTCGGGCTGTGCCGCATTTGCTTCCGGGAGTTGGCCCTGCGCGGCCTGCTCCCTGGCGTCCGGAAGGCTAGCTGGTAGCCCCGGGACTCTAGTGTGAGGTCGGTTCCTTCCCACTCACCGAGGAAGAGGCATGGCAGTTTCAGACCCCATTGCAGACATGCTGACGCGCATCCGCAACGCCGTGGCCATCCGTCACGAGACGGTGTCCGTCCCGGCGTCTAACCTGAAGGTGGCGCTGGCGAAGATCCTCAAGGAAGAGGGCTTCATCCAGGACTACGAGGTCGTGAAGAACGGCTCGCCCCAGGGCGTCATCAAGCTCCGCCTGCACTACCACGAGAAGAAACAGCCCGCCATAACGGGCCTCAAGCGTGTGAGCAAGCCTGGCCTGCGGGTTTACGTGGGCAAGGGCGAGATCCCACGGTTCTACGGAGGACTGGGGGTCGCCATCATCTCCACCTCGCAGGGGGTCATGACTGGCAAAGAGGCATGGCGTAGAGGCCTGGGTGGGGAACTCCTGTGCTACGTATGGTGAGGAGTCTGCGCAATGTCTAGAGTAGGGAACAAGCCGATTCCTGTCCCATCTGGTGTGAAGGTGTCCATAAACGGCAACCAGGTGACCGTCAACGGGCCAAGGGGGACCATTACCCGGGACTTCCACCCAGATATGCGCGTCGTCCAGCAGGACAGCGTCATCAAGGTGGAGCGTCCTTCCGACGAGCGCCAGCACAAGGCGCTGCACGGCCTGACGAGGAACCTCATCGCCAATATGGTCGCGGGCGTCAGCCAGGGGTACGTCAAGACGCTGGACATGGTGGGGGTGGGCTACAGGGCGCAGAAGAGCGGCAACGGGCTGACCCTGAACGTGATGTTCACCCATCCCGTGGAGGTCCCAGCGGTGCCTGGCATTACCTTCGAAGTGGAGAATAACACACGCATCCACGTCAGGGGCGTGGACAAGCAGGTCGTCGGCCAGGTGGCGGCACGCATCCGCGCCGTCAGGCCACCCAACGCCTACACGGGCAAAGGTATTCGCTACGCCGATGAGGTGGTGCGTCTGAAGCCTGGCAAGAGCGCTAGGAGGGCGTAAGGAATGCCCAAGGGTTCCACCAAGTCTCAAAGGACTGCCCGGCACATACGGGTACGCCGCAGGTTGGCGGGCACACAGGAAAGACCCAGGCTGGCGGTGTTCCGCAGCCTGAACCACATCTATGCCCAGGTCATTGACGATACCAGGGGCACCACGCTGGTCGCCGCCTCCAGCATCGAGGCCGCCGTCAAGGAGCAGAAGGACGGCAAGCGCAAGGCGGACATCTCCAAACTGGTAGGCTCCCTGGTGGCCCAGCGCGCCAAAGAGAAGGGCATCACCAGGGTCGTCTTCGACCGTGGGGGCTTCAAGTACCATGGCCGGGTCAAGGCGCTGGCCGATGCCGCACGCGAGGGAGGTCTTGAGTTCTGATGGTAACGACTGTGGACGAGAGGCCCGAGGCCGCTGAAGAGATTTCTTCTTTACAGGAGCGGGTGGTCAAAATCTCCCGGGTGGCCAAGGTCATCAAGGGCGGCCGGCACCTGAGCTTCAATGCCGTGGTGGTCGTGGGCGACGGCCAGGGCCACGTGGGCGTGGGCCTGGGCAAGGCCGATGCCGTCCCCGATGCCGTGCGCAAGGGCGCCAACCAGGCCCGCAAGAACATGCTCAGCGTCCCCCTCAAGGGCAGCACCATTCCCCACGAGGTCAGGGCCAAGTTCGGAAGCTCTCAGGTCTGGCTCAAGCCTGCCGCGCCGGGCACAGGCGTTATCGCTGGAAGCTCTGTGCGGGCCGTGGTGGAGCTGGCAGGCATCCGGGATATTCTGACCAAGGCCCACCATAGCACCAATCCGGTGAACTGCGTCAAGGCTACCTTCAAGGCCCTCTCCATGCTCAAGGACCCCGAGGGAGAGATAGCCAGACGCCGGCAGTTGGCCCAGTCGGGCAAGAACGGGCAGCAGCCCCAGCGGGCCTGACCTGGCCCCATTCTGGATGTAAACTATGGGCAAGATTGCCATTACCTGGAAAAAGAGCGGCATAGGCTTCACCAGAGACCAGCGGGCGACCATCGCCGGGCTGGGACTCAAGAAGCTTAACCACACGGTGGTACACGAGGACACGCCGTCCATAAGGGGCATGGTGTTCAAGGTCAGCCACCTGGTGGAGGTGCGGGAGCTACCATCCCAGTGATGGGAGTGGCCCCTGTTCAGCAATCACGCTAAGCGCTGTGCCCCTGGCCACGCCAGCCCGGGGCAGCAGGGCGTTCATGGCAGGACAGGCATAATGCAGCTACATAATATCAGGCCAGCCCCAGGATCAAGGAAGCGCCGCAAGCGTGTGGGCCGCGGCGATGGAAGCGGCCACGGCAGCTATTCGGGCAAGGGCATCAAGGGCCAGAAGGCCCGCACCGGAGGGGGCGTGCGCCCCGGCTTCGGTGGCGGCGAGATGCCCCTGTCCCAGGCGCTACCCAAGGTGCGCGGCTTCACCAGCGTTAACCATGTGGAGTACGCCGAGGTCAATGTGGACAGCCTCGCCCAGTTCCCGGCCAATGCCGAGGTGACCCCCCAGGCGCTGGCCGTGGCGGGACTCATCAAGAACGTGAAGCTGCCTGTCAAGGTGCTTGGCAGGGGTGAGCTTGCCGTGCCCCTTCAGGTCCAGGCACACCGGTTCTCCAGGTCGGCGCGAGAGAAGATCGAGGCCGCGGGGGGCAGCGTCAGGGAGATCAGGTAATGCGCCAGGTGCAGAGTGTACGTACCCAGGCCCCCACCAGGCCGCAGCTTATCCAGTCCATGCTGGACGCCATGCGGGTGCCGGACCTGCGGGCCAAAATCCTGTTCACGCTGGCCATGCTGGTGGTGTTCAGGTTCGTGGCCCACGTGCCGGTGCCCGGCGTGGACACGCAAGCGCTGGCCCAGGCCTTCCAGCAGCAGGCGCTGCTGGGGTTCCTGGACCTGTTCAGCGGCGGCGCCCTGGCCAACCTGAGCGTCGCGGCCCTGGGCGTTTACCCCTACATTACGGCCTCCATCGTCATGCAGATCCTGGTGCCGGTGGTGCCCAGGCTCAAGGCGCTATCCCAGGAGGGCGAGTACGGACGCCAGCGGATCAACCAGCTTACCCACTGGCTCACGGTGCCCATAGCCGCGCTCCAGTCCTGGGGCCAGTTGACGCTGCTGGGCCAGTCAGGGGTGCTGCCTGGCGTGGTCATCGGCCTGAACCTGGAGACGCTGGCCATGGTCATATCCATGGTGGCCGGCACGGTGTTCCTGGTGTGGCTGGGCGAGCTGATTACCGAGCGCGGCCTTGGCAACGGCGTTTCCCTCATCATCTTCGGCGGCATCGTAGCCAGGCTGCCGCAGATCATTGGGCGGGGCTTCCTGCAGCGGGAGCAGGCCGGCGGGCTTATCCTGCTGGGCCTGTTCGGCTTCGCGGTGATTTACCTCATCGTGCTGTTCACCGAGGCCCAGAGGCGAGTGCCGGTGCAGTATGGCCGGAGCGTGTTCCGGGGCGGCAGGATGCAGAGGCAGACAGGCTCGACGTTCCTGCCCCTGAGGGTGAACTCGGCGGGCATGATCCCGCTGATTTTCGCCTTCTCCATCATCATCCTGCCCACGACCGTAGCAAGCTACTTCAGGAACCCGCTGAGCGACGACATCTTCTCCCGCGTGGCGAGGTCCCTGTCCAGCACCTTCGATCCCACCAACTTCCCCTACTGGATCGCGGTGTTCTTCCTGGTGGTCATATTCACATTCTTTTACACGCTGATAATCTTCCAGCAGCAGAACCTGGCGGAGAACCTGCAACGCAACGGGGGCTTCATCCCGGGCATCAGGCCCGGCAAGCCGACGCAGGAGTACCTGAACCGCGTCATCGTGAGGATTACATGGGGCGGCGCCCTTTTCCTGGGCGTCGTGGCCGTGCTGCCCTACTTAGTCACGCAGATCACCGATATCCGGGCGCTCACGCTGAGCAGCACGTCGCTGCTCATCATGGTGGGCGTTGCCCTGGATACCATGCGGCAGCTTGAGGCCCAGTTGCTGATGCGCAACTACGAGGGGTTCATCCGGTAGGGCCTGCGGCCAGGGCAGCGACGGAGTGCAGCTAGAGTGAGGGTCATACTGCTGGGGCCGCCTGGG
>DAOUAM010000052.1:0-67042 GCA_034433305.1 Dehalococcoidia bacterium | reverse complement strand
TCACCAAGATGCACGGCGCGGGGAACGACTACGTCTACATTGACGCGCGGGGCCTGGAGCGCGACTGGCCCAGGCTGTCGGTGGCCATGAGCGACAGGCACCTGGGCGTCGGCTCCGACGGCATCATCCTGCTGCTGCCCTCCGACAAGGCCCACATCCGCATGCGCATGTTCAACGCCGACGGCTCCGAGGGGGAGATGTGCGGCAACGGCATCCGGTGCCTGGTGGCCTTCGCCTTCGACCGGGGGGCCGTGCCGGCCGGCACGTCGCCGGTGCAGGTGGAGACGCTGGCCGGCGTCCTGCCGGTGACGCCGGTCTGGGAGGGCCGCAGGATGGTGGGTGCCCGGGTGGGCATGGGCGAGCCGAGGCTGCGCCCCCAGGACATCCCCGTGGTGGCGCCCGGCCAGGAAATGGTGGTGGACTACCCGCTGCGCGTCAACGGCCACACCTTCCATATTACCTGCGTCTCCATGGGCAACCCCCACGCCGTGGCCTTCGTGGACACGCCGGTGGACCAGGTGCCGCTGCACGAGCTTGGCCCGCTGGTGGAGCACCACCCCATGTTCCCGCGCCGCGTCAACTTCGAGATCGTGAACAGGCTGGACGCGGGCCGCCTCAAGGCCCGGGTGTGGGAGCGCGGCTCCGGGCTGACCATGGCCTGCGGCACCGGCGCCTGCGCCATCGCCGTGGCGGCCAGCCTGCACCGCTACATCCAGGACCAGGTGACCATCTCGCTCCCTGGCGGCGACCTGACGGTGCGCTGGCCCGGCCACGGCGAGGTAGTGCTGGAAGGCCCCGTCGCCCGCGTCTTCGACGGCAACTGGCCGGAGTAGGCCGGGCCTCACCCCCGTTCCGTCGCTTTACCTTTTGCCCCGCTTTTCTTAACATATGGGGACAACTCGGTGCAGGCCAAAGGGGCCTTTGCTACTTCCCGTGGAGGCAAGATGAGACTCGCCAGCCGTATAGACAAGGTGCCGCCATACCTGTTCGTGGAGATCAGCCGCAAGATCGCGGCCAAGAGGGCACAGGGCATCCAGGTCATCAGCTTTGGCATCGGCGACCCGGACATCCCGACGCCCGAGCCGGTCATCGCGCGGCTGCGGGAGGCGGCGCTGGACCCTCCCAACCACCGCTACCCGGAGACTGATGGCCTGCCCGAGTTCCGCAAGGCCGTGGCCGGCTGGTACCAGCGCCGCTTCGGCATCTCCCTGCACCCGGACAGGGAGGTGCTGCCCCTCATCGGCGCCAAGGAGGGCATCGGCCACGCGGCGCTGTGCTTCATAGACCCCGGCGACGTGGCCCTGGTGCCTGACCCTGGCTACCCGGTGTACTCGGTGGGCACCTGGTTCGCCGGCGGCACCTGCCACTGGATGCCCCTGCTGGAGGAGAACGGCTGGCTGCCCGACCTGGACGCCATCCCCGAGGATGTGGCCCGCAAGGCCAGGGTGATTTGGCTGAACTACCCCAACAACCCCACGGGCGCCGTGGCCGGGCCGGACTATTTCAGGAAGGTGGTGGACTTCGCCAGAAGGTACGACATCGCCGTGATGCACGATGCCTGCTACACCGAGGTGACCTACGACGGCTACAGGCCCGTCAGCTTCCTCCAGACGCCGGGCGCCATGGAGGTGGGGCTGGAGTTCCATTCGCTGTCCAAGAGCTACAACATGACCGGCTGGCGCATCGGCATGGCCGTGGGCAACGCGGAGATGATAAGGGCGCTGATGGTGGTCAAGTCCAACCTGGACTCGGGCATCCCCAACGCCATCCAGTACATGGGCATGGCGGCGCTGGACACGCCCCAGGAGGTCATTGACCGGCGCAACGCCATCTACCAGGGCCGGCGCGACCGCGTCCTGCAGGTGCTCAGGGACATCGGCCTGCACGTGGACCCGCCCAGGGCGGGCCTGTACATCTGGGCCAGGGTGCCCGAGGGCTACACCTCCGCCGAGTTCACCACCATGCTCCTGGAGGAGCGTGATATTGTCGTGACCCCGGGAACAGGCTATGGTAAGTATGGGGAAGGGTACATAAGGCTGTCCCTGACCATCTCCGAGCAGGACCTGAGGCGGGGCCTGGAGCGGCTGGCCTCCTTTAAGGTCCCGCCACCTCGGACGGCCAGGCGCAAGCCTTGAGTGACGCGAGGAAGGAGCGGAGAGCATAGGCAAGAACCTGGTTTCCACACAGCCCAGGGCCGAGCGCGCCTACCTGGTAGGCGTGCGCATCAAGGGCCGCACCGAGGCATGGACCATGGAGGACTCGCTGAGCGAGCTGGCCGAGCTGGCCCGCAGCGCCGGCGCCCAGGTGGTGGGCAAGACATCGCAGCAGCTTGACTCGCCGTCCCACAGCTACGTGGGCAAGGGCAAGCTGGAGGAGTTGCGGGCCCTGCGCCAGCAGGGGCGCTTCGATACCATTATCTGCGACGACGAGCTTACGCCCACGCAGCAGCGCAACCTGGAGAACGCGCTGCTGGGGGCCAAGGTCATAGACCGGACGGCCCTGATCCTGGATGTCTTCGCCCGGCGCGCCCAGACTCGGGAGGGCCGCCTGCAGGTGGAGCTGGCCCAGCATGAGTACCTGCTGCCCAGGCTGGCCGGCCAGTGGTCGCACCTGGAGCGCCTGGGCGGCGGCATCGGCACCCGAGGCCCCGGCGAGACCCAGCTAGAGACGGACCGCCGCCTGGTACGCGGCAGGATACAGCGGCTGAAGAAGAGCCTGGAGGACGTGCGCCGCCACCGCAGGCTGTACAGGGAGCAACGCCGGGAGCACCAGGTGCCGGTGGCCTCGCTGGTGGGCTACACCAACGCCGGCAAGAGCACCCTCATGAACAGCCTGACTCACGCCGGGGTGCCGGCCGAGGACAGGCCCTTCTCGACCCTGGACCCGGTGACGCGGCGCATCAAGCTGCCCTCGGGCCGGGAACTCTTGCTGACGGACACGGTGGGCTTCATCCAGAAGCTGCCGCCAACGCTGGTGGCCGCCTTCAGGGCCACGCTGGAGGAGATGGAGGAGTCCACCATCATCATCCACGTGCTGGACATAACGCACCCCAACGCCCCCGAGCAGGCCGAGGTGGTGGAGCAGGTGCTGACGCAACTCGGGCTGGCCTCCAAGCCGTGCATCCTGGTGCTGAACAAGATAGACCTGCTGGAGCCTGAGGCCCAGGGCCAGGAGAGCGCGTTGCTCCGCGAGCTTGGGGCCGCCGGACGGCACCGTGTCGTGCTGGCCTCGGCGCTGCGCGGCCTGGGCCTGGACCGGCTGCTGGCCGAGATTGACGCGCTGCTGACTGAGGTGGCCGCCCAGCCTGCGCCCGTAGAAGCCAGGCCGCAATAGCCGACCGCACCCACGGTATTCAAGGGCCAAGCGTCGGCCTGCTCTATCTCTATAAAGGGTGTATCCAGTGCCCCTTCCATTGGCAAGACCCATGCCCCCACCCCCTGTGGGGGAAGGGAGGGTCCTCGCCCTCTCTGGACGCATGATGCACATGAGATAGGGTTGGGGTGTGCAGGCCGGTGGGGTAAGTTCGCACTATAGACATTATGTCAACTCAGGAAGGGGCCGTCAGTTGACATAACTACCCGGACGATGCCTGCACGGTGCAGCTCCCGCAGCAGCGCCAGCGCCGACTCCTGCGGCCTGTCGGCCTGGAACTCCACGCTGCGCAGCCCGGACACCGCCCCACTCAGGTCAAGGCCAGCCTCTCGCAAGACCACTACCCTGGAGCCATACAGCACCGAGGCCGCGCCCAGCTCCAGCAGCATCCTGGCCGTGGCCGGCAGCCCTGAGGCATCCCCCGAGGCCCCGGGCCTGGCAAAGACCAGGATGGCCGCGCAGCACTGGCGCATGGCGGCGGAGGTCTGCGGAGGCACCGCCAGGCCAGCGGCCTCACCCGGGTCTTCCGCCGCCAGGTACGGAATGCCGAAGTCCTCCAGCAACTGCTTCACCACCTGGACGGCCTCCGGGCTGCCGCCGCGCCCGACGAAGACCATGCCGGTAGCAGCAGCCGGCGCGGCCTCGGCCTCCGGCGCCGGCGTGGAGGACCTGGGCAGCGCGGGCGCCGCCACGTCCGCCGCCGGACGCGCCGGCTGGTCGGCCAGCGCGTCCTGGGCCGCCTTCAGGTTGACATAAAGCGAGCCGCCCACCTCCTCCAGGATGCGGGCGAAGAGGCCGTTAGCCTTGATGATGCCCAGGCACTCGGCCACCAGCTCCGGGTGGACGCCGAACTCCCGCTGGAGCATGCCCTGGGCGTACTCGTCCTCGGGGATGCGCTTGCCGTCCAGCGCCCGGTAGAACTGGCCGAAGATTTCGGGCTGCAAGGCGGCCTCCAGCAGCGCCCGGCGCTGCTCGGCCTGGTCCCTGGGAGCCACGATGGCCTGGCCCCGTGGCGTCAGGCTAATGCGGGCGTCGTTGTAGCCGCCCTGGGTCAGGCCGTACTTGGCCGAGGAGTTGAGCTTCATGGTGAAGCCGCTGCTGGTGGGCGTGGTGCCCAGCGCCTTGGCCAGCAGAATGCGGTCAAAGGGAAGCCCGGCGTTGCGTTCCTGGACCGCCCTGGCGATGGCCAGCGCGTCCTCCAGGCTGTGCATGGGGTACGGGCGCACCATGCGCGTCCGCCTGCGGCCATCCGCCATTTCAACGGCCATCTTTCAGGACCCCCTATTCACTCGCTGCCGGTGTGCCTGGAATATACCCCGGGGCCGGCCCCTTTGTCAAGGACTTTATCAGACTTTTTCATTTTTCATAGCGCTGAAAAGGCACTTCACTCCATTGCATGAAAAGCATAGAAAAAAGTCGGTGCTGAAAATTATGTCAACCCGAAGCTGCCCCGGGAGCCAGTCCCCTGGCCCCTCACCTGCCAACCTTGCCAGGCGCGCGACGTGCTAGAATAGTAGGAACACTTTTACTGCTGGCAGGGTGAGCCTTTGATTGACCGTCTCAGAAACCGGTTCGCGCCCGTGGCCCTGGCCGTGGCCATAGTGCTGGCGGCATGCCAGGGCAGCCCATCGTCCGCCGTGACCCCGACGTCGCCTGCCCAGGCGCCGACCAGCGTCACGTCCGACAGTGGCCTGCCCCAGGTGGTGCCCCCTGAGCAGCCGCTGGAGGCCCCCTCCGAGGTGCCCGAGGAACTCAAGGCCATCTGGGAGGCCTGGGCCTACCTGACCCGCGACCACGTGGACCGCTCCAAGCTGGACCCCAAGGTCTTCACCGAGGCAGCCATTCAGGGCATGCTGGAGGCGCTGGACGACCCGCATACCTCCTACCTTGGCCCCGAGGCCTTCGCCATAGATAACGAGGACCTCCAGGGGCGGTTTGAGGGCATCGGCGCCGAGGTGTCCACCCGCCGTGATGGCAAGCTGATAGTGGTGGCGCCCATACCGGGCAGCCCCGCCGAGGCGGCCGGCA
Source organism: Dehalococcoidia bacterium (assembly GCA_034433305.1). GTDB lineage: Bacteria > Chloroflexota > Dehalococcoidia > Lucifugimonadales > DAOUAM01 > DAOUAM01. The sequence goes on along the minus strand of DAOUAM010000052.1, from coordinate 61,642 downwards.
TCAGGCCCGGCGACGTTATCCTGGAGGTGAACGGCGAGAGCCTGGAGGGTGTGAGCCTGCTGGAGGCGGTAAAGAGGATCCGCGGCCCGCGCGGCACCAGCGTCAGGCTGCTCATTCAGCACCTGGGCAGCGTGGACCCGGTGCTGGTGGAGGTCCAGCGCGGCGTGATACCCCTGGTCAGCGTCCGGCTGAGGAGCGACCCGGGCGAGAAGCTGGCCCACATTCGCCTGACCAGCTTCTACGCCGACACGCCCCAGAAGCTGGCCGAGACCATCAAGCAGGCCGTGGACTCCGGCGCCCAGGGGATCATACTGGACGTGCGCGACAACCCGGGAGGGCTGCTCAACTCCGTGGTGGAGGTAGCCAGCCTGTTCCTGAAAGACGGCCTGGTGGTCTATGAGGTGGACGGCAGCGGCCGGCGCACCAACTGGAGCGTGCGCCAGGTGGAGGGCGCGAGCGTGGCCCGCGACCTGCCCATGGTGGTGCTGGTCAACGAGTTCAGCGCCAGCGCCAGCGAGGTGCTGGTGGGGGCGCTCCAGGACTATGAGCGCGCCACCGTGATTGGCGCCACCACCTTCGGCAAGGGCAGCGTCAACATCCTGCGGCCCCTGAGTAACGGCGGCGGCCTCTACATAACCTACGCCCGCTGGTACACCCCCGAGGGCAGGCTCATCGAGGGCCAGGGCATCACCCCGGACGTGCTGGTCACCGCCAGGGACCCCAGGGACGCCGACGTCATGCAATTGGAGAAGGCCCGCGAGGTGCTACAGTCCCTCATTGACTCCAGGAAGGCAGGCTGAGAGCGTGGCCCAGGAGAAGACCATCACCGTCAACCGCAAAGCACGCCACGAGTATGACATCGTGGAGACGGTGGAGGCCGGCCTGGTGCTGACGGGCACAGAGATCAAGGCCATAAGGGAGGGCCGCGTCAACCTGTCCGATGCCTACGCCAAGCCCGAGGGTGGCGAGCTGTGGCTGGTCAACGCCCACATATCCCAGTACTCGTCGGCCAGCTACAATAACCACGAGCCTACCCGCCCACGCAAGCTGCTGCTCCACAAGGACGAACTGCAGCGGCTGTCCAGGCAGGTGGCCCAGAAGGGCTTCACCATAGTGCCGCTCCGGCTGTACATCAAGCGGCACGTGGCCAAGGTGGAGCTGGGCCTGGCCCGAGGCCGCAGGCAGTACGACAAGCGCCAGGCCATCATCGAGCAAGAGCGGGAGCGCGAGGCGCGCCAGGCCGTTGGCCGGCGCCGCTGAGGCAGCGCCCCGCCGGCGACACGCCGACAAAAAGGAGAGGCCCGCCTGGATGAATGTACAGGCGGGCCTCTCCTTTTTGTCCTGCTCTACCCTGCCCTTTCACTGCCTCTCCTGGCCCTCCGGCGGGCTGGCTTCCGCCGGTCCGCCACGCCCAGGCTACCTTACCCGCTTGACCTCTATGGACTCGCCGGGGGCCAGGGCGACCCTCCTGACGTTGATGCCCAGCTTCAGGAGCCAGTAGCCCAGGGTGGCCTTGCTCACTCCGAGTTGCTCCGCCGTGGCGGACAGGCCCTTCTCGGTGACCAGCTCAGGCAGGATCTTCTCCAGGGGCTGATGGAACTGCTCTTCGACCGCTGTCATTTTCCGAGTTTTTCTGGTCATGAATCTGTCCTCCGTCCAATTTCCTGTTTTGTTGGTTAACATACTACGGCCAGGCCCGCAGAATGTCAACTACTTTTTCAATAGTGTTTCTAATACATTTCTTGAGATTTCTGCCTTCCCCTGCCGGCCCCGGGCGCACGGGCCGGGCGTCCACACCTGTCCACATAAGAGCTACACGCTTATTTTACGTTTAAATTATTGATGGCGGCCCCGAGTGGAAGGCCGCTGTCGCGTCTGCTAGGATGGTATCAGCCTTCCAGCTTGAGCGGAGGAGACATGGACATAACCAGGCTCATCAGGCGCGTGCGCCAGAACCATGCCCTGGAACACGCCACCATCGAGGTGCTGCTGGAGAGGGGCGCACGCCCGCCTATCGGCGGCAATGCCGCCCTGGGCGGCTTCTTCATCTATGGCAGGCTCCCCACAGAGGAGGTCGCCTCCGCAGCCTCGGAGGCCCTGCAGCGCCTGCACGGTGGCGAGCGCGACCTGGCCGTATCGCCTTACTGTGGCACCAACCTGGTCGTGGGGGCAGTGCTGGCCGGCCTGCTCTCGGGAATTATCATCAGGAGAAAGGGCATACTCTTGCAGCGGCTGCCCATAGCAGCCGTGGCCATCATGGGCGCCAGCCTGATGGCACGGCCACTGGGCAACGAGGTCCAGCGCCGCTATACCACCCTGGCCGACCTGCGCGGCATCCACATATCCAGCGTCCGCTGCATCCGCGCCGGCGACTATGCCGTCCACAGGGTAAACACTCAGTCCCTTGGCCGTGGTTGAGGGCCAGCCCGGGAACGTTACCCATAGCCCTGGTGTCCCTCGTTGACTGGGTGGGCGATTCCTTGACCATGTCTGCCGCGTGCTGCTACACTGAAACCTGGTACACGTCCCTGTAGCTCAGGTGGATAGAGCAGCTGCCTTCTAAGCAGCGGGTCGCGGGTTCGAATCCTGCCAGGGACGCTTTTCTTTTGGCGCCAGAGCAGGGCCACGCCGCGCCAGGCCGTTACTCACACGCGCCCAATACTATTTCGGCCCAGCCCACGGGCGGGGCTGGGCCGCGGAAACATGGCGAGGGCGGGTGGGATAGACAGGCCACGCCCCACGGTGCCAGCCCACGTATGCATGGAACAGGCTATCTGCGCACGCCTGCCGGCCACCAGGGGCCTGACCGCCACCTTCAAGCAGGGCTGGTATAACGCCGGCGGCTCTCGGAGTGTACCTCAGCGGTCACTTTCGTGCTGGGGGTCGCCACGGCGACCGAGCCATACAGAGGTCAGCGTCGCTTCCATAACTCCACCAGCTTCTGGCCCTGGTCGTCGTCCACGCCCCACATCTGGATGTGAATGCGGATGTCGTCGTACACCGTGCGCTCGCCGGGGGCCCTGTCCGGGTCGCGGTAGGCCTCCACGCTCACGTCCATCCAGTCCAGGGGCACCTGGTCCTGCCTGGCCAGCCGCTCTATCATGTTGACGGCGCAGGCGGATATGCCTCCCAGGAACATCTCCCCGGCGCCGATCTCCTCGCCTCCCGAGTCGTCGGCCACCCAGTGGTGGTTGCGGGCGTTGCAGATGGCCCGCCCGTGGGTGCCCGAGCTGTAGCTCCGTACTCGATAGGCCAGCGTAAGCTCAGCCATCCTGTCCTCCTTAAAAAAAGGCCCGTTCGCCGAGTCTCGTGCCTTCAGAGTCGGCGGGCAGGACTGAGGCCACCGCGCATGTCCTCAGTCGGCCACGTAGGGCTGCCCGAACCTCTCCTCGTGGGCGACCTCGCTAAGGCGTTTCCGCCCCCTGCCGGCGCTCTTGAACCCCTCGGGACGGTAGCCGAAGGGCATCACCGTGACCAGCGTCATGCCAGCGGGTATGCCCAGTAGCTCCTTGACCTTGCGGTTCTGCTCCGGGTCCCGCAGGCCGACGAAGCACGTACCCAGGCCCTCGGCCCAGGCCACAAGCTCCATCTGCTGGATCGCCCTGCCAGCGTCCAGCTCCGGCCTGTCGGCGTTCTGGTCCATTACTATGGCGATGGCCAGGGGCGCCTGGGTGATGAACCGTCCAGAGGTTGCAACGCCGCCGATCTCCTGCAGCATGGCCCGGTCCTGGATGACAATGAAGTGCCAGGGCTGCTGATGGCGCGAGCTGGGGGCGCGCCTGCCTGCGTTGAGGACTCTGACGACTACCCTCCTGGGCACAGGGTCAGGGCTGAAGGTCCTGACCGTCCGGCGCGACACGATACATTCATGGACCTCCATGGGCACACCTCCATGTCCTGCCAGACCTTGACTGCCAAGATAATACCCCACGGAGGCCTTCCAGGCCAGACATACCCCTAAAACTGGACCTCCGGGTGCTCGCGCACAAAGCGGGCGATGCGCTCGGCGAAGGCGTCCTGCAACTGCACCGTCAGGCCGCCGTCCACCGCGATGGCCTGGCCAGTGATGAAGGAGGCGTCCTCGGAGCACAGGAAGGCTACCACGTTGGCGATGTCCCTGGGCCAGCCGTGGCGTCGCAGCGGGTACTGCTGCTGCACGAAGGCCAGCCTCTCGGGCCGGGCGTAGTGCTCCTCGCTGCGCTCGGTGACGATGAGGCCGGGGCAGATGGCATTGGCCCGGATACCCTGCGGGCCCCACTCTACGGCAAGCTGCCGCGTGATGCCTATGACGGCTGTCTTGGCCGTGTCATAGATATGCCACGTCCTGCCCGAGGAGAGCAGGCCATGTACCGACGCGATGTTCACGATGCTGCCCCTGCCGGCCTGGAGCATGTGGGGAATGGCGTACCGGCACCCCAGGTAGATAGCCTTCAGCAGCACGTCGAACTCGCGGTCCCAGACGTCCTCCTCCACTTCCAGCGACGTACCCGTCCTTCCGCCGATGGAGCGGTAGGCGTTATTGACCAGGATGTCCAGCCTGCCCCATAGCTCCACGGCGCGCTGCACCAGGGCCTTGACGTCCTCGTGCTTGCCCACGTCGGCGCGGATGACCTGGGCCTCCCCGCTTGCCTCGGCGATTCTGGCCGCGTTGGCCCTGGCCGTGGCTTCGTCAACGTCGGCGATGAGGACTTTGGCCCCTTCCTCGGCCAGCCTGCGGGCCGTCGCCCCGCCGATGCCGCTGGCCCCGCCTGTAACGATGGCAACCTGACCAGAAAGACGCTGCATATGGACCTCTCACGGGACATTTGGGCTGCTCACGTCTGGCTATGATAGCAGGCTGGGCCGGGAGCTACAAACGGGGAGCAGCATGTAATGGGGTGAGGTCTGCTACCGCAGGCGGGGCAGCGCCCCTACCCCACACCGGCCTCGCCACCGACGGCGACGCTGTCCACGGCGACGCTGTCGGGCCGGACGGCCAGGGTGATGCTGGCCGCCTCGGTCTCGATGGACAGGGTGAAGTGGCCCAGGGTGCGCATGGCCACGTGGATGCTGTTCACTGCCTGGCCCCTCAGCACCTCCAGGGCCTTGTTGACCCTGGAAAGCTCCCTGCTCATCTCCCTGCCTCGCGGCGTCCTGCGGAAAAGCTCGGTGAGGATGCGCTCGCCCTCGGCGCGGTGGACCCGGCGGGCGCGGCCTGTCTCCAGGGCCAGCACTATCAGGCCCTCCAGCAGGGGCACCAGGTCCGGCGGCACCTGGCCCGAGGCCGTGGCGTCGGCCAGGGCCTGGTACGCCTCCCGGCGCTGGCCAGAGAGCGCTGGCAGTATGGCGTCCACCTCGGACCGCACCAGGTCTCTTTCCTCCTCAGTGAGCGCCAGTGGCTCCCGACGCTCCGTATCCTGCTCCGCCATTTCCAGTACCTCGGTGCCATTTACAATAGCAGGGCGCCCGGCCCCCCGGAGGAAATGCCACCAGAGGGGCAAAGCGCCCTGCCAAACTGACCTGCACTGGGCCAGTGTCCGACACTGGCCTGAGAGGCCCGCCTAGCCGTGATGGCCGTTGGACTGGCCGTTGCGGCCGTGGGCCTCACCCAGGATGGCGGCCACCTCGTGCTCGAAGCCGCCGGTCTCTATGGGGCAGTGGATGCCGCACTCCTTGGGCGCGTTCCGCTCCCACCACCAGCGCCCGGCCCTGTCGTCCTCGCCCTGGCTGATGGGCCGCGTGCAGGGGTCGCAGCCGATGCTGGTGTAGCCCCTGTCGTAGAGCGGATGGTAAGGCAGGTTGTTCTGCCGGATGTAGTCCCAGACATCCTCCTTGTTCCAGTCCGCCAGGGGGTTGAGCTTCACGATGCCGTTGTGGTCGTGGTCAATCTCCACCTTGCGGATGTTAGCGCGGGACGCCCACTGGTCGCGGCGCAGGCCAGTGAACCAGGCGTCCAGGTGGTCCAGCGCCCGCTGCAGCGGGCGGACCTTGCGGACCTGGCAGCAGAGCAGGCGCATGGGGACATTCTTGTAAAACAGGTTGATGCCCTGGCGGCGGACCATGGCCTCCACCTCGCGGTAGTCGGGAAAGAGGACCTCGAAGCGGATGCCCGGGTAGCGTCCCCGGATAGTCTCCATGAACTCGTAGGTCTCTTTGGGCAACCGTCCCGAGTCAACGGTAATCACCCTGACATCGGGCTTGATGCGGCAGGCCATGTCCAGGATCACCGTGCCGTCCGTCTGGAAGGAGGTGACTATGGCCACCGAGTCGTCGAAGGTCTTGAGTCCCCACTCTATGACATCCTCGGGGCGCTTGTCGTCCAGTTCCAGGGCTATCTCGCCAATCTCCAGGTCATCAAACACGACCCTCTGCTTTACCATTCCGCTGCTCTCCTGCTCAAAAATGCCGTTGTGCGAGGGCTAGGCGCCGTCGTTGTCGGCGGCCTGCGCCGCTGCAGCCCCGACGGCCTGCCCGCCGGTGGCGATGGTCGCGATCTCCTCGTCGCTGTGCCTGTCGCAGAAGTCCCTGAAGGAGGACCCGTCGCCCTGGCCGTTGAGGGCGCGCTTCTCCTCCAGCCACGCCGCCACCAGCCGCTCCACGTACTCGGTGGCCCGGGCGCTGGGGACGCGGCGCAGCACCTGCCTGCCGATGGCCGTCTTTCTCCCCAGGCCGCCGCGCAGGATGATGTCGAAGGCCTGGAGCTTCTGGCCCGTCTCGGCGCGGCCGGTGGTGCCCATGAGGCCGATGTCGCCGACCCAGTGCTGACCACAGGCGTGAGGGCAGCCGTCCAGGTACACCTTCAGGTTGGACACCTCCTGGCCAAAGCGGGCGTCCAGGCGCTCCAGCACCTCCTTCAGCTTCTCCTTGGTCTCGGTCACCGAGTAGTTGCAGAAAGGCTCGCCGGTGCAGCCGATGGACACGCCGTAGATGTGGTTGATGGTCAGCGGGAAGCCTGCCTCGCCGACCCTGCGCACCACCTGCCTCACCTGCCTGTTGGGCACGTTGCCGATGATGAAGTTCTGGTCACGGGTGAGGCGGATATCGGCGCCCACCTCCTCGGCGATGTCGGCCACGCGCTTCATCTGGTCGCCGGACATCCAGCCGATGGAGACGGGGAAGCCGATGTAGGACAGGCCACGCTGCTTCTGCTTGTGTATGCCCAGGTGGCTGGTCTCGCCGATGGGCACGGGCGCCGCGAAGTCCTCCAGCTTGCGGCCCAGGCGCTCCTCCACCATGCGGCGCATCTCCTGGGGGCCGTAGTCGTCCACCATGAACTTGAGCCGGGCCTTGGCGCGGCTCATGCGGTAGCGCGGGTTGTCCCGCCAGACGCCCGTGATGGCGGCCAGCACGCTGATAGTATCCTCGGCTGGCACGAACACCCCCATGTCCCTGGCGATGCGTGGCTGGGCCGACAGCCCGCCGCCGATGCGCACCGCGAAGCCCTGGCGTCCGTCCTTGACAACGCCCACCAGCCCGATGCAGTGGACCTCCGGGGCGTTGCACTGGTACGGGCAAGCGCTGATGGTGTACTTGTGCTTACGAGGCAGGTCCGAGAACTCGCGGTTGCCGTAGAAGTACCTGGCCGCGGCCTCGATCACCGGCTGGACGTCGAAAAGCTCCTCCTGGTCTATGCCAGCGACAGGACAGCCCGTGATGTTGCGCACCGTGTCCCCGCAGCCGCCGGCCGTGGTCAGCTCGTTGGCCTTCAGGAAGTCAAAGACGGCCGGCAGGTCGTCCAGCCTTATCCAGTGGAGCTGCACGTTCTGGCGCGTGCTAAGCTCGCCATAGCCCCTGCCAAAGCGGTTGGAGATCTCGCCGATGGCCCGGAACTGGCGAGGCTGGAGATGGCCGCCGGGTATCTTGATGCGCATCATGAAGTAGCCTACCTTGGGCTTGTCATGGTAGAGGCCCCACCACTGGAGCCGCACTATATCCTCCTCCGGCAGCGCTTCGTACCCGGTGGCAATGAGCTGGGGCAGCTCGTTGACGATGTCCAGCGGGAACTTCTCCCGCTTCATGCGCTCGATGCTGTTGCGCTTGTAAACATCGTCCCAAGTGGGTATGTCCAGCTTCCTGGGCTGGGCTTGCCCGGTTGGGATGTGGGCCTGTCGGTCCATCTTCCACCTCCCCGGAGGAACACAATAAAAAAGGTTGCGCCCCTCAAGAGCTTCTTTACTTGAGGGGCGCAACCCGAACTGGCAGCAGTCAGTCTAGCCGCAGCGGTCGCTGCGCCCTATGTCCTCATACAACAACAGAAGCACAGAACGCTTGGGTTAGACATCGTGTGCAACTGTACCAGTGTCAGGTGCGTTTGTCAATATCCCCCGCCAGGCTGGGCCAGATTTCCCGCCCCGAGGAGTCCAGTCTGAGGGAGCCAGGCATGATCAGGGCGACCTGCCCCGGCTCGAAGGCCGGCGCGCGCAGCCACAGCACGCCGCGCTCCAGGTCCAGCGCCTCCCCGATGCCCAGGGCCACCACAAAGCCGCGCCGGTCGCACAGGGCCACCAGCCGCTGGCGCCACTCCCCTTCCCGGCCCCGGGCGCTGTCCACGCCAACGAGGCCTATGCCGTCCAGGGGCAGGGCCTGGAGCGTGGCCCCGGCGAAGTAGGCCGCGAACTTCCCCTCACGGTAGGCGCGGCGCTCCTCCCGGCTGCGCACCCTGACGGCGCTGGAGACGGGCAGCCGGTGGACGCGTGGCCTCAGCCCACGGGCAAACCAGCCCAGCAGCGGCTCCAGCTCCGCGCCCTGCTGGATAGCCACCAGGTGGTCAGGCCCCAGCATGTCCACCAGGTGGAAGTGGAACTCCCGGCCTGCCTCGAAGTCCATGTAACCAGAGGAGTCAAAGACCAGCTTCTGCGCGCCCTCAGCCACTGCCAGGTCGGCCAGGCGCTTGACGCCGGAGAGCATCGCCAGGAAGTGGCCAGCGGGCGAGGTGGAGCCGACGAAGCGCAGCGCCAGCGGGCGGCCACCGTCCCAGGGCTCCCATGCCAGGGCCAGGCTGGTGGGCAGCCCCAGGGCCGATTGCCCCGGGTCACAGTCCACGGCGGCGGTGCGCCAGCGCCTGGACAGCCACTCCCCCAGGAAACGGCAGAAGGTGGTCTTGCCCGAGCCTGTGGAGCCTATGACAAAGACGCTCCGCCAGGGGCCACCCCCTTCCAGCTTGCGCAGCAGTTCCCGCCAGGCGTACTCTATCTGGACCATCTGCGGCCGGCCTGGGTCCCTTGCCCTTTATGGCTGGCCTGCCTGGCCAAGGGCAGGCCTCTGAAGCTTGGCGTCACACCCAATATACACCCCTCTGTTGACCGCGTGCCACCATGGCGGAGCGGCGCCACGCGGCAATGCCACAGGGGAGCGCCGGCGATATAGCAAGATATAATACAAGTTATGTTATATCTCAATATTTGTTTCGCTGGCCGGTTCATAGCATTGTCATGCATGCATTATCCCAGATTGACACAACGTTCCCCAGCTTGATAAACTTTACTGGAAGGTTATCAAAGAAACAGGGGCCCTTCTATCGTGGAAGTGGCCGCGAGCGCAGGCCGCACCGGCCTGATGGCTGCGAGGTTGCCCTGGCGCGCTGTCAGCGTGGCGCCCCGGGGACTGAGTGCTAGAGAGCAAGGTAGATACGGTTACGTCACACACATTAAAGGTCACCTGGCCTCATCGCTGCTCTGCTGATGGAAAGCTCCCTCCCGTCCATCAGTCAGGGAAAGCCTGTCCTCCCCACAGCCACAGCCTCACCCGGCGCCTGTCACTCACCGCCAGCGGACGCCCATGACACAGCGGTGGTGGACCACCTGGCCTGGACACCACGAGGTCCCACGCCCTGCCCAGCCAGGATGCACAGGCAACTTCCCGGCATGGCGGAGCGTTCATATAACAGGGGACTGATGTGGTATATAAACCGGATTTTAGGGGAAAAGGCTTTTATTTAAAGCCATTTCAAGATAATATATAACTAACAAGCCTGCATGAAATTCTGACGGAGGAGAGTTGCCAAGTGTACGTTAAGGAGGAAAAGGCTTTGGAGCCGCCAATGACGGTCAGAGAACTGAGCGAGTACCTGCGGCTGGACAGGATGACCATCTACAAGATGCTCAAAGAGGGAAGCATCCCGGCATCCCGTATCGGCCATCAGTGGCGGTTCTTCCGGACCGACATTGACGAGTGGATCCGCTCCCTGCGCATCGGTCAGCGAACGTCGGTGCTAGTAGTGGACAGCGACCAGGCCACAAGGCAGCTCTTCGACTCGGAGTTGCCCTCGGAGGCCTTCGACGTCCTGACCGTGTCCAACGCCGAGGAGGCCGCTGCCCTGGTGGGCCAGCGCCAGTTCGACGTGGCGTTCCTGGAACTCAAGAAGTCAGCCCTGGAGGCGTTCCGGCGCATCCGGGCCACCTCGGAAAACACCCAGGTGGTCATCATTGTGGGCGCACCAGACGGCAAGCTCTTCGACCAGGCCATGGAGATTGGCCCCTTCACCCTGATGAAGCGGCCTACCTCCGGCACTGACATCAGGAACACGCTGTCCACCCTGCCCCTCAAGAAGAACGCAGTCCTCTAGTAACCACGGCCAGGCCCCTTCCGGGCCACGACCCTCCATAGACCACCAGGGCCTGCGACAACGCAGGCCCTGGCCTTTCTATCTCTAGACGCCCCGCCCCCTCAGTACTGGGTCCCCCCATCCTGCAGCCTGAAAAGCTCCCGCGCCGCCTGGAGTTGGGCGCTGGAGCCTTGCTTCAGGGCGATGGTCGGGTCGTGGAGCAGCTTGCGGACGATGGAGCGGGTGAGGGCGTTGACGACTTCCTGCTGCTCTGGCGTGAGGCTGGAAAGCTTGCGCAGGGCGCGGGCCAACTCCCGCTGGCGGATGTCCTCGGCCTGGCGGCGCAGCGCCCTGAACACTGGCAGCGCCTCCAGGGACTCCCACCACCTCATGAACCGCGCCAGCTCCTCCTCGATGACGGCCTCGGCGTCGGCCACAGCCTGCCTGCGCGTCTCCAGGTTCTCCTCAGCGATGGCCGAGAGGTCGTCTATGTTGAACAGCCTGACGCCTTCCATCTCCCCGGCCAGAGGGTCTATGTCGCGGGGCACGGCCAGGTCGAAGAGGAAGAGCAGCCTCTGGGCGCGCTGGGGCATAGCCTCCCTCACCATGTCCCTGCTTATGATGGCGCCCGGCGCGTCGGTGGCCGATATGACTATGTCGGCGTCCACCAGGGCGCGCTGGAGCTCCGCCATAGGCACGGTGCGGCCACCCAACTGGCGCGCCAGCTCCTCCGCCCTTGCCCGCGTGCGGTTGGCAATCATGAGGTCGCTGACTCCCAGAGGGCGAAGTGCCCTGGCCACGAGCTGGCCTGCCTCGCCGGCGCCCACCAGCAGCACCCGCAGGCCGGACAGGCTGCCCAGGGTGCGCTGGGCAAGCTGCACGCCGGCGTAGCTTATGGACAGCGCGTTGCGGCTTATGTCCGTCTCCTCGCGCACACGGCGGCCCGCGCGGATGGCGCCATGGAACAGCCGGGACAGCGGCACGCCCAGGGAGCCTGACCGGGAGGCGGCGGTCAGCGCGGCCCTGACCTGGCCCAGCACCTGGTGCTCGCCCAGCACCATGGAGTCCAGCCCGCCGGCCACCCGGAACAGGTGGCGCGCGGCCCGGGCATCGGTGTACTCGTACAGGTGGGGAGACAGCGCCTCCGCCGCCAGGCCGTGGTACTCGGCCACGAACTGCCTGATTGCGCCGGCGGCACTGGCAGCGCTGTGGGCTATGGTATAGACCTCGGTGCGGTTGCACGTGGACAGGATAACGCCCTCGCCCACCCTCTCCTTCAGGCGCGGGAGGGCGTCCAGCAGCTCCTCCCGGGGGAAGGAGACCTCCTCGCGCACCTCCAGGGGTGCCGTCTTGTGGTTCAGTCCTACCAGAAGGATGTGCAACTTCTAGTCCGCCTCAAAAGTGAGTGCCCCGTCCCCACGGAGCCGGAAAGGGCGTGGAGTGGCATGCAACCTTACCTCACCCACAGTACCCAAGGGCATGGCGTCGGCCAGTCCATGGCCTACCCTCCGGCAAGCCCCGCGCCTGTCGAGGTGACAGACTGGACAGGGTGCTACAGGGGTGACGCCTGACTCTGCCTGCACGCCACGTCACCCGTCCGGGGGCGAGGCGCTCCGTTATAGCTACCTGTTCAGGCCTTTATCTTTGCAGTCTTGGCAGACTTGTACTGGCCCCGCAGGCAGCGGGTGCAGATGTTAATCTGCCTGGGCTTGCCGTCCTGGATGACCGTTGCCCTGTGGACGTTGGCAAACCAGCGGGTCTTGGTATGGCGCTTGGAGTGGCTGACGTTGTTCCCCGTCTGCCCAGACTTCAAACACACCTCACATCTTGCCATAATTCACCTTTGACTAACATCGAAAGGATTGGGTAGAATCGGTTAAACTTCACCGGCGGCCCAGCGAAGGGCGCAGACAAAAGTCATTGTGAACGACGTATCAAAGATAGCACAACAGGTAGCTCCCGGCAACGTTGATGAGTCAGCGCCAGTGCATTCCCCCCGGTAAGGCCCGCCTGGACGGACACGACTTGCGGGCCATGCTCTGCGCCGCCATGCGCGTGCTGGAGCGGCATGCGGGCATCCTGAACGCCCTCAACGTTTACCCCGTGCCCGACGGCGACACGGGCACCAACATGTCCGCGACCATGCGCGAGGCTACCAGGGATGTGGAGATTTTCCAGGGCGGCTCCGCCGGCGAGGTGGCAGCCATTATGGCCAGGAGCTCCATCATGGCGGCCAAGGGCAACAGCGGCGCCGTCCTGTCCATGTTCTTCAAGGGCCTCGCCGATGGCCTCAAGGACAAGGCCGACGCTGGCCCCGCCGAGTTGGCCTCGGCCTTCCAGCAGGCGCGGGACAGGGCGTACAGGGCGGTGGCGCAGCCAGTGGAGGGCACGGTGCTCACGGTCATTAGCCGGGCCGCTCAGGCTGCCCAGGACAGCGCCGCAGCCGGCGACACTCTCCCCGCCCTGCTGGATGCCATCTGTGACGCCGCCAGAGAGGCCGTGGCGCTCACACCAACGCTGCTACCGGTGCTGCGCGAGGCGGGTGTCGTGGACGCCGGAGGCCAGGGGATTTACGTCATCCTGGAGGGCTTCAGGGCCTGCCTGGCGGGCCAGGACATAGACGCTCTGGAGATCGCCACGCCGGTACCCGTAGGCGTGGACGGCGTCACGGGCACCGTCTCGGAGCGCTTCCTGGCGACCGCCGCCGAGGAGACCTACGGCTACTGCATCCACTTCGTGCTGCAGGGCCAGGGCCTCGACCCCGACGCCATCCGGGAGCGGATGTCCAGCCTGGGCCGCTCGCCCGTCGTCGGCGGCGACGAGGCCACCGTCACCGTCCACGTTCACGCCGATGACCCCGCTCCCATCACAGACTACGCCGCCTCCCTGGGCACGGTAAGCGGGCTGCGCGTCCAGGATATGGACAGGCAGCACCGCGAGTATGCTCAGTACCAGCGTCGCCCTGTCAGGGCGCCGGCTGTGCCCGTGGGCGTGGTGGCCGTGGCCTGGGGAAGAGGCCTGGAAGAGCTTTTCCTTCAGGAGGGGGCCGTGGAAATCGTGCCCGGCGGCGATACCATGAATCCCAGCGTGCAGGAGATACTGGACGCCGTGACCAGGGCCGCCGCCGACGCCGTGGTCTTCCTGCCCAACAACCGCAACATCGTCCCGGCGGCCAGGTTGGCCGCTGAAATGGCCGGCAAGCCCATGCGAGTTGTGCCCAGCGCCAGCATTCCCCAGGGCCTGGCAGCGCTGCTGGCCTTCAATCCGGAGCGCGACCTGGAGACTAACGTGCGCAGTATGGAGCGCGAGCTTGCCAGGGTGCGCACGGGCGAAATCACCAGGGCGGTCCGGCCAGTGACGCTTCGAGGCGTCGCCGTCAGGCAGGGGCAGTTCATCGGCCTGCTGGACCGCCAACTCGTCGCGGCAGGCGACGAGCTGACCCAGGTCCTGCTGGCCCTCTTGCGCGAGGCCGGCGTGGCCGAGGGCAACTTCGTCACCCTCTACTACGGCGCTGACGTTAGCGGCGAGGACGCCGAAAGCGCCCTGGCGCAGGTCCTGGAGGCCTTCCCTGGGGCCGAAGGCCAGGCGCTGGAGGGTGGGCAGCCCTATTATCCGTACATCGTCTCCATAGACTGAGCGACGGTGGAGCATGGCAGTTAGAGTCGTCACCGACAGCACCTCAGACCTGCCCAGCGACCTGGCCCAGGGCCTGGACATCACGGTGGTGCCCCTGAACGTCCACTTCGGCGCCCAGGTGTACAGGGACGGCGTGGACATGCTCCCCGACGAGTTCTACCGCCGCCTGAAGGAGAGCGCTGAGCTTCCCACGACCTCCGCGCCGTCCATAGGCGCATTCATGGAGGTCTACGAGCGCCTGAGCAAGGGCGCCGATGGCATACTCTCGGTGCACATCTCCTCCAGGGTCAGCGGCACCATGAACGCCGCTGGCCGCGCGAAGGAGCAGGTCAGCATCAGTTGCCCCATCGAGGTGCTGGACACCTATCAGGCCTCCATGGGCGTGGGCCTGGTGGCCATGGTGGCGGCCAGGCTGGCCAAGCAGGGCGTCAGCCTCCAGGAGGTGGTCAGCGCCGCGCGGCATGCCGCCAGCCGCTGCCGCTGCTTCGTGCTGCTGGACACCCTGGAGTACCTGCAAAAGGGCGGACGCATCGGCAAGGCCCAGGCCATGGTAGGCTCGCTGCTGAAGGTCAAGCCCATGGTCATCGTCCGGGACGGCGAGGTCCACCCGCTGGACAGGCCGCGCACTCGCCCCAAGGGCCTGGCCCGGCTCAAGGAGGTCGCCCGCAGCTTCGCCCCCGTGGAGGAGATGGCCGTCCTCTACAGCACTACCCCAGAAGATGCCCAGCAGGTCGCCAGGGACCTGGCCGACCTGCTGCCACAAGGCAAGACTCCCTATCTGGCGCGCTTCGGCCCAGTGCTGGGGACCTACGTTGGCCCCGGAGCGCTGGGCATCGGGCTGCTCCGCGCCGTGGACTGACGCTACCCATGCCAGGCACCAGCCCAGCCTCCGAGACCCTGAGGAAGATCCTCCAGCAGGAGCAGAAGCGGGGGTTTGGCGACAGGACAGTCACCGGCGGCCTCGACAGGTTCCTGCAAAACAAGGCCGAAGAGCTGAGGCCGGTGCTGGGCGAGCTGGTCTCCTACTCCAGCCTCACGCAGGACCAGCGCAGGGCATGGGCGGAAGCTGTGCTGGCCAAACTCGCGGGAAAGCCAGCCAGCGTGAGAGATGGAGAGCAGGCGAGCAGCGCCACGAGTCCAGAGGCATCGCGGGCCACACCAGGGCCGAGGGCCAGGCCGCACCAGTCTGCTGGCCGCGCCGCCGGAGTGAGCGCCGCTTCTCCAAAGCCTCGGCCAGCAGGCAAGCCGGCGTCAGCCAGTATCTCCCTGGATGACGATGTCACCCGCCTCCACCGTGTCTCGGTCCAGACTGCGGCAAAGCTGCGGAAGCTGGGCATCCAGACGGTGCGCGACCTGATATACCACTTCCCCTTTCGCCACAACGACTACGCCAACATCCGCAAGGTCGCCCAGTTGCGGCCCGGCGAGGACCAGACCGCTGTCCTGACCGTCTGGGAGGCCGAGGTCACCCAGTTGGGCAACCAGAGCTTCAAGTCCACCCAGGCCATCCTGGGGGACGAGACGGGCAACGTGCGGGCTGTCTGGTTCAGGAACAAGTTCGTCGCCAGCGCGCTCAAGCCAGGCGTCCAGGTCGTCCTCAGCGGCAAGATCAGCGTGTTCCGTGGGATGCTGGTCTTCGAGTCGCCAGACTGGGAGTTGCTGCGCGGCCAGGAGGAGCTGGTGCACACCGGCCGGCTGGTGCCGGTGTACCACCTGGTGGAAGGGCTTTACCAGAGGACGCTGCGGAGAGCAGTGAAGCAGGCCCTGGAGGTCGCCCTTCCCAGGGTGGCGGACTTTCTGCCTGAGGACATCCGGCACCGCGCCGGCCTGGTGGGCCTCCAGGACGCCATCGCCCAGATGCACTACCCCGACACCCTCGCGGCCTGGAAGGCGGCGCGCTACCGCCTGGCCTTCGACGAGCTGTTCCTGATGCAGCTCGTCCTGCTGAGGCGCAGGCAGCAGTGGCAGGAGCAGGGCGAGAGCGTCCCGCTGCGGGCGGACAGGGAGCTGCTGGACGCCTTCCTCGGCTCGCTGCCCTTCGCCCTGACGGGCGCCCAGGCCAGGGCGCTGCGGGAGGTCCTGGAGGATATGGGCAGGACCACCCCCATGGGCCGGCTGCTCCAGGGCGACGTGGGCAGCGGCAAGACGGTGGTGGCGCTGGCCGCGCTGCTGGTGGCCGCCGCCAACGGCTTCCAGGGCGCCCTTATGGCCCCCACCGAGGTACTGGCCGAGCAGCACTTCCTCACCGTGTCGGGCCTGCTCTCCAGGCTGTCCGAGGCAATGCCGGAGGAGTACCTGGTGTCGGTGCGCCTGGGCGGTCTTCCCCGGCCCATAGTCATTGGCCTGCTGCTGGGCAGCATGCCCCGGCGCGCCAAGGAGGACATGCACCAGCGCCTGGCGGCCGGCCAGGTGGACATCGTCATCGGCACCCACGCCCTCATACAGGAGGACGTGGAGATACCCCGACTGGCCCTGGCAGTGGTGGACGAGCAGCACCGCTTCGGCGTCATGCAGCGGGCCGCCCTGCGCCAGAAGGGCCAGCGGCCCCACCTGCTGGCCATGTCGGCGACGCCTATCCCTCGCTCCCTGGCCCTTACCCTCTATGGTGACCTGGACATGTCCATCATTGACGAGCTGCCGCCCGGGCGCCAGGAGGTGCGGACGCGCTTCGTGGAGGGCGAACGGAGGGCGCTGGCCTACAACCTCGTCCGGTCTGAGGTCATGAAGGGGCGTCAGGCCTTCATCGTCTGCCCGCTCATCGAGGAGTCGGAGGCGATACAGGCGGCCGCCGCCACGAAGGAGCACGAGCGCCTGTCCGCCGAGGTGTTCCCCGACCTGAGGCTGGGCCTGCTCCACGGGCGCATGTCCCTGGCCGAGAAACAGCAGGTGATGGACCAGTTCAAGCGAGGCGAGCTGCATATCCTGGTGTCCACGCCGGTGGTGGAGGTGGGCATAGACGTGCCCAACGCCACGGTGATGCTCATAGACGGCGCCGACCGCTTCGGCCTGGCCCAGCTCCACCAGTTCCGGGGCAGGGTAGGCCGCGGCCAGCACCAGAGCTACTGCGTCCTGGTGGCCGACTCCATCAGCGAGGAGGCCCGGGAGCGGCTGAACGCCCTGGTGGCCATTCACGACGGCTTCAGACTGGCCGAGAAGGACCTGGAGCTGCGTGGCCCCGGCGACTACCTGGGCACACGCCAGAGCGGCCTGCCAGACCTGAATGTGGCCCGCCTGTCCGACCAGGACATCCTGGACCTGGCCCGCCGCGAGGCCGCGCGCCTGCTCAAAAGCGACCCTGAGCTTGCCCGGCCGGAGCACGCCGGCCTGGCCCAGCGTCTCCAGCAGTACCAGGCCAGCCTGGCCGACGAGGCTAGCTGACGCCGGCGCGGACGTTTTGTTGGGTGCCTCTAATCGTATGTGACGACGCCACTGACGCGGCTTTCAGCTACTATTTGTTGGGTAATAGCCAGAGAGAGGTCAGGCCATGCCCCCTCGGCGCGTGGCCCAGGAGCAGACAGTTATTGAGGGTAGCTGGAAGCTGGCGAGGCCGGGCCGACCTCACCCCTGGTGTCCTTAAAGACTGAGGGTGAGTTCTCTCAGCGCCCGTTCCACTATACGCCACCCCCCTTATGTCGAGCAGTAAGCGTTCTCTGGGGCAGGCCTGGGAGAAGGCACGATAAGCAAAAGGGCTTTCCACACATGCTTTTGGGGACGCTGTGGAAGTGGAGGAGAGGTAAGAAGGCAGATGGTCAGCAGGGAGCAGCCCTTTCGCGTTGGTATTTCCGGCTCCTACGGTGGCATGAACCTGGGCGACGAGGCTATCCTCCAGGTCATGGTCACCGAACTGAGGCGTTCCCTTCCGGTCGAGATCACCGTATTCTCGCGCAACCCCAGGGACACCCTGGCCCGCCATAAAGTCGAGCGGGCGGTGCCAGTGCGTGAGCTTTCTCGTGGCGAGGTCGCCCCGGAGATAGAGCGACTCGACCTGTTTGTCCTGGGTGGCGGCGGGATCCTCTTCGACGCCGAGGCGGCCATGTACCTGCGAGAGGTCGCCCTGGCCGAGGACATGGGCTTGCCGGTGATGGTCTACGCCGTAAGCGCCGGGCCACTGCAGGAAGCGGCGGCACAGCAGCTTGTGCGTGACTGCCTGAACAGGGCCACCGAGGTCACGGTGCGGGAGAGGCGAGCGCGCCAGTTGCTGGAGCAGGTCGGCGTTGTGCGCGACATACAGGTCACGGCGGACCCGGCGCTGCTGCTGCAGCCAGAGCCGTTGCCCTCTGGCGCTCTGGAGACCGAGGGCCTGAACCGCCGCCACCGGCTGGTGGGAGTATCCGTCCGCGAGCCTGGCGTGGCCGCGCCCGATATAGACCCGGCCCACTACCAGGCCATGCTGGCCAACACCGCCGACTACATGATAGACAGGCTCGACGCCGACCTCGTCTTCGTGCCCATGGAGCGGCGCAACCTGGACATGCAGTTCTCCCACGCCGTCATCGCCCAGATGTCCCATGCTGACCGCGCCACAGTCCTGAAGGGCGAGTACACGCCAGGCCAGTTGCTCTCGCTCATTGGCCACTTTGCCTTTGCCGTGGGCGTGCGCCTGCACTTCCTGATGTTCGCGGCCATGCGGCAGGTGCCTTTCGTGGCGCTGCCTTACGCCGACAAGGTGAGCGGCTTCCTGGAAGCGCTGGAGATAGACATGCCTCCGGCCAAACAGGTCAACGCGGGCCAGTTGATTGCCTACATTGACCGCTCCTGGGACCTGCGCAGGGACATCCAGGCCAGGATAGGCAAGCTGCTCCCCTCCCTTCAGGAGCGCGCCAGGGAGAACAACCGCATCGCCGTGCGCTTGCTGGCCCAGCAGGCCGCCAGGGCCGGCCGTGGCGCCATGGGACAGTAGCCATGCCTCCCCTGCCCCGTCCAGGCCATGCCGCTGAGGTGACGCTACCCGCCAGGAGCGCCAGGCTGGCTGCCAGCACCGACGTGCTGGTGGTGGGCGGAGGCCCGGCGGGCATGGGCGCGGCGCTGGGTGCAGCGGCGGTGGGCGCTCAGGTGGTGCTGGTGGAGCGTTACGGCTTCCTGGGCGGCAACGCCACGGTGGCCCTGGTCATGCCCCTCATGTCCTTTCACACGCAGCGAGGTGGTACGTCCCCGGAGGCAGCGCGCCACCTGCTGCCGCCAGACCACGGCCCCGGCGACCCCGTGGTGGCGGGTGTCGTGAAGAAGTTCCTGGACAGGCTGGTGGCGGCCGGCGGCGCCGTCCCTCCCTCTGAGGCCACGGGCTTCGTGGTGCCTTTCGACCCTGAGGTGTTCAAGTCGGTGGCCATGGAGGTGCTGGACGAGGCCGGCGTGCAGCTCCTGTTCCACGCCTTCGCCTCGGGTGTGCTTGGGAGCGGTGCCCTGCAGGGCGTGGTCTTTGAGACCAAGTCCGGGCCGGTGGTGGTGCGGGCAAAGGCCGTGGTGGACTGCACGGGCGACGGCGACATTGCGGCCATGGCCGGCGCGCCCTTCGAGATAGGCCGCCTGGAGGATGGCTCGGTCCAGCCCATGACTCTGATGTTCCGCATGGTGGAGTTCGAGCGGGCCGCCTTCCAGGCTTACGCCAGCGCCCATCCGGGCCAGTGGCGCGGCGTGCATGGCCTGTGGGACCTCATCCAGCGGGCTGCCGAGGCCGGAGAGTTGCACCTTCCCCGCGAGGACATCCTGTTTTTCGGCACGCCTCACCAGCGCGAAGTCAGCGTCAACACCACACGGGTGACGGGAGTCCTGGGCATTGACGTGTGGGACCTGACCTACGCTGAATGGTGCGCTCGGCGGCAGATGCGGGAGATAGCCGCCTTCCTGCGGCGCTACGTCCCTGGCTTCGAGAGGTCCTACGTGGCGCAGAGCGGTGTGGGCATCGGCGTACGGGAGACCCACAGGATCACAGGGGAGTACCACTTGACCGCAGAGGATGTGCTGTCTGCCCGCAAGTTCCCCGACGTGGTCGCCCGCTGCTCGTACCCCATAGATATCCACAATCCCTCAGGCAAGGGTACGCTGCTCCAGCGCCTTCCTCCGGGGGAGTCCTACGACATACCGCTGCGGTGCCTGCTGCCCCAGGGTGTCGAGGGCCTGCTGGTAGCCGGGCGCTGCCTCTCCGGCACCCACGAGGCCATGTCCTCCTACCGGGTGATGCCTGTGGCCATGGCGACAGGCCAGGCGGCGGGCGTCTGCGCTGCCCTGGCTGCCCGTTCTGGCCTGCCGCCCAGGGACGTGCCTGCCCAGGACGAGCTACTGCGCCAGGGCGCCAGCCTGAGGGGGCATGAGAACATTCAGCGGGTATAGCATCCTCGGGCGGGGAAGGCGACGTGCGCCCTCTTGGGCCGGCCTGCCTGTGCCCATGGAGTTTAGCACTAGGGCTGGGGCTGGCTGCCGGCGGAGGCGCGGGACTCCGGCGCGTAGGGGATGTTGTCCTTCAGGCCCAGCACCTTCTCCGTCCAGGCGGCGTCCAGCAGCAGCACCGGCTTGAAGAACTCGTCGCTCTCGGAGCGGGCATAGTAGCCGTTCTTCTCGGGGGCCTTGGTGCCCAGGGTGAACAGGATGCCATCTATGAACCGGGTGCCGCGCTCGGTCTCCCCGGCGAACCGTAGCTCGATGGCGCTGGACTCCTTGCCTATGCCGTACTGGGCAAAGTCCTTGTCCTCGGCCTTGGGGTCTGCCACGGCGATGGTGGGAGGCCCGCTGAGCAGGGAGACAAGCTCCTCCAGGCGGTTGGGGTCAACAGGGTACGCCTGCTGGTCCTCGTCATAGTGCTGGACTGACCAGGTGCCGTTATCGCTGTCCTTCTTGAACTGGAGCAGTTCCGTGTTCTCAGAGGTATAGTCGCCCAGGTAGATGTTCAGCTCCACAATCTCCTCGGGCGTGCGCTTGACGTACCACTTGGGCAGCGGAGGCTCGGCTGCCAGCCTGGCGACCACGTCGCCCCAGCTTGCGGCGATGGTGAACAGCTGGGGGAAGCCCACCACCTGGGCGTAGTGGTGGCCGCCGTCGGTGGTCTTGTCCCCCAGGCGGAACTGAAGGTGCCGGTTGCCCACCATGTCCAGGTCAACAATGGTCTGGGGATCGTCCAGGCCGTAGTCCGCCAGGTTGATATTCTCGATAAGCTGGGGCTGCTCCGTCAGGTTGCGGCGCGTCTGCGGCCCGCTCAGCAGGAGCGGAATGCCGCCCCAGCGCTCGTGGCTGGGCGGTATGCCTTCGGGGTCCTCGAACAGCCAGGCGTCCTCTGGCCCCTTGATGAACTTCACCTGCTTGTCCTGGTGCTTGACCTGGATGGTGGTGATGTCATCCATGGAGACCTGGTAGAACCAGGGCGGGTCAGGCTCGTCCTCCTCGTCCTTCTTGAAGGGGTTTATGTACACGATAACGCCGACGATGGCGGCCGCGATAATCAGGAAGACCGTCGTCCGGAGGCTCATGCTACCACCCCTGCCCTAGCGTCTTCGCCACCAGACGATGGCCCCCAGGAGGACCATCACGCTGGGCGGCAGGAGCCAGCTTGTCCACTTGATGAACTCCCGCTCTCGGGATGTGACCACCAGCTCCCGGAAGGCGTAGAGCTTCGGCCTGATGGATATCTGGTTGAAGTCCTCGGCCAGCCAGTTGACCGAGTTCAGGAACATGTCCTGGTTGTCGAAGCTGTTGATGCGGTTGTTCTTGATGAAGTCGGAGTCGCCGAAGATGATAAACTTGGCGGGACGATGCGTCTCCTTCTCGTCCACCGTGCCGCTGGCCTCGATGACAGCGGCCACCACGAAGGGGCCAGCCACCTCCTTGTCAGGCTCAAAGTTCACGTGCTCCACGTCCGTCTCCAGCCAGCTTGCCGGGGTGGTCATGCCCAACGGCTTGAACTGGATGGAGAAGGGCATGTCCTCCAGGGGAATGACCGGCTCGATGGAGGTAACTCCAGGGTAGAATGTGACGCTGACCTGGTCGGCTATCTGCACGCCAGAGACTTCGCTGCTGGTGTACTGGCCGTTGGCCCTCTGCAGCAGCGGTGTCAGCATCTCGCCGCCCACGGAGCTTGCCGCGTCGGCGATACTGTAGCCGCCCAGTTTGAAGCCCCAGCGCGAGACCAGGTCCACGAAGGACGGCGGCGTCTCCGGGTCCAGCAGGGCCACTATCCTGCCGCCGCGCTTGATGTACTCGACCAGCTTGTCCCTGTCCGTGGAGCTCATCTCCTGCCTGGGGCCGGCTATGACCAGCACCGCCGTGTCGTCGGGCACCCTGTCCACCTGCTGGAGGTTCAGCGGCAGCACCGTGTAGTTGTCCCGCTCCATGCCCTCCACAGCCAGGTCGAAGCCGTCGTCCTGGATATTGCCCGTGGCCAGGTCGCGGGTGATGTCCCGCTCCTTATGGCCGATGAGGTAATAGACGCGCTTCTGCTGGATGCCTGTCACCGACAGGATGGCGGTGAGGAACCGCTGCTCGGTGAAGCCCGTGGCCTGCTGCTGAGTGCCGCGCTCCACGTCCTCGAACACCACCGCCGGGTACTGGGTGACGTTGTACCGCCGGGCCAGGGAAGGGTTAAGCTCCGGGTCAATGAAGCGGAACTCGAACTTCTGGGAGCGACGGGAGAACTCGTTGAGCAGGTCCTCGGCCTGCTGGCGGGCGAAGCGCTGCCTGGAGTCGTTGGGGACGAAGAAGGCATTGGCCCGGATGGTGCTCTGGAGGTTCTCCAGCACCTGCACCGTCTGGGGCGCCAGGGTGAAGACGCGGGTGGCCGTGACATCCATGCGGGCAGGGTTGCGGAACGTGAGGAAGTTGACCAGGATGGCGATGGCGAAAAAGGCGGCGCTCATCACCAGCACATTGCTGCCATACCTGCCCTGGCGTCCCACCAGGAACAGGGCCACCGCCCTGGGCGACAGGACCAGGGCCAGGAACAGCATCAGCGCTCCTATGGAGAGGACGCTTATGGCAAAGCCCCGTATCTCCTCTATGGTCAGGTATATGACAATGCCGGCTATCAGCGCGATGGCGCCGACTATGGCCAGCACGAAGCTCCAGAAGCCTAGAGAGCGGAGCGTGGGTAACAGGGTATCTTTCAGCAGACTTTCGCCGGCTCTTGTGGTCTGTGCCAAGGTTATCGCCACCTGCGAGTTTCAAGGGACCTGACTGTCAGGAACAGGAACACCGCCGCTACGGTAACGTAGTACACCACGTGGCTGGTGTCTATGATGCCTCGGGTGAAATCGGTGAAGTGCGCTCCCATGGACATAGCTTGCAGTATGTCCGAGGCGAAGCCAGTGACGCGCTCGGCCACGAAGTCGGTGAAGGACAGGGGCAGCAGGATGCCCACGCCCACCACCGCCGCCACGATCTGGTTGCTGGTAAGGGACGACGCCAGCAGCCCCACGGACAGCGACGCCGCACCGTGCAGGAACAGCCCCAGGTAGGCGCTGAACACCGGCCCGCCGTCAGGCTCGCCGAACCAGTACAGCAGCAGCACGTAGTACAGCGTCAGGGCGATGGTGGCCGCCAGGATGACGAGGCTCGCCAGGTACTTGCCCATGGCCACTTCCCAGTCCCGCACCGGCGCCGTCAGCAGCAGCTCCAGGGTGCCCATCTTCTGCTCCTCGGCCAGCAGCCGCATGGTCAGCAGCGGCGACAGCAGCACGAAGAAGAAGCTAGCCGGGACGATGAACCCCCGGACGCTGGCCTCGGCGAAGGCGCCGCTTATGTCGTTGACAAACACTATGCCGGCGTACACCAGGAACATGCCGCCGATGATATACGCCATGGGGGTGGAGAAGTAGGTCTTGATCTCTTTCCAGGCGATGATCAGGGTGTTCCTCAAGCCTGCACCTCCTCGCTGGTAGTCAGGCGCAGGAAGATTTCCTCCAGAGTCATGCCCACGGACTCCAGTCGCAGGAGCTTCCAGCCGCCGTGGACTATCTCAGCCGCGAGCTGAGGCCGGATGTCCACGCCGTGGCTGGCCTCCACCACGAAGGTGTTATAGGGCTTGCCCATAATTGGCTGCCGCGTCACCTGCTGCACCCCCTCCACGCCCTCCAGCGCCTTGACGACCTCCCGCTGCGGGCCTTCCACGTCCATCTCGATGCGCTCCACGCCCCGCAGCCGCGACGCCAGGTTCTCTGGCTTGTCCACCGCCACAATCTGCCCCTCGTGGATGATGATGACCCGCTGGCAGATCATGCTCACTTCGGGCAGGATGTGGGTGCTGACTATGAGGGTATGCTCGCCGCCCAGGCTTTTTATAAGCTGGCGGGTCTCCACCACCTGGATGGGGTCAATGCCGATGGTCGGCTCGTCCAGTATCAGCACGTCCGGCTCGTGCAGTATGGCCTGGGCGATGCCCACGCGCTGCCGGAAGCCCTTGGACAGCTTGCTTATGTGGCTGGACTGGTAGTCCCCCAGGCGGCAGATGTCAATGACGTCGTTGATGCGCTTGCGTATGTACTCCCGGCCCATGCCGCGGATGCGGCCCATGAACCAGAGGTAGTCTTCCACGGTCATGTCGGTGTACAGGGGCACCGTCTCCGGCAGGTAGCCGATGCGCTTGCGGGCCTCCAGGGACTGGGCCACGATGTCGTAGCCCGCCACCGTGCACCTGCCGCTGCTGGGCGGCATGAAGCCCGTGATGATCTTCATGGTGGTGGTCTTCCCGGCGCCATTGGGGCCAAGGAAGCCCAGTATCTCCCCCTTCTCCACACGGAAGGATATGTCCGTTATGGCGGGGAAGTTGCCGTAGTACTTGCTTACGTTCTCCAGCTCTATCATGCTATAATTCGCCCACCGTGCGGCTGGGCCACAGACGCCCCGCTTTTTCCGTTATCACAGTTATTACGACAGACTCGCTGCAAAGGTTTTGCCCTACCCGCTTGCCGTGCTGACCTGCCCAGGAATGGCTCCTTCCCCTCGCCTGGCAGGGCCGGTGCGGCGTTTTCAGCGGGGCAAAGGGCCTTTCCCTCCGACTATGCGCACAGCGGCTCCCTTTTCCTGCGCCTGGTACAGAGCACTTAAGGATTCTATACTATTGTTTTCACCCCTATCAAGTGTTGTGTGAAATCGGTAACAATGCTACGCTATATATCTGACCGCATAGCGGAACAGCCTGGGAGGAGTGAGCGTTGCACCTCATAGTTGACGGGTATGGAGCAGACCCCCGGAGGTTGCAGGATCCGGACCTGGTGTACCGTTTCCTGGACGAGTACCCTGCCGCCATCGGTATGACCAAGATCATTCCGCCCCAGGTCTATACCTACTACGGCCAGAAGCCCGAGGACTGGGGCGTGTCCGGCTTTGTCATCATCGCCGAGAGCCACATCAGCATACACACCTTCCCCGACCGGCGGTACGTCAACATAGACATCTTCTCCTGCAAGGAGTTCGACCCCACCTCCTCCCTGGAGGCCGTCAAGCAGACCTTCGCCCTGCCCGAGGTCAAGGTCTGGGCGCTGGAGCGCGGGCTGGAGTACGTGACTCCCCAGGAGGCATACCAGGGCATGGTGCGGGAGCGCGTCAACCTGCTGGCCGCCCGCGGCCCGGCCACTCCGTGAGACGACATGGAGCACCCGGAGGAGCTACCGCGCCGGTGGGAGACCTTCCTGGACGCGTCCCCCCACGAGTCCGACCTCTCCAGGGCACGCGTCGTCGTCCTCCCTGTACCCTACGATAGCACAACCTCGTACAGGACTGGGGCGCGTCACGGCCCCAGGGCTATCATCGCAGCCTCGCGGGAGCTGGAGGACTACGACCCGGAGCTGGACCGCGACATCTTCAGCCTGGGGATATACACGGCCCCAGAGCTTGCCCCTGACCTGGGCAGCCCCGAGGCCATGGCGCAGCGGGTGCGTCGCGCCGTCCTGCCGCTGGCCAGGGCGGGCAAGCTGGCGTGCCTGCTGGGAGGCGAGCATAGCATCACCGTGGGCGCCGTGCTGGCTATGCGCGAGGCGTACCCGGATGTCTCGGTGCTTTACCTGGACGCCCACGCCGACCTGCGGGACGAGTACATGGGCACCCGCTGGGGCCACGCCTCGGCGGCCAGGCGAGTCCACGAGCTTTGCCCCCTGGTGCTGGTGGGCGTGCGGAGCCTCAGCGCCGAGGAGGCGCAGTTCATCAGGGACACGAAGCTACCCGTATTCTTCTGGACTGGCGACACGCCGGCCATCCCCGTCCTGGCGGCCCAGGTCCTGGAGCAACTGTCGCGGCGCGTGTATGTGAGTGTGGACCTGGACGTGCTGGACCCTGCGCTGATGGCCGCCGTCGGCACGCCAGAGCCGGGCGGCATGGCATGGCGGGAGGTCACCGGCCTGCTGCGGGCCATCGGCCAGCAGCGAGAGATCGTCGGCTTCGACGTCGTGGAACTCAGTCCCCAGGAGGGGCCGGAGGCTTGCGCCTACACCGCCGCCAAGCTGGCATACAAACTCATGGGCTACGCCACAGCCAGGTGATGGCCTCCCGGATGCCGCTGCCCTGGCACACCCCCGGGACGTTGTAAATAGTGGCACCCGGCAGGACTCCCGTCACCCTGAAATGGCACCTGGCAAAGCGCCAATCCTTGCATAGCAGTTTAAACAAAGTGCCTAAATCTGGCGATAGGAGTCCTTGGCGTCCTCGGGACAAGCATTTAGTCCTCAGACAGATGGCCCAGCACATACCGGATGGCTAGAATTTTCATCTAATCTACAAAGGTGGCACATGAGGCCAGGGCGGACAGTAGCGGGCACCGGTCATACCTGGTTGAATCCGCTGTAAGGGTCTGCTATGTTGGAAATGTAGATTTTTCACCATACCATCCTGTCCATCACTTGCTCTGTCGCACCTGTCGGGCCTTCCTCGGGTGCGAGGGGCGCGGCAGCGCACCACGCACGGCCTCGCGTTGAAGCCCCTGGCCAGTGCCGTCAGAGGGCTGGATCAAGACCCCTGTTCCGTTGAGGGGCTAGCCGTCCCTGTCGGGCTGCCAGGTGGTGCCGATGGGACAGGTGCGTACCACTCTGTACTGCTGATAACTGAGGAATGGCTATGACGATGCGGGATGATGAGGGACTGCTGCGGGAAGGGATAGGGAACAAAAGAATAAGCCCGAGGAATGAGGAGCCGGGAGTGCCTGGCGAGTTGGATGAGGAGGAAGCTCCCCAGACTGATCAGGACGAGGAAGTGGCCCGTGGGCTTGGCCAAGCTGAGGACATGGAGGAGGAGGAAGAGGAGGAGACTTTGGCGGAGACCACGGAGGCTGCCCTGACCGGAGAGCTGGAGGAAGAGGTCGAGGAGGAGCTTCCCACGGAGCTGGAAGCGGCGCGGGAGTACGCCGAGGATACCCGCGATGCCGTCCGTGAGTACCTGCGCTCCATAGGACAGCACCCGCTCCTTACGGCCAAGCAAGAGATAGAGCTGGGACTGGCCGTGGAGGCCTGGATCCGCCTGAAGGAGCTTCGTGACGAGTTCCTGGCCAGGCACGGCCGCGCCGCCACCACCAGCGAGCTTGGGGCATTCATATACCTGCGCCTGGCCTCCTGCAAGGACATAGTGCACAACGTAGCCCGCGTCGTCTGGGGCGAGGCCGAAGGCCAGGATATAGCGCGGCTGCTGGCGGCGCCAGTGGTGCGCGAGACCCTGGACAGGCCCCTCAAGGCCGAAGTCAAGCAGGCATTGGCCGAAAGCACGGGCAGGCCGGACAGCGTCGTGCTGTCGGACATCGCCGAGGTCTCCAAGCTTTCTCGCCTGATTCCCCAGCCCGTGCTGGAGAGCGTGGTGCGTCAGGTAGCCAATGCTGGCCTCGATGACACGGCGCCGCTGGAGGCCATCGCCGGCCTGCTGCAGCCTCATGAGCAGGAACTGGAGCGCTGGTGGCAGCGCATCGAGCGCGAAGGGCACGAGGCCTCGGAGCGCCTCACCAACTCCAACCTCCGGCTGGTGGTCAGCGTCGCCAGGAAGTACCTGGGCCGCGGCCTGCCGCTGCTGGACCTCATCCAGGAGGGCAACCTGGGCCTGATGCGCGCCGTGGAGAAGTTCGACCCGCATCGGGGTTACAAGTTCAGCACCTACTCCACCTGGTGGATCCGTCAGGCGGTGACCCGGGCACTGGCCGACCAGGGCCGCACCATTCGGCTGCCGGTCCACGTGGTCGAGCGGCTCCAGCAGCTCAGCGGCGTCGAGCGCAACCTGCTCAAGCGCCTGGACCGCGAGCCTACCGCCCAGGAGATGGCCGAGGAGCTGGGCTGGACGGTGGAGGCCGTGGAGGGCCTCCAGCGCCAGCGCCAGCACACCGTCTCCCTGGAGACGCCGGTAGGCGAGGAGGAGTCCACCCTGGAGGACTTCATCGAGGACACCTCCGCCTGGGCGCCGGACGAGATCGCCATCCGCCAGTTGACGCGGGAGAACGTGCTCCAGGCCATGGACGACCTGCCGCCGCGTCTGCGCCTGGTGCTGGCCCTGCGCTTCGGCTTCTACGACGACCGGCCGCGTACCCTGGAGGAGGTCGGCCAGGAGCTGGGCGTTACCAGGGAGCGCATTCGCCAGCTTGAGCGGCAGGCCATTCAGCGCTTGCGCGCGTCCAAGCGCCTGCCGCAGCTAGAGTCCATGGGCTAGGGGACCTCTCCCGGGTGTTTAGTTGCACAACGTGGGCTTTCTATGGCCCTTCTCAGGTCCTTGGGCATGCTCAGGACAGGGGCCGGAGAGGGGCCGCACCGGGCCAGCCCTGGCCTTGTACAGCATGGGGGTGAGTCTGCTGGCAGAGGCAGGAGGCCATGCTGGAGATAGACGGCTCGCGCTATTCAGGGAGCGGCACTCTGGTGCGGCAGGCGGTGGCGCTGGCCGCGCTCACCCGCAGGCCTGTACACATCACCAACGCGCGGGCCAGGCGTCCTGCCCCCGGCCTGCGGCCTCAGCACATCAGCGTCATCCGGGCCATCTGCCAGCTTGCCTCGGGAGAGGCCAGCGGCGTCCACGAAGGCTCTCAGGACGTGGTGTTTGTCCCTGGGCGGGCCATGCCAGGCCAGAGCTACACCTGGGACATCGGCTCGGCCGGCTCCACCACCATGCTGGCGCTGGCGGTGCTGCCTGTGCTGGCCTTTGCCCCCGGGCCGGTGGAGGTAGAGCTACGTGGCGGCCTGTTCCAGGACTTCGCGCCGTCCTGCTACCACCTGCGCCACGTCATGGCGCCCCTGCTGGCCCGCATGGGCCTGAGCGTCCAGGTGTACATGGAAAGGCCGGGCTACGTCCCCAGGGGCGGAGGCATTCTGCGCCTGCGTGTCCAGCCAGTGGCTGGCGCGCTGGCTCCCCTGGTGCTGGGCCAGCCCGGCGGGGTGAAACGCCTGTGGGGTGTGGCGCTGGCCTCCCACCTCAAGGAGCGACAGGTCGGCCAGCGCATGGCCGAGGCCGCCAGCGAGGCCCTGGCCAGGGCCGGCTACCGCGCCGCCATCGAGGTCTGCGACGATGCCACATCCCTCCAGCCTGGCGCCGCGCTGGCCCTGTTCGCGGACCTGGGCTCGGGAGCGCGGCTGGGCGCCGACATGTCTGGCGCGCCAGGCCGCAGGTCCGAGGCCATAGGCCGTCGGGTCGCGGAGCAACTCCTGGAGGACCTGGGAACGGGCGCCACGCTGGACAGGCATGCCGCTGACCAGGTCATACCCTTCGCCGCTCTGGCGGCCGGCACAAGCCTCTTCCGAATTCCCCAACTGACCAACCATGTACAGTCCAACGCGTGGCTGGTGCAGCAGTTCCTGGAGGCGGACGTCAGCGTGGAAGCTAATGTGATGGAGGTCAGGGGCGCGGCGTTCCAGCCGACGCCGGCCCGGCCTGCCAATGCCATGCCCTGAAAAGCCCTCCGCCTTACTGGCGAGGGCGCACCACCACCACCGGGTCGCCGCTGGAGCGCACCACCTTGTCCGTGACACTGCCCAGCACCCAGCGCCCCAGCCCTGAGCGGCCGTGGGTGGTCATGGCGATGATGT
The DNA here is from genome assembly GCA_034433305.1 of Dehalococcoidia bacterium. Taxonomy (GTDB): domain Bacteria; phylum Chloroflexota; class Dehalococcoidia; order Lucifugimonadales; family DAOUAM01; genus DAOUAM01. The sequence continues at coordinate 31,528 of DAOUAM010000052.1, read as the reverse complement.
TGTGCGGCCTCTGGCGGGCGAACTCCACAATGGCGCTGCCAGCCTCTCCACTGAGCACCTCCAGGTGGGCCTGGAGGCCCTGCTGCTCCAGTCTGCTTGCCACGCCCTGCAGGTACTCCCGGACGGCCTGCTCCGCCCGCTCCAGTATGTCCGCCGGGTGGGCGACTATCTCGGTGCCCATGTAAAGCTGGGAGGCTGTGGGCAGCGCCTGCACCAGCGTCACGGCGAGGCGCAGCCCGCTGGCCAGGTCCACCACCAGCGGCAGCACGCCCTCGGCCAGCGGCGAGGCGTCCAGGGGCACAATGACCTCGTCCAGCCGCGCCACCGCAGGAAGCGTCTCATCCCTGGGGCGTACCAGCAGCAGTGGCGACCTGGCCGTCTGGAGCAGGCGCGATGCCACGCTGCCCAGAACGAGCCGCGCCAGGCCAGAGCGCCCGTGGGTCGAGAGGGCTATGAGCCAGGGCGAGTCGCGCTCGTCGTGCTGGAGGATGACATCGGTGGGCCTGCCCACCTCCACCAGGGTCGCACACCGGACACCCAGCCCTTCCAGCCTGCGGCACTGCTGCCGCAGGTATTCCTCGCCGCTCTCCCTGGCCTGCCTCTCGAAGTCCTCCAGGTAACCCACGGCCAGGGGCGCGTTGGTGGTCGTGGCCATGAGCATGGGGGTCAGGTCAACGGCATACAGCAGAGTGACCTCGCAGTCCATGCCCTTGGCGATGGTGACTACGTAGGGCAGCACGGCCTCAGACGTGGCTGAGCCATCCAGGGGCACCAGAATAGTCCTGGCCATCTCAGTGTTCCTTCCTGCAACTCAAAAGGGCGCATGGCCTGGCACCCTTGCCAGGCCATGCTTACGTCGCTTTATGGGCGCGCGAGGCCGCTGCCAGGGATGTGGGCCTGGCGGAGCAGGCTGCGTCTTCCTCCGCCAGGCCTGACTTTGCCACTATGGGACCAGGGACTGGCTTACTTGCCCTTCTCCTGAATGGCCTTCAGGACTGCCGCCGGGTTCATTGGCAGACTGGTCATACGTACTCCCACCGCATGGTAGATGGCGTTGGCTATGGCGGCCAGCGGCGGGACTATGGCCGTCTCGCCCACGCCCCTGACGCCGTAGGGGTGCGCCGGATTGGGGACTTCCACAATGACCGCGTCTATCATGGGCAGGTCCAGGGCCGTGGGCATGCGATAGTCCAGAAAGCTGGAGTTGAGCATTCGGCCATCGGGGGCCATGAAGTACTCCTCGTTCAGCGCCCAGCCGATCCCCTGCACTACCCCACCCTGTATCTGGCCCTCCACGTAGCTGGGATGGACAGCCGTGCCCGCGTCCTGGGCAGCGGTGTACCGCAGTATGGTCACCTTGCCCGTCTCGGGGTCCACCTCCACGTCAACGCAGTGGGTGGCGAAGGAGCTGCCAGCGCCCTTGGGGTCTATGTTGGCGCGGCCTACCACCGGGCCGCCGGTCTCGGGCAGCCGTGCCGCCAGCTCCTTGAAGCTGAGCTTGAGGTCCGACGAGGACTTGTGCCGGAAGACGCCGTCCACAAGCTCCACGTCGTCGGGCGAGGCCTCCCAGAGCCTGGCGGCGCGGGCGACCATCTGCCGCTTGACGTCCTGGGCTGCTTCATAGGCGGCCCAGCCGGTCTTGAAGGCAACGCTGCTGCCGCCGGTCATGGACGTGAAGCCAATGGAGTCCGTGTCGGCCACCTGGGGGTTCACGTCGGTTACCGGTATGCCCAGGACCTCGGCCAGCATCTGGGCCGCCGCTGGCCGGCTGCCGCCTATGTCCACCGAGCCTTCCAGCAGGTTGATGGTGCCGTCGAAGTTCACGCTGGCTATGGCGCAGGCCGGGCCACTGCCGTTGATCCAGAAGCCCGACGCCACGCCGCGGCCGCGGTAAGGCCCCTTCAGTGGCGTCTTGTAGTGCGGATGGTCCTTGATGGCCTGCGCCGTCTCGATGCAGCCGATGCGCGGGTTGACCACGCCATTTACCCTGCGGGTGCCTTCCCTGGCGCCATTGAGGATGCGGAACTCCAGCGGGTCCAGGCCCAGCTTCTCGCAGGCCTCGTCCACCAGTGTCTCGAAGGTGTAGGCGCCTATGGGCGCGCCAGGCGCGCGGTAGGCCGCCGTCTTGGGCTTGTTGGTGACCACATCGTAGCCGTCTACCAGGGCGTTCTCGATGTTATATGGGGCCAGCATGCACTGGGCTGCCGCGCCCACGGGCGAGCCAGGGTACGCGCCAGCCTCGAAGGCCAGGTACGCCTGCGCCGCGGTTATCCGCCCGTCCTTCTTGACGCCCAGCTTCACCCTGGAGTAACTGCCCGAGGTGGGGCCGGTGGCCTCCAGCACCTCGGTGCGGGTCATGGTCAGCTTCACGGGGTGGCCGCTCTTCCGAGACAGGATAGCGGCCACGGGTTCCAGGTAGCTGGTGGTCTTGCCGCCGAAGCCGCCGCCGATCTCCATGGGCACTACCTTGATACTGGACGACGGCACGCCCAGCACGCCGGCCGTGCGCTCCCTGACGGGAAAGTGGCCCTGGCTGCTACACCAGACGGTGATCTTGTCGTTGGCGGTCCACCAGGCCGTGGCGGAGTGAGGCTCGATGTAGCCCTGGTGCACCGTCCTGGTACGGTACTCCCGCTCCAGCACTATATCCGCCTCTTTGAAGCCCTTCTCCACATCACCGAGCTTGAGCTGGACATGGCTGGCGACGTTCCCCTTGTACCTGGCGTGGAGCTGAGGCGCGCCCGGCTTCATGGCATCCTCGACGTTGGTGACGGCTGGCAGCACCTCGTACTGGACGTCAATGAGGGCCAGGGCCTCCTCGGCGACGTGCGGGCTGGCGGCGGCCACTGCCGCGATGGCGTGGCCCTTGTACAGCACCTTGTCCCTAGCGAGGATGTTGCTGCTCAGGTGGTCGAGGTTCACCGCTGGCCCTGAGCCAAGGACTACAGGCTCCCCCGGCGGTGTCGGGAAGTCTCTGGCGGTAACCACAGCCTTGACTCCCGGGTGCGCCTCGGCCTTGCTGGTGTCTATGGAGACTATCCTGGCATGGGCGTGGGGGCTGCGCAGTATCTTACCGTACAGCATCCCCGGGAGGTGGATATCCGCACCATACAGGGCCTTACCCGTGACCTTATCGTAGCCATCGTGTCGGATAGGACGCGTGCCTACGACCCTGTACTCCCGTTTCGGCGAAGCGGTTGTCGTCATGGGGCGGTTGACCTCCGTCAGAGTCCAATTTTGTCCGTGTATTGTAGCACACACCGTGGCCGGCGCGATAACTCACCGGAAGGCCCGCTTCCCTTTTTTCGCATACATACGTATGCTATACTGCCGTGGCTGATGGCAGGCCACCGGCGAGGGGTAGCCATTGCCTCCCGGGCCGTGCCAGAAGCGACCATCGGGGACATCCTGTCCCGAGGGAGGAACTGAAGATGATCGAGCTAATCCAGGATGGCACTGTCACGTCGGCCAGGGGCTTCCTGGCTGGCGGCACCTACGCAGGACTCAAGACCCACGGCGAGAACGTCCTGGACCTCGGCATTCTGGTCTCGGAGCGGCAGGCCAACGTGGCCGCCACCTTCACCACCAACAAAGTGCAGTCGCCCTCGGTAGTCCTCAGCAGGCAGCGGGCCAGGAAGGGCATCGCCCGTGGCGTGGTGGCCAACAGCGGCTGCGCCAACTGCTGCGTGGGCGAGCAGGGCCTCAAGGACGCCGAAGAGATGACGGCGCTGGCCGCCAGGCACGTGGGCGCCAGCCCCGAGGACTTGCTGGTGTGCAGCACCGGCATGATCGGCGTCGAGCTTCCCATGGCCCTCATCCGCCGGAACATCAGCAACATCAAAGTGGCCCCAGAGGGCGGTCACCAGTTCGCCCGCGCCATCATGACCACCGACACCCACCCCAAGGAGCGGGCCGTGTCCGTGGACCTGAATGGCCGGAAGGTAACGCTGGGCGGCGCCGCCAAGGGAGTAGGGATGATCCACCCCAATATGGCCACCATGCTCTGTTTCCTCACCACCGACGCCGATGTGGAGCGCGCCTTTCTCCAGCAGGCCCTCAAGCAGGCGGTGGACGTGTCCTTCAACATGATCAGCGTGGACAGCGACCAGAGCACCAATGACACGGTGCTGCTGTTCGCCAATGGCGCCGCCGGCGGGCCGACCATCCACGCCGGGTCGCCCCAGGCCTCAGCCTTCCAGGAGGCCCTCACCTACATCTGCACCGAGTTGGCCAAGGAACTGGTACGGGACGGCGAGGGCGCCCAGCGTATCATGGAGATAGTGGTGGACGGCGCCAGGAGCGTTGCGGATGCCCGCGCCGCGGCCAGGTCCATTTCCAGCTCACCCCTGGTCAAGGCCATGGTCCATGGGCGCGACCCCAACTGGGGCCGCATCATGATGGCCCTGGGCAAGAGCGGCATCGAGCTTGACGAGCGCAAGATTGACATCTTCATCAACGACATTCACATCGTCTATCAGGGCGTCGCCATACCCTTCTTCAAGGAGGCGGTTATCAAGGCCATGAACGTCCCCACAGTGCGCTTCCGAGTGAACCTCAACATAGGCAACGGCAGCGCCACCGCCTGGGGCTGCGACCTGACCGAGGAGTACGTTACCTTCAACTCCGCGTACAGCACTTAGTACAGCGTCAACTTGGTTTTGATGGAGCGTTTCCCCCTCACCTTAATCAATCCTCTCCCGCCAGGGGAGAGAAAATACTCCTTCTCCCTTGACGGGAGAAGGTTGGGATGAGGGTGAAGCCTTCCCCTTTATGGGCGACAATTTATTGTTGGAACTGAGGACTGGAATCCCTTGATAGAGCCACAACCCAGGTACATCCACCCAGTGCCTGCCGGGCCAGAAGCCGGGGCAGGCCGCGCACCAGCCCAGGAGGAGGCTGAAGCGCAAGCTATACCAGCAAAGGAGGCCCTCCCACATGGGACGATCGTAGTGAAAATCGGCGGCAGCACTCTGGGCAGCCATGATACCACCCTGGAAGACCTGGTAGCTTTGCAGAGAGAGGGTATAAACCCCGTGGTGGTGCACGGCGGCGGCAAGACCATCACCGAGTGGATGGAGAAGCAGGGCGTAAGGCCCCAGTTCGTGCGGGGCCTGCGCGTCACCGACGCACCCAGCCTTGAGATAGTGGTGGCGGTGCTGACCGGTCTCATCAACAAGACGCTGGTGGCGTCGGTGCTGGCCCGTGGCGGCATGGCCATAGGCGTGTCGGGCGTGGACGGCGGCATGCTCCAGGCCAGAGTCCTGGACCCTCAGCTTGGGCTGGTGGGCAGCGTGGTCGCCGTCAACACCGCGCCTATCAAGGCCGTGCTGGACGCAGGCTGCATACCCATCATCGCGCCGGTGGCGATGCACTGCGCCGATGGCTCCGGCCACGCTGGCACCCTGCTCAATGTCAATGCTGACACGGCGGCGGGCGAGATAGCAGCCGCCCTGGGCGCCGCCCGTCTGGTGTTCCTCACCGACGTGGAGGGAGTGCTGGACTCTTCCAAGCGCCTCATTCCCCGGCTTACCCAGCGCCAGGCGGAAGACCTGATGCACTCCAACGTGGTAGGCGGCGGAATGGTGCCCAAGCTGGAGGCCTGCCTTACCGCTCTCAGGCGGGGCAGCATACCCCAGATAGTGGACGGTCGCAAGCCGGGCGCCCTGAGGGACAGCATAGCAGGCAAAGCCCTGGGCACGCGCATCGGCTAGCAGACCTGCGATGGCTGGCAGTTTCCGGCAGGGCCTCCCACCAGACTTTGACGGACAGCAGCTTCCGCCACACCTGGGCGCAGTCCTCAAGTGGGGCGCGGTTGCCCTCGCCATAATCCTGCTGTTTGTATTCCTTTCCTTCGTGCGCTCCATTTACACCGACTGGCTGTGGTTCGACAGCCTGGGCCTGAGAAGCGTATTTGTTAAAGTCCTGGCCGCCCGCATTGTGCTCTTCTTCCTGGGCGCTGGCGTCTTTGGCCTGCTGCTCAGTGCCAGCATCTGGGTGGCCCATCGGCTGTCCCTGGGGCCAGAGACAATACCCATTCCTCTGGAGGTGATGGCGTTCCTGCGGCGCCTGGTCTTCTGGGGCACTGTGACGGGTGTGGTCATCCTCAGCACCATAATGGGCACCGTGACTGCCGCCCAGTGGGAGGCGGTACTCAAGTACCTTAACGCTGTGCCCTTCGGCGAGCTGGACCCCATCTACAACAGGGATATCTCCTTTTACGTCTTCGGGCTACCGGTGTACAACTTCCTGCAAGGCTGGCTGCTGGGGGCCGCCGTCCTGGTCCTGCTGGGCACCCTGGCCACCTACTTCGTCAACTTCAGCCTCCGGGGCATAGGCTTCTCCGTGACCTCAGGCCTCAAGGTCCACGTATCCATCTTAGGGGCCGCCATCATGTTCATCCTGGCCTGGGGCCACTGGCTGGGCAGGTGGGAGCTAGTGCTTTCCCAGCACGGCGTCATCTTCGGCGCCTCCTACGCCGACCTTCATGCCCGCAGGCCAGCCCTGTTTATACTCTTCATCGTTGCCATCGCTAGCGGCATTCTCATACTGCTGAATGGTTACATGCGTGGGCTGCGCCTGCTGGTGGGGGCCTTCGTGCTGTGGGTAGCCATGTCCATCGTCGTGGGCAGCATCTGGCCCGCCCTCATGCAGCGGTTCACAGTCAATCCCCAGGAGTTCGTCCGCGAGCAGCCCTACATCGCCCACAACATCGAGTCCACGCGCAAGGGCTTCGCCCTGGACCGCATCGAGGAGACCTTCTACCCAGCGGAGGCATCCTTCGGGCCGGAGATGGTGCGGGACAACCTCCTCACCATCAACAACATCAGGCTGTGGGACTACCGCCCCCTGAGGGATGTGTACAGGCAGGTGCAGCTTATCCGCCCTTACTACGACTTCAAGGACATGGACATTGACAGGTACACCATTGGCGGCCAGTACCGCCAGGTGATGCTCTCGGTCCGGGAGGTGGCGCCCGAGAAGCTGGAGCCACGGGCGCAGACGTGGATCAACAAGAGGCTCATCTACACCCACGGCTTCGGCATTGCCATAAGCCCCGTAACCGAGTTCACCCCGGAAGGCAGGCCGCTGTTCTTCGCCAAGGACATCCCCTCCGACGGCGTCATTCCGGTGAGGCCGACTGCCCCTGATGCCGCGCCGGAGATGGTAATCGCCAATCCGCGCATCTACTACGGCGAGAACACGGCCAGCTACGTCATCGTCAACACCAGGACCGAGGAGCTGGACTACCAGCCCGAGACTGGCGACCCGGTACGCAACCACTACTCAGGCTCCGGCGGCGTTCGCCTCAGCTCCCTGTTCAGGCGGCTGGCCTATGCCTGGCAGTTCGGCGACATCAACATCCTCATCAGCGGCGAGATAACCGGCGACAGCCTTATACAGTACCGCCGCAACATCCAGGAGCGCATCGCCACCGTCGCGCCCTTCCTGCTGCTGGACAGGGACCCCTACATAGTGGTGGCCGATGGCCAGCTTTTCTGGGTCCAGGACGCCTATACCACCACCGACCACTACCCCTACTCGGACCCCTTCAACGGCTCCTTCAACTACATCAGGAACAGCGTCAAGGTCACGGTGGACTCCTTCACCGGCGACCTGCGCTTCTACCTCGCCGACCCTGCCGACCCGGTCATCCAGACCTACGCCAGGGTCTTCCCGGACCTCTTTCTCCCTCTGGACCGCATGCCCGACTCGCTGAAGGCGCACATCCGGTACCCCCTGGACTTCTTCGCCTCCCAGGCGCAGAAGTACACCCGCTACCACATGCGCAACTCCCAGATCTTTTACAACAACGAGGACCTGTGGACCATCCCCCAGGAGAAGTTCGGCCAGGGCCAGGCCCTTCAGCCCATAGAGCCTTACTACGTCATCATGAAGCTGCCGGAAGAGGAAAGGGAGGAGTTCGTATTGCTGCTGCCCTACGTGCCCAGCCAGCGCAAGAACCTCATCGGCTGGCTGGCCGCCCGCAGCGATGGCGAGCACTACGGGAAGCTGCGGGCCTTTGTCTTCCCCAAGGACAGACAACTGGACGGCCCGGAGCAGGTGGAGGCCAGGATAGATAACGACCCCTTCATCTCCGAGTGGTTCACGCTACGCTGCCAGGAAGGCTCGCTCTGCATACGGGGCAACCTGCTGGTAATTCCCATAGGAAGTAGCCTTCTCTACGCCGAGCCTGTATATTTACAGGCCGAGGGTGTAGAGTTCCCAGAGCTGAAGCAGGTGATCCTGGTCTCTGGAGAGCGGGTCACCATGCGTGGCTCGGTGGCCGAGGCCGTGGCTGCCATCACGGGCGTCGCGCCGCCGCCCGGCGTGGTCACCGGCGGCCCGCCGACCACGCCGCCACCGACCACGGGGCTGCCCGAGGCAGTCCGCGCCGAAATCGAGAAGCTGGAGGACGCCATCCAGCAGATGAAGGACGACCTCGCCCGGCTGGAGGAGGCCCTGCGAAGGCTCAGGGAGCTATCGGGAGGCCAGTAGGGGCCAGCGCCAGGGGATGGCACGGTCGCCCTTGCCACCAGCGCCCCGATGGGCGAAGATATTTCGAGCCTGCAAGAACTGTGAGGAGGTAACACATGACCACTGACTGGAAAGCGTTGGAAAGCAAGTATTACATGTACTGCGCCCGGCGGCAGCCCATCGTCATTGTCCGCGGCCAGGGAACGCGAGTCTGGGACGACGCTGGCAAGGAGTACCTGGACTTCACCTCCGGCTGGGCCGTCAACAACATCGGCCATGCCAACCCTGTGGTCGCGGAGGCCATCGCCGAGCAGGCGCGGACGCTGCTCCAGACCTCCAACCAGTTCTACACCATCCCGCAACTGAAGCTGGCCCAGCTCCTGGTGGACAATAGCTGCCTGGACAAGGTCTTCATCTGCAACAGCGGCGCAGAGGCCAACGAGGGCGCCGTCAAGCTGGCCCGCAAGTACGGCAAAATGCACAAGAACGGCGCCTATGAGATTATCACCGCCTTCAACTCCTTCCACGGCAGGACACTGGCCATGGTGGCGGCCACGGCGCAGCCCCACTACCAGGAGCCGTACCAGCCCATTCCCGTGGGCTTCACCTACGTGGAGTACAACAACATCGAGGCCATCAAGAAGGCCACCACCGACAAGACCGTGGCCGTCATGCTGGAGCCGGTGCAGGGCGAGGGCGGCGTCAACGTGCCCTCGCCTGACTACCTCAAGCAGGTGAGGCAGTGGTGCGACCAGAAGGGCCTGCTGCTCATCTTCGACGAAGTCCAGACGGGCATGGGCCGGCTGGGCACGTTGTTCGGCTACCAGGCCTTCGGCGTGGAGCCGGACGTGATGACGCTGGCCAAGGGCCTGGGCGGCGGCGTGCCCATCGGCGCCTTCCTGGCCAAGTCTCACGCTGCGGTCTTCGTCCCTGGCGACCACGGCTCCACCTTCGGCGGCAACGCCCTGACCTGCGCCGCGGCCCACGCCTCCGCCAAATACATCGTTGACAAGGACATCCCGGCCCATGCCCGGCAGATGGGCGACTATCTCAAGCAGGGCCTCAACAGGCTCAGGAAAGACCACGAGTTCATCACCGACGTCCGGGGCATGGGCCTGCTGCTGGCCATGGAGTTCAACGCCGACATCTCCGGCAGGGTGGTATCGGCCTGCAACAACGCCGGCCTGCTGCTGAACCCCGTCCGGCCCAACGCCATCCGCCTCATGCCGCCCCTTACCGTCACGAAGCAGGAGATTGACGAGGCCCTCAGTCGGCTGGAGAAGGGGCTGACGGAGGCGGTGAGATAGCCATCAGCCATCAGCAGTCAGTGGTCAGCTTCTCGACATGAGGCACCAGTTTTGCGAGACTTCAGGCAATTGCAGGTATGGCAGAAGAGTCATCGTCTGACTCTGGCAGTATATGAAGTAACTGCCAGGTTCCCACGGGAAGAGATGTATGGGCTGACGAGTCAGCTACGTCGCTCAAGCGCCTCGATACCTGCCAACATAGCTGAAGGCTGCGGTCGAGATGGGGATGCCGAGCTTGCCCGATTCCTACCGATTGCCACGGGCTCTGCCAGCGAACTGGAGTACCACATTGTCCTGGCACACGACCTGGCACTGCTAGATTCTACCGACTATGAGCAACTTGTGGATCGTGTAACTGAAGTGAAGAAGATGCTCAGTTCCCTGATTCACAAGCTGAAGGCTAATAGCTGATTGCTGACAGCTTGGAGTGAACCATGCACTGGCGTGAACTGAAGGACAAAGGCGTAACGATAGTCGGCGGCGCGGTCTCGGGTGGGCTGGACAGTTGCACCGTGACCCACTGGCTGAGCAGCAAGGGCTTCTCGGTCCACTGCTTCACCGTGGACCTGGGCCAGCCCGACGAGGAGGACCTGAACGCCATCAAGGAGCGCCTGCTGGGCTGCGGCGCCGAAGGGGCCTGCATCGTGCCCGGCCAGCAGGCGCTGGCGGAGGCCGGCCTCAAGGTCATCCAGGCCCAGGCCCGCTATGAGGGCGGCTACTGGAACACCACGGGCATCGCCCGGCCTGTAACCGTCCGCGCCATATTGCCGGAGCTACAGAAGCACGGCATTGGCGTGCTGTTCCACGGCGCCACGGGCCGCGGCAACGACCAGGTGCGCTTCCAGCTTGCCTCCAACATGCTGGACCCCTCGCTGACGGTCTACGCCCCCTGGCGCGACCCGGAGTTTGTGAAGCAGTTCCCCGGCCGGCAGCAGATGATCGAGTACTGCGAGAAGAACGGCCTGCCCATCCGACCGCGCCGCGTGGCCCGCTACTCCACCGACGCTAACTTCCTGGGCCTGACCCACGAGGCGGGCGACCTGGAGGACGTCACCATCCCGCCCTACTTCGTGGAGCCAGGCATGGGCGTCTGGCCCTGGGACGCGCCCGACCGGCCTGAATCGGTCAGCGTGCGCTGGGAGGAAGGAATGCCGGTGGCCATCAACGGCAAGGCGCTGGACCTGGTGTCCTGCTTCAAGGAGGCCAACCGCATCGCCGGCAGGCACGGCGTCGGCATCGGCACCCACGTGGTGGAGAACCGCTTCGTTGGCATCAAGTCCCGGGGCATCTACGAGGCGCCGGCCATGGAGCTGCTGGGCAGCACCTACGAGTACCTCCTCCAGTTCGTCCTGGACAGGCGCGCCCGTGAGTTCTTCGAGCACGTGTCCCGGGTGGTCAGCGTGCAGATATACCAGGGCTACTGGCTGGACCTGGCGACCACGGCAGCCCTGGCGGCGCTGGAGCCAATACGGCGCCTGGCCACCGGCACCATCACCGTCAGGCTCTATAAGGGAAATGTCGCCTTCGAGAGCGCCGACAATACGCCCGGGGCCATGCCTCACTCGCTCTACACCGACGACTCTTCCATGGAGGCCCTTGGCTCCTACGGTCACGTGGACGCCGAAGGCTTCCTGAAGGTGCTGGGCGTATCGGCCAAGAACGTGGGCACCAGGCAGTTCCCGGCCTTCGGACGCTAGCCTTAGAGAATGCCGCTTACATTCGAATGGGACAGAGGTAAAGCGTCGGCCAATTTCAGGAAACACGGTGTCTCTTTTGAAGAGGCCATTACGGTCTTTGGCGATCCTTTGTCCCTGACCATAGAAGACCCACTCCACTCGGCTGAAGAAGAGCGCTTTGTTACAGTCGGTGAGTCTGCCAGAGGCAGAATAATTGTGATGGTGTATACTGAGCGAGGAGATACGGTTCGTATTATCAGTGCACGCCTGGCAACGAGGGCTGAGAGGAAGACTTATGAGGAAGGACCGGGACAGTGACCACGACTCCGACGTGCTGGAGGAGTACGACTTCAGCAAAGGCGTTCGAGGGAAGTACGCTGACCGCTTCGCCAGAGGCTCGATAGCGGTAGTGCTTGATCCAGACGTGGCTGAAGTGTTCCCCAACGCGGAGTCTGTTAACAAGGCCCTCCGGGCACTGGCTGACATAATACGTGACCAGTGGCGGAAGCGGTCGGCATAATTGACCGTCTGGCCAGGACCTGGCAGGCCCCTGGCTCCTGCGGCCACGTGGACGCCGAAGGCTTCCTGAAGGTGCTGGGTGTGTCAGCCAAGAACGTGGGCACCAGGCAGTTCCCGGCCTTCGGACGCTAGCCCCCTGTGGTGCTTGCATGACTCACCGCAGGGCTGCAACCTGTAGCACCGAGTCGCTATGATGAGGCCAAAAAATGTAGGGGCAACCCTTGTGGTTGCCCGGGACCTGGGCAGGCACAAGGCCTGCCCCTACGGGGATAAGGTGGTCCCATGACTGCGCCGACTTCCCCCGAAGTCCGCAACCAGATCGTCGGCCTGGTCCGCGAGTTCGTGAAACGCGACGTGGAGCCGGTTGCCAGCCGCTACGACCACGACGACGTTTACCCCGCCGAGCTGGTGGACAGGATGCGGGACATGGGCCTCTTCGGCATCACCATCCCCGAGGAGTACGACGGCCTGGGCCTGGACTACACCACCTTCGCCATGGTCTTCGAGGAGCTGAGCAAGGGCTGGATGAGCCTCACAGGCCCCATCGGCACCCACCACGTCATGGCCTATATCATCGCCAGTTTCGGCACCCAGGAGCAGAAGCGGCGCTTCCTGCCCCGCATGGCCCGAGGGGAGGTCCGTGGCGGGCTGGCCCTCACCGAGCCGGGCGCCGGCAGCGATGTGCAGGCCATCCAGGCCACCGCCGTCCGCGACGGCGAGGAGTACGTGCTCAACGGCAGCAAGATGTTCATCACCAACGGCCAGCACGGCAACGCCTTCGCCGTCCTGGCCAAGACCGATACCCGCGCCGACCCGCCCTACCGGGGCATAAGCTGCTTTATCGTGGAGAAGCCGACGCCGGGCTTCTCGGTGGCCCAGCAACTGGACAAGCTGGGCTACCGAGGCGTGGACACCTGCGAGCTGGTCTTCCAGGACTGCCGTGTGCCGGCCGAGGACCTGGTGGGCGGCGTCGAGGGTCAGGGCTTCCGCCAGGCCATGAGCGGACTGGAGACCGGGCGCATCAACGTGGCGGCCAGGGCCGTCGGCGTGGCGACGGCGGCCTTCGAGGCGGCCATCCGCTACGCCCAGCAGCGCCGGGCCTTCGGCGTGCCCATCGCCCAGCACCAGGCCATCCAGATGAAGCTGGCCGACATGGCGACCAAAATACAGGCCGCCCGCCTGCTGACCTACGACGCCGCCGCCAGGAAGGACGCCGGCCAGCGGGTGGACCTGGAAGCCGGCATGGCCAAGCTCTTCGCCAGCGAGGTCTGCGCCGAGGTGACGCTGGAGGCCATGCGCATTCATGGCGGCTACGGCTACATCAAGGACTACCCCGTGGAGCGCTACTACCGCGACGCGCCCCTCATGATCATCGGCGAGGGCACCAACGAGATACAGAAGCTGGTCATCGCCCGGCAGTTGCTCCAGAGGTATAAAATTTAGTCCTGTGGAGATCGATTTCCAAAAGCACGCCCTGGATAACATGAACGAGCGAGGCGCCACCGAAGATGAAGTGAGGCGCGTGCTCGAACAAGGACGGGAGTCAGATGCCAGGCCACCTCGCCTCGCACGGGAAATGGTCTTTACCGAGGGATATGAGCGGAGGGGGCGCTTCTATCCTCATAAGCTCGTGAAGGTCATATACGCGTGGGAGAGAAGAAACGGGGATGCTATAGTAGTTGTGACGGTCCTCGTGTTCTATGGCAGATGGAGGGTCTAGGGATGGACATATCATATGACGCCAAGTTCGACACTCTCTATATAAGATTCCTACCCGGTAAGCATCAGGTCGAGACCCGCCTGGTGGATGACGACATTGCCCTTGACTTCGATGAGCAGGACCGCCTGGCAGGGATAGAAGTGCTAGGCGCATCCCGACGCCTTGACCTCCGCTATCTCTTCCCTATAGAGATAACAAAGACATCAAGCGACTCGAAGCCAAATAGTACACTGCCACGAGTTCAGCCAAAGGGTAGCTGGAACAAATTAAGGAGCGAGCTCATTCGTTGTAAGGAAGCAGGTATTCCAGTTGAAACTAGAGTGAAACACTGGAAAAACTGGGTAGAGGAAGTGACTGAAGACTATGTGATCGTGCGAAGAGATGGTACAGACAACAAATGCAAGATCACCAGAAGTGAGTTTGAGAGTGGCGCAGAGAACTTCCTGAGGAAGAAGAGGAAGTGGGCGATTGTCCATACCCTCCGAGCACTGTCTTCTTCGCTATGAGGGAGTAATCGCTATGATCCACGACGGACGCGAAAGCTTCGGCGGCTACCTTGAGGACTTCAAGGTCGGCGACATCTTCAAGCACTGGCCCGGCAAGACCATCACCGAGATGGACAACCACCTCTTCTGCCTCCTCACCATGAACCACAACCCCATACACATAGACGAGCACTACATGCAGGAGCACCACCAGCACGGCAAGATACTGGTCAACGGCACCTACGTGCTGAGCCTGGTGGTGGGCATGAGCGTGCGCGACACGTCGGGCAAGGCCATCGCCAACCTGGAGTACGAGAAGGTCACCCACGATGCGCCGGTCTTCCAGGGCGACACCATCTACGCCGAGAGCGAGGTGCTGGAGACCCGCGAGTCCCGCAGCCGACCGGACCGGGGCATCGTGTACGTGGAAAGCCGCGCCTACAACCAGCGCGGCGAGAAGGTGCTGACCCTGCGCCGGCGCTTCCTGGTCCCCAAGCGGCCAGGTTAGCGGTACGTCTCTTCGTCCATAAGAGGCGTACGCGGGGTGCTCCTGCGCGTGCGCCCAGCTATAGCAAGGCAGTCCGATGAAAGAAGTGACTTCTTCCTACACCGTGTCCATCCACTACGACCGGCGGCTGTACAGGCAGGACATCGCCGGGTCTATCGCCCACGCCCGCATGCTGGCCAAGCAGGGCATCATCGCCAGGGATGAGGCCGAGGCCATCGTCAGGGGGCTGGAGGCCATCCGCCAGGAGATAGAGGACGGCTCCTTCCCCTGGCGGCCCGAACTGGAAGACATCCACATGAACATCGAGCGGCGCCTGTACGAGAAGATCGGCGACGCCGCCGGCCGGCTCCACACGGCCCGCTCCCGCAACGACCAGGTCGCCCTGGACATGCGCCTCTACACCAGGGAGGTCATCGCCCAGGTGCTGGCCGGCCTCCACCGCCTGCGCGAGGCCCTGGTCGCCAGGGCCGAGGCCCACGCCGATGTGGTGATGCCGGGCTACACCCACGTGCAGCGCGCCCAGCCGGTCCTCTTCGCCCACCACATGCTGGCCTACTTCGAGATGTTTGGCCGGGACAGGCAGCGCTTCCAGCAGGCCCGCCAGCGCGCCGACGTCATGCCCCTGGGCAGCGGCGCCCTGGCCGGCCTGCCCTACCCCATAGACCGCGAGTTTGTCGCCAGGGAGCTGGGCTTCAGCGCCATCTCGGCCAACAGCATGGACGCCGTCTCCGACCGCGACTTCCTGCTGGACTTCCACTCGGCGGCAGCCATCTGCATGATGCATCTTTCCCGCCTGGCCGAGGAGATTGTACTCTGGTCTTCCGACGAGTTCGGCTTCATCCGCCTGAGCGAGGAGTACACCACCGGCAGCAGCATCATGCCCCAGAAGCGCAACCCCGACTTCGCCGAGCTGGCCAGGGGCAAGACCGGCCGGGTGTACGGCCATCTCCTGGGCCTGCTGACGGTGCTCAAGGGCCTGCCCCTGACCTACAACCGCGACCTGCAGGAGGACAAGGAGGGCTTCTTCGACACGGTGGACACCCTGCTGCCCACGCTGGAGGTGTTCACAGGTATGATAGTCACCATGGCCCTCAACCCCGCCAGGATGCGCCAGGCGGCGCAGCAGAGCTACGTCCTGGCCACCGACATCGCTGACTACCTGGTGGGCAAGGGCTTGCCCTTCCGCGAGGCCCACGGCGTCGTTTCGCGGCTGTTGGCCTACGCCGCCCAGCAGCGCAAATCCTTCCACGAGCTATCGCTGGAGGAGTACCGCCGCTTCTCGCCGCTCTTCGACGAGGGCATCTTCTCGGTCAACGTGGACTCGTCGGTGAATGCCCGCGACGTGCCCGGCGGCACGGCCTCCGCCCAGGTGAAGAAGGCCATCGCCGAGGCCAGGGCCCAACTGGAGGCTGAGCGTGGCAGTTGAAGCGCACAACAGGTCCATCAAGATCGCGCCCTCCATCCTCTCCGCCGACTTCAGCAAGCTGGGGGAGCAGGTGGCCGAGGCCGCGCGCGGCGGCGCCGACTACATCCACGTGGACATCATGGACGGCCACTTCGTACCCAACCTGACCATCGGCCCGCTGGTGGTCCAGGCCATACGGCCCTGGACCGACCTGCCCCTGGACGTGCACATGATGATCAGCGAGCCCCAGCGCTTCATCCCCCAGTTCGCCGAGGCCGGCGCCGACATCATCACCGTCCACGCCGAGGCCTGCATCCACCTGCACCGCGTCGTGCACCAGATCAAGGACGCCGGCAAACGGGCGGGCGTGGCCCTCAACCCCGGCTCGCCGCTGGCGCTGGTGGAGGAGGTCCTGCCCGACCTGGACCTGGTGCTGGTCATGACCGTCAACCCCGGCTTTGGCGGCCAGGCCTTCATCGAGGGCACGGTGGACAAGGTCCGCCGCATGCGCGCCATGCTGGACCAGCGCGGGCTTCCGGCGGAGCTTGAGGTTGATGGCGGCATCAGCCCCAGGACGGCGCCCAGGGTGGTGGGAGCCGGGGCCAGGGTGCTGGTGGCCGGCTCGGCAGTGTACAATAAGCAGATGACGGTGGCTGAGGCCATCGCGAGGATACGGGAGAGCATCCCAGCGTAAGGGCGTCGCGCATGACGTCCGCGCATCAGGTACCGGAGGGGCCAATGGCACAGGTGACCGCGCAGGCTGTGAAGACGGTGCTGGACGAGTTCCGCTGGCGGGGCATGGTCCATCGGACGGAGCAGGGCCAGGAACTGTACACGCCCGGCCTGGAAGACCTCCTGGCCAGGGAGAAGGTCACTGGCTACATCGGCTTTGACCCGTCCGCCGACAGCCTGCACGTGGGCAGCCTGCTGGTGGTCATGGCCCTGGTCCACCTCCAGCGCCACGGGCATTCGCCCATCGCCATCGTCGGCGGCGGCACCGGCATGATCGGCGACCCCAGCGGCAAGACCCAGGAGCGCCAGCTCCTCAGCCGCGAGCAGATCGAGCACAACCTCCAGGGCATACGGGAGCAGCTCAGCCGTTTCCTGGACTTCCAGGCCCGCGCCAATCCCGCCAGGCTGGTCAACAACGCCGACTGGCTAGCGCCCCTGGACCTGCTGGGCTTCCTGCGGGACATCGGCAAGCACTTCACCGTCAACTACATGCTGGCCAAGGAGTCGGTGGAGAAGCGCATGGAGGCCGGCATATCCTTTACCGAGTTCTCCTACATGCTCCTGCAAGCCTACGACTTCCTGGTGCTGTACGACCGCTACGGCTGCGTGCTCCAGATGGGCGGCAGCGACCAGTGGGGCAATATCACCGCCGGCATTGACCTGATACGCCGCCTGCGGGGCGCCCAGGCCCACGGCCTGGTGATGCCGCTGGTCACCACGTCCACGGGCGTCAAGTTCGGCAAGACCGAGGCCGGCGCCGTCTGGCTGGATGCCAGCAGGACTTCACCCTTCCGCTTCTACCAGTTCTGGCTGAACACCGCCGACGCCGACGTCATCAAGTACCTCAAGTTCTTCACCCTGGCCACGCCCCAGGAGGTGGCGGACCTGGAGGAGGCGGTGTCCAGCCGTCCAGAGCGGCGTGAGGCCCAGCGCCGCCTGGCCGAGGAGGTCACCCGCAGCGTCCACGGCGATTCTGGCCTGCGCAAGGCCCAGGCTGCCACAGCCGTCCTCTTCGGCGGCGAGATTGCGGGGCTGAGCGTCGCCGAGCTGCTGGACATCTTCCAGGACGTGCCCTCCCTCTCGCTGCCCAGGCAGAGGTTCGAGGGCGCGGGCGTGCCGCTGCCTGACCTGGTGGCCGAGGCCAGCCTGGCGCCCTCCCGCAGCGAGGCCCGCAGGCTCGTCCAGGGCGGCGGCATCGCCGTGAGCAACCGCAGGGTGTCCGACGTGCGCCACATGGTGACGCTGCAGGACGCCGTGGAAGGCCGGGTACTGGTGCTCCGCCGTGGGGCCAGGGAGTACCGCCTGGTCAGGCTGGAAGGCTGACGGGGCAGACCATGAAGGTGCTCATTGCCGACAGGCTGCCGGACTTCGTGCCGGCGGAGCTTGCCAGGGAGGGCATCAAGGCCGTGTGCCGCCCCGGGCTGAAGGGCGAGGCGCTGCGCCAGGCCATCGCCGAGACGGGCGCCGAGGTACTGGTTGTCCGGAGCACGCCGGTCACCGCCGAGATGCTCACGGCCGGCGGGCTGCGCCTGGTCATCAGGGCCGGCGCTGGCTACAACACCATTGACGTCGAAACGGCCACCCGGTGCGGCATCTACGTCGCCAACTGCCCTGGCAAGAACGCCAATGCCGTCGCGGAGTTGGCTTTCGGCCTCATCATCGCCCTGGACAGGCATATCCCCGATAACGTGCTGGACCTGCGCCAGGGCCGCTGGAACAAGGACGCCTACAGCAAGGCCAGGGGGCTGTATGGCCGCACCCTGGGCCTCATCGGCATGGGCAGCATCGGGCAGGCCATGGTCCCGCGCGCCCGGGCCTTCGGCATGCCGGTGGTCGCCTGGAGCCGCTCCCTCACCCGCCAGCGCGCCCATGAGCTGGGCCTGGAGATGAAACCTTCGCCCCTGGAGGTAGCCGCTGGCTCCGACGTGGTCAGCGTCCACGTGGCCCTGACAGGGGACACCAGGCACCTGGTGGGCGAGGAGTTCTTCAGGGCCATGCGGCCCGGCGCCATCCTCATCAACACCTCCCGCGCCGAGGTGGTGGACGAGCAGGCGCTGGCCCGCTACGTGCGGGAGAAGGGCCTGCGCGTGGGCCTGGACGTCTTCGAGGGCGAGCCTGCCGCCGGCACGGGCGCGGTGGACAACAGCCTGTTCAGGCTGGAGGGCGTCATCGGCACCCACCACATAGGCGGCGCCACACAGGAGGCCCATGACGCCATCGCCAGGGAGACGGTCAGGACTATCTGCCAGTACCAGAAGACCGGCGTCCCGCCCAACGTGGTGAACCTGTGGAACACATAACAGTATTCCGTGAGCCGGGCCGCTACGCCGGCTGGCCCGCCAACTACGGCATCTGGGCCTGGGGCAACGAGATAGTCGTCGGCTTCACAGTGGGCTACCATAGCTCGGCCGGCGGCTTCCATGCCCGCGACACCAGCAAGCCTTTCGTCACCATGCAGGCCCGCAGCCTCGACGGCGGCGAGACCTGGCGGGTGGGGCCTTTCCCCGGCAAGGCGCCCGGCGGCCGCGGCCTGTCCGCCGACGAGCACATGCGCCCCGAGATGGGCGTCGGCCAGGCGGACGACCTGGAGAGCACGCTGCTGGACTGCCCCGGCGGCCTGGACTTCACCCACCCGGACTTCGCCCTCATGTGCGCCCGCTCCGGCCTGAGAGCTGGCGCTCGCTCCTGGTTCTACGTGTCCCATGACCGCTGCAATAGCTGGCAGGGGCCTTACAGGCTCCCGGACTTCGGGCAGTCTGGCGTCGCCGCCCGCACCGACTACCTGGTGGACGGCCCCAGGGAGTGCCTGCTGTTCCTGACGGTCACCAAGCCCAATGGCGGCGAGGGCCGCATTCTGTGCGCCCGCACCTGCGACGGCGGCAAGACCTTCCAGTTTGTCGGCTGGGTCGGCGAGGAGGAGCCGCCAGGCTTCGCCATAATGCCCTCCAGCGTCCGGCTGCCGGAAGGCCGCATCCTGACGGCCATCCGTCGCCGCCTGGGCGAGCGCAGCGCCGGCAACGAGCACAACTGGATCGAGCTATGGGCCTCCGACGATGGCGGCCAGAAGTGGCGCTACGTGGACATGCCCGTGCTGGACACGGGCGCCGGCGGCAACCCGCCGGCCATGCTGCGCCTGCGCGATGGCCGCCTGTGCATCACCTACGGCTTTCGGGATGCGCCCTACAGCATCCGCGCCGTCTTCAGCAGGGACAGCGGCCAGTACTGGGGGAACGAGGTAGTCCTGCGCGCCGACGGCGGCTGCCACGACCTGGGCTACACCCGCACCGTCCAGCGGCCCGACGGCAAGCTGGTCACCATCTACTACTTCAACGACAGCCCCGATGGCGAGCGCTACATCGCCGCGACGGTATGGGAGCCGTGAGGCCGCTGTCTCTGGCCGCCTTCAGAGAGGTACGGGGCCGGCCTCCGATGCTCCCGCGTCCATGGGGCCTGCCTTGAATATCCTGCGCCCCAGCCAGAGGGACACGTTCACCAGGCCGATAAGCACGGGGACCTCCACCAGCGGGCCTATGACCGCGGCAAAGGCCTGCCCCGAGCCTATCCCGAACACGGCCACCGCCACCGCTATGGCCAGCTCGAAGTTGTTGCTGGCAGCGGTGAAGGCTACCGTGGCGCTCCTGGAGTAGTCCGCTCCCACCCGCTTGCCCATGTAGAAGGACACCAGGAACATCAGGACGAAGTACAGGAGCAGGGGCACGGCGACTCTTACCACGTCCAGCGGGAGCTGGACAATCACCTCGCCCTTGAGGGAGAACATGACCACGATGGTGAACAGCAGCGCCACCAGGGTCATGGGGCTTATCCTGGGAATGAACCGCCGCTCGTACCACGGCCGGCCCTTCAGCCTCAGCAGCACAAAGCGGGTCAGCATGCCGCCCACGAAGGGTATGCCCAGGTAGATGGCCACGCTCTGGGCTATCTGCCCGATGGTAATTTCCACAGCCGCACCTTCCAGGCCGAACCAGGTGGGAAGCACGGTGATGAAGACGTAGGCGTACAGCGAGTAGAAGAGGATTTGAAAGACCGAGTTGAGGGCCACCAGCCCGGCGGCGTACTCGCTATCGCCCCTGGCCAGCTCGTTCCAGACTATGACCATGGCGATGCAGCGGGCCAGGCCAATCATGATGAGGCCCACCATATACTCGGGGTAGGCCCGCAGGAAGATGATGGCCAGCAGGAACATCAGCACCGGGCCGATGAGCCAGTTCTGCAGCAGGGACAGGCCCAGGATGCGCCAGTTGCGGAAGACGCGGCCCATATCCTCGTACCGTACCTTGGCCAGCGGCGGGTACATCATCAGGATGAGGCCGGCCGCGATAGGCAGGGACGTGGTGCCCACGCTTAGAGAACTGGTCACACTGGACACCTGGGGCCAGAAGTGGCCCAGGCCGACGCCCAGCGCCATGGCCAGGAATATCCAGAGGGTGAGGGACCGGTCCAGCAGCGAGAGCCGGCGCAGGCCAACTCGTGATGATGTGGTGCATACCTCTGCCTTCATGCTGACCTCCAGCTAGCGGGCGCAAGTGTACCAATCAGCGCCTCGACCTTCTGCCTGACCATATCCCTGATAGCCCTTACCTCCTCGATGTCGCGGCCTTCTGGGTCGGGCAGTCCCCAGTCCTCCACTTCCCTGAGAAACATGGCAGGGCAGGCGCTGGCATCTACCGCGCACCCCATGGTCACAACCTTGCGAGCGTTGCTGACCATCTCGTTGGTGAGCAGCCTGGGCCGCTGGGACGACAGGTCAATCCCCAGTTCCCGCATGACTACTACGACTTCGGGATGTACCTGCCGGGCTGGCATTGTGCCCGCGGACTCGGCGCGAAAGGGCAGGCCGCGCTGGGCGGCCAGGGCGTTGAACAGGGCCTTCGCCATCTGGCTGCGTCCCGCGTTACGTACGCAAACGAAGAGCACATCTACAGGCCCGGCCTGACTGGCTTCGGCCACTCTGCCGATCATTGCTTCCTCCCGAGTCCTGTTTGAAAACGCTACAAATGGCAGGCCACCTGTAGGGACAGGCCTTGTGCCTGCCCTGGCGTTGGACAACCACAAGGGTTGCCCCTACGGGCTTATGGCATCATCATAGAGGACTGGAGTAATATATTATAATATATTAGATGAGCAGCAGAGCCATATGGATGCAAGCAGTCAATGGTCCCAGATGCCCATGTCCTCGAAGTACGCGAAGGGCTGCTTGACCATCTCAGCGCACACCGGGCACCTCCAGATGCAGAGGCCCCTCACAAAGAAGGGGGTGGAGGACTCCAGGTACTGCTCATCCACCAGCTCCAGTCCGGCCTGGCAGCGGGGGCAGTACATCTTCAGTCCAGCCCACTGCGCCAGCCGGCGGAGCAAGGCGAGAAACAAGGCCCTCAAGCCACCTGTCCACCATCGCCGCCTGGAGGAGTCCACCTCCAGTACCATCGCTCCCTCCTTCCTGTGGTAACTTCCCCTCAAGCATCAGTCTAGTCGCCGTTCTTGAGCGGCAGTTTAAGGCCGTGTTAATGCTCCTTTATGGCATTGGTCAGCGGTGCCCCTGGAGAGGTCCCGATGATGCAACAAGCAGCCTGGCCCGATATGCCAAATTGACACGGTACCACGCGCATAATACAATCGCTCTGCTACCCCAGCCTGGACAAGCTGGGCTGACTGTGACGGGAGGTAAAGATGCCCCTCAAGGAAGATGTTGGCCTCATAGCCCACCTGCTGCGCCGCGCCGGCTTCGGCGCGACCAGGGATGAGCTGGAAGCCCACGCCACGAGGCCCTACGAGGAGATCGTAGAAGACCTGCTGCACCCGGAGCGCCACCCGGACATTGATGACCACCTCCTGCGCCGCTACTACCTGGAGCTGAACAACGCCGATACGGTCAATGCCTGGCGCGCCCACTGGATTTACCGCATGGTCAACACCCGGCGTCCCCTGGAAGAGAAGATGGCCCTCTTCTGGCACCACGTCTTCGCCACCTCGGTGGGCAAGAGCGAGCATGGGCCTTCCTCGGTGGCCCAGGTGGAGATGTTCAGGAAAAACGCCCTGGGCAACCTGCGGGACATCCTCATCGGCCTGGCCAGGGACCCGGCCATGATCTACTGGCTGGACAACAACGAGAACCACAAGGGCGAGCCCAACGAGAACTGGGGCCGGGAGTTGCTGGAGTTGTTCTCCATGGGCGTGGGCAATTACACCGAGGCCGATATCAAGATGGCCTCCCGCGCCTTCACCGGCTGGACCTTCACCCAGCCGCTGCCCCTGGACCCCTACGGGCGCTACCCCTCTTCCTTCGTTTACGTGCCAGACGACCACGATGACAGCGTCAAGTCTTTCCTGGGCCACACGGGCCGGTTTAACGGCGAGGACATCATTGACATCATTGTGCGTCAGCCGGCTACGGCCCGCTTCATCTGCCGGCACCTGTACAACTTCTTCGTGGCCGACGAGCCGCAGGTGCCTGCCTGGAACACGGTGCCCCCACGAGACCCGGACGCCATCTACACGCTCATGAGCGCCTACTTCCAGTCTGACGGAGACATGCGCTCCGTGCTGCGGGTGCTGTTCAACTCCGACTTCTTCAAGCAGGCCCGCTTCAAGAAGGTCAAAAGCCCCGTGGAGCTGGTGGCCGGGACGGTGAAGCTGGCCGGCAGGTACAGGTTCCCGGAGCCAGGCCTGGACAGCCTGGGCGACGCCACCGCCGTCATGGGGCAAAACCTCATGGTGCCGCCCACCGTGGAGGGCTGGCACACCGGCCCGGAATGGATTGACGCCGGCACGCTCAACGAGCGGGTGAACTTCGCGGTGAACCAGTTCAATGACCCCACGACGCCCGGAGTGCAGGCCATACTGGATAGGCTGGCCCAGGGCAGGCAGTCGCTGTCCCCTGAAGAGCTGGTCAACGGCTGCCTGGAGCTTATAGGCCCCCTGGAGGTCAGCGCCGAGACCCGCGCCGGGCTGCTGGAGCACGCCTCCGCCCAGGGCGACCTGCTCCTGGGCACCCAGGAGCAGCGCAAGGCCAGCGCGGCCAGGGTTGCCAGCATGCTCCAGCTCATCGTGTCCTCCCTGGAGTACCAGTTCGCATAGGCATGGCAGGTAAGGAGAAGAATACTTATGGCAGAGAACGGCGGTAAGGCACCTGTCCTGGTGGTGGTCCAGCTTACCGGCGGCAACGACTTCATGAACACGGTCATCCCCTACGGGAATGGCCTCTACTATGATTTCCGCCCCGTGGTGGGCATACCCCAGGACCAGGTGCTACCCATTGACAGCACGCTGGGCTTCCATCCCAGCGCCGCGCCCATAAAGGAGCTGTACGACGAGGGCAAGGTCGCCATAGTCCAGGGGATAGGCTACGCCAACTCCACCCGCTCCCACTTCCGGGGCATGGACATCTGGCATACCTGCGAGCCGGACAGGGTCGCCCAGGAGGGATGGCTGGGTAAGGTCGTCCGGGAGCTGGACCCCAGGAAGACGGACCCGCTGACGGCGGTGAGCTTCGGCAGGGGCCTGCCACGGGCGCTTTCGGCCTACAACGTCACGGTGACCTCCGTGGGCGACCTGGACACCTACGGCCTTATGACCGGCATATCGGACGCGCAGCAGCGGGAGCAGGCCCTCCGCGCCTTCGAGCGCATGTACGGGCCGGCCATAGGCAGCGGCCCCGTGAAGGACTACCTGGCCCAGACGGGCATGGACGTGCTCAGGGGCGCCGACATCCTCAAGAAGGCGCCGGCCCTGTACTCGTCCCAGGTGGAGTACGCCGATAACCCCATCGCCAGGGGGCTGCGCGACGTGGCCCGGGTGCACCTGGCGGGCCTGGGCACCCGCATCTTCTACGTGCAGCACGGCGGCTACGACACCCACGCCAACGAGGGGCCTGTGCATCCAAGGCTGCTGTCCGAGCTTTCCGGCGCCATCATGGACTTCTTCCAGGACCTGCGCGACCACAACGCCTCGGACAACGTGGTGATGCTGGTGTTCACCGAGTTTGGCCGCCGCGTCAGGGACAACGGCAGCGGCACCGATCACGGCGCGGGCGGCGGTGCCTTCGTCATCGGCGAGAAGGTCCGGGGCGGGCTGTACGCCGAGTACCCATCCCTGGACCCGGCCCAGCACGACAGCGGCGACATGCGCTTCACCTACGACTTCCGCGGCCTGTACGCCACGCTCCTGGAGCAGTGGCTGGGGCTGGACGCCAGGCCCATTGTGGGCGGCACTTACGAGCAGGTCAGGATTTTCGGCTAACGCGCTTGCTGGAGATGGAGTCATGGGCAGACCGTATGCGCTGCTGCGCGTAGGCTTCACCTACGACCGCACCCTGGGAATGCGGCGTCTCACCAATACCCCCGTGGACATCGCCATTGACGCCGAGGGGTGCCTGAACATACTGTGCCGGGGCGAGGGCGTGACCTTCGTCCGGCGCCTGAGCCTGGAAGACGAGGACAAAGGCGCCTTCAACCTGGTGGGCGGGGGCGGCCAGGTCGGCGGCACCTACAAGGTCAAGGGCGGGGAGTTCAGATGGCCAGCCTGCCTGGTGCTGGGGCCTGATGGCAACCTCTGGACGGTGGACGAGGCGACCCACAAGGTCTCGGCCATGACGCTCCAGGGCGAGGTGGTCCGCCAGTGGGGCGAGGAAGGCAGCGCCCCCGGGCAGCTCCGCCGCCCGTCGTGGCTGGCCTTTGCCCCCGACGGCAGCCTCTACGTCTCCGATACGCTGAACCATCGCGTCCAGCGCTTCTCCCAGGAGGGCAAGTCCCTGCACGCCTGGGGCGGCCTGGGCGATGGGCCGGGCCAGTTCAACATGCCCTGGGGCGTCGCCGTGGACGAGCTGGGCGACGTTTACGTGGCTGACTGGCTCAACCACCGGGTGCAGAAGTTCGACGCCGAGGGGCGCTTCGTCTTCCAGTTGGGCGGCTATGGGTGCGAAGACGGAAGGCTGAACCGGCCGGCGGGCGTGGCCGTGGACCGCGACGGCGATATCTACGTGGCCGACTGGGCCAACCACAGGGTGCAGCTTTTCAATAGCGAGGGGCGCTTCGTGGAGAAGTTCATCGGCGACGCCACCCTGTCGAAGCAGGCGCACAACTACATGATCACCAACCTCAAGGCGCTGCGCCTGCGGGAGATGACGCCCATCGAGCCGCAGAAGCGCCTGCGCTGGCCCGTATCGGTGAGGACGGACGGCGCTGGCCGTATGTACGTGGGGGACTACGGCTCCCACCGGGTGCAGGTCTACCGGAAGGAGGCCTACCCTCTCGGCCCCGACGAGATAGCGCCTCCCTTCAGGTCTCCGTCCCTTTACACCCAGTTCTGACCCTGGACTGACAGGGAAAGGCTGGAGTCAGAGCTGTGGCCCTGCAACCAGCAAAGAAAGGCAGAGGCACCGGCAATGCCGGTGCCTCTGCCTTTTGTCCCAGGCGCTGCTATGCGCCGGGAGCGCTGGCATCCTGAGTGACCGAGGGTATGGCAGGCTCGATCAGGCCGTAGCCACCTGCCTTACGGCGGTACACGACGTTGTGCTGGCCGGTGGCCGCGTTGAGGAAGAAGAAGAAGTCGTGGCCCAGTAGCTCCATCTGCTCGACGGCGTCCTCCGGGAACATGGGCTTCAGCTCATGGCTCTTCATGCGCACGATAAGCCCTGTCTTGTCTTCAGGAGGCAGCGCCGTGGCCTGCAGGGCTACCTCTTCCTTGTAGGCCGCCGTCTCGCGCCTGCGCTCGAAGTACACCTTGCCCTTCCAGTCCCGAATCCTGCGCTCCAGCAGGTCGTGGACGCTGTCTATGGTGGCCAGGACATTGGGGCCACGGTCCTCGACGCGCAGCATCGTGCCGTTGGCCGTCACGGTGACCTCCACCACGTACCGCTTCTCGGCAGGCCTGGTGTGCTCGAAGGAGACCTCTACCAGGGCCGCGCGCAGGTTGGGCAGCGAGAAGATGCCCTTGCTCAGCTTCTTCAGCACGTACTCCCTGACCCGCTCGGCGCCCTCGACATTCCTCAAGGTCACCTGAATCTCCACCGGAGCAGTCTGTATCGCCATAGTAACCTCCGTCGCCTCTGGCCGTGGCCCGCCCTCCGTGGCGGTGCCACACGGCATCTCATCAGTCCCGGAACATGATTTCGCCACCCATCCGGCTCCACATTCCACACTGGCGCCTGGACTTGAGGCGCGTCGCCACCCTACCTCAAAGGAATTATGGCATCCGGAGTGTGAGGAAAGTGTGAGGAAGAAGTGGCTGGCCGTGAGTACACCATGAAGGACTTCCCCATCGAGCATCTCATCATTCAGCCACTGCGGATAGCAGAGCCAGCCTGGCCCAATTCTAATGCTAGCAACGCCCGTGGGTGAGGGCAAGGGCATGGTATGTGTGACGCGGCAGGGCGCAATGAGTTCGTCTGACTGCGCGTTCACCAACGGACAGATGGGCCTGGCGGCAGGAACGAAAAGGCCCCCGGGTAGTCCGGGGGCCACGTTTAGCTCTCCAAGTACCATTCTGGAACAAATAGGCCCCAAAATCATGATTTTGGGGCCTCATGGTCTGATATAAATTGGTTGCGGGGGCGGGACTCGAACCCGCGACCTTTGGGTTATGAGCCCAACGAGCTGCCGCTGCTCCACCCCGCGCCGAACAAGGTCTGGGCCTACAGCCGAACCGAATCCTGGCCTGGAATAAATGAGCTTTAATGTGGGTCAAGTCCTCGGCCGATTAGTACCGCTAAGCTCAAGCGGTCACCCACCTTACACTCGCGGCCTATCAACCCAGTAGTCTTCTGGGGGCCTTACCCCTGGCCGAAGCCAGGATGGGAGATCTCATCTTGGGGTTGGCTTCGCGCTTAGATGCTTTCAGCGCTTATCCAGTCCAGACTTAGCCACCCGGCAATGCCCCTGGCGGGACAACCGGCACACCAGAGGTCTGTCCTCCCGGGTCCTCTCGTACTACGGGAAGCTCCCCTCAAATCTCCTGCGCCCACGACGGATAGAGACCGAACTGTCTCACGACGTTCTGAACCCAGCTCGCGTGCCGCTTTTACCGGCGAACAGACGGACCCTTGGGACCTTCTTCAGCCCCAGGATGCGACGAGCCGACATCGAGGTGCCAAACCTCGCCGTCGATGTGAACTCTTGGGCGAGATCAGCCTGTTATCCCCGGGGTAGCTTTTGTCCGATAAGCCACGGCCCTTCCACGCGGGACCGTAGGATCACTTTGCCCGACTTTCGTCTCTGCTCGACTTGTAGGTCTCACAGTCAAGCCCCCTTATGCCAATGCACTCTGCAGGTGATTTCCATCCACCTTGAGGGGACCTTTGGGCGCCTCCGTTACCTTTTAGGAGGCGACCGCCCCAGTCAAACTGCCCACCTGGCATTGTCCTCCGCTGGCGCGGAGTTAGGGCCGGAGTCACAGAAGAGCGGTATTTCAATGGCGACTCCACCGGGACTGGCGTCCCGGCTTCGCAGTCTCCCGCCTATGCTACACATCCATAACCCCAGCTCAATGCCAAGCTACAGTAAAGCTCCACGGGGTCTTTTTGTCCTGTCGCGGGTAGGGGGCATCTTCACCCCCCTTGCAATTTCACCGAGTCCCTCGTTGAGACAATGCCCAAGTTGTTACGCGATTCGTGCGGGTCGGAACTTACCCGACAAGGGATTTCGCTACCTTAGGACCGTTATAGTTACGGCCGCCGTTCACCGGGGCTTCGGTTCGGAGCTTTGGCCCGATTGCTCGGGCCGGACCCCTCCCCATAACCTTCCGGCACTGGGCACGCGTCAGCCCCTATACTTCGCCTTTCGGCTTAGCAGAGACCTGTGTTTTTGTTAAACAGTCACTTGGGCCTCTTTGCTGCGACCCGCGAGGGCTCCGCCCGGCGAGCGGGCTTCACCCCACGGGCACCCTTTCTCCCTAAGTTACAGGGCCAATTTGTCTAGTTCCTTAACGAGGGTTCTCTCGTACGCCTTGGGACTATTACCCCAGCCCACCTGTGTCGGTTTGCGGTACGGGCACCGCTGCTTCTCGCGACGAGGCTTTTCTCGGCGGCCTAGGTTCAACGGAATTCCCCAGGGCTTGGGCCCTAGAGTTTTCTCCCCTCTCAGCTCGTGACGCCAGGACGGGTTTGCCTATCCTGGCATGGCCTACGGGGGAGAACACACCATGTCCGATGGGTGCGCCCCGCCTACCTTTCCGCGTCCCCCCGCCGCTGATAACGAAACAGCAGTGGTACGGGAATCTTGACCCGATGTCCATCGCCTTCGCTGTATGCGCTACGGCTTAGGCCCGACTTACCCTACGCCGAACAACGTTGCGTAGGAAACCTTGGGCTTCCGGCGTCCTGGATTCTCACCAGGATTGTCGCTACTCATGCCGGCATTCTCACTTCCCAGCGCTCCACCAAGGCTTGCGCCTCAGCTTCGCCGCGCTGGCAACGCTCCCCTACCGTCCCGGCTTTTGGCCGGAACCCGCGGCTTCGGTAGTGGACTTGAGCCCCGATCATTTTAGGCGCAGAACCCCTCGACTAGTGAGCTATTACGCACTCTTTAAAGGATGGCTGCTTCTAAGCCCACCTCCTAGCTGTTTTAGGAGTCCCACTTCCTTTCACACTTAGTCCACATTTAGGGACCTTAGCCTGCGGTCTGGGCTGTTTCCCTCTCGCCGATGGAGCTTATCCCCCACCGACTCACTCCCGAGGACCATCTTGGGGCATTCGTGGTTTGGTTGGGTTTGGCAAGCTCACGCCCCCTAGCCCATCCAGAGCGCTACCTCCACAAGACTGCGCCTCGAGGCTGTACCTAAATACACTTCGGGGAGAACCAGCTATCTCCGGGTTCGATTGGCATGTTACCCCTACCCACAGCTCATCCCATGCCTTTGCACCGGCAAAGGGTTCGGTCCTCCACTCGGAGATTATCCGAGCTTCAACCTGGCCATGGGTAGCTCACCCGGTTTCGGGTCTAATCCAGACAACCTACCAGGCATGCTGGAGACTCCGCCGCTAGCTTCCGCCTTTCGTCGCCCCTTGCGGGGCGAGTCCAGGCTTCCGCCAGCGGTTTCATCTCCGCCCGGTCGTGCCCTGTTCGGACTCGCTTTCGCTACGGCTCCGGGACTTATATCCCTTAACCTGGCTGCCTAGATTAACTCGCCGGCTCATTCTTCAATAGGCACGCAGTCAGCCCGATCACTCGGGCCTCCTACGGCTTGTAAGTCTACGGTTTCAGGTCTATTTCACTCCCCTCCCGGGGTGCTTTTCACCTTTCCCTCACGGTACTGGTTCACTATCGGTGGCCAAGGGTATTTAGCCTTGGAGGGTGGTCCCCCCAGCTTCCCACAGGATTCCACGTGTCCCGTGGTACTCAACGCCGTGCCAGGAGTCCTGCCACTTTCGCCTACGGGACTATCACCCTCTATGGTCGTCCCTTCCAGGCTCATTCGGCTAGCGACAGGATTGTTGACTCCTCTCTCCTTGCTGGGGCAGGAGTAGGCGCGGGTTACAACCCCCGGTGGACATAGGGCCCCAGCCCGTTAGGTCCACCGAGTTTGGGCTCTTCCCCGTTCGTTCGCCACTACTAGGGGAATCTCGGTTGATTTCTTTTCCTCAGGGTACTTAGATGTTTCAGTTCGCCTGCTTACCTTCCCGCCGGAGCGGGATGTACCGGGTTAAGCCCCCGGTACGGGTTTCCCCATTCGGGCATCCCCGGCTAAGCTTGCTAGGCAGCCCGCCGGGGCTTATCGCAGCCTTGCCACGCCCTTCTTCGGCCCTTGGCCCCAAGGCATCCACCGTAGACCCTTACTAACTTGACCCACATTAGAGGTCATTTATTCACGCAGGACCAGGATTCAGTTGTTAAAGTGCCAAAAATGGCGGCGGCTGGGTAATTCCCAGCCGCCGCCAGGAATTACCTTGTGCTTTATGTCAGTTGGACCGTATCAGCATCGTCAGTTTGTCAGCCACCATACGTGATTATAGGTGATGGCACTCAGTCCGTCAAGAGTTTTCAGCGGTCTGCTGCCGCTTTCCCCGGGCCTGGCCCCTCGCCATCACCCATCCCTCCCCCCACTGTTGACATACCTCATTATAATTACTCCAACAGTCTCTTGCTAGGATGGAATATATGACTGCGCTCCAGTTCGAACTGCTAGAGGGGGAGAGGGTCATCCTGGAGAAAGGCCCAGCCGTCCTGACCAACAAGCGCCTCCTGGCCAACTGGCACAGCGTGGACGGCCAGGGCCAGCAGCCCGCCGACCAGGCCTTCCTCAAGGACATCGCCAGCTTCAAGAAGCTCAGCGGCGGCCAGGAGAGCCGCGTGAAGCCCGGCCTGCGCTGGCTCGGGCTGGGCGTCGCCATCATAGTGGCCGAGGTCATACTTACCACGTTTGACATCATCCCGGCTGGCACGCTGGTGGAGAGCATCCTCTTCCTGGTGGGCGCCCTGGCCCTGGTGGTCGGCCTCTACATGCTCCAGTCCTCCCTATTCCGCACCAGGCCCCACACCACCGTCTTTTTCTCCGTGCCTGGCTCACCGGACATCGCCGTGACCTTCCCGGGCCGTAACAACCCGGACGCCGACGAACTGACTCGCCAGTTCTTGCGGGCCAAGCGCGGCCTCTAGCCCTGCCGCCTGGTGCTGGTGTGTCAGTAGTACCCCTGCCCCGCGCCGTTCCTGAATGGTTGCGGCTGCGTGGACGGGCTGCTCCGCCTTGCCAG
>DAOUAM010000051.1:0-56911 GCA_034433305.1 Dehalococcoidia bacterium | reverse complement strand
GTGGAGCGGCTGATCAACCGCCTCAAGCAGTACCGGGCCATTGCGACCCGCTATGAGAAGCTGGCGGTAACCTATCATACGCTGCTCATCATTGCGGCCATTATCATGTGGCTCTAGGTTTTCAAACACGCCCTAGTTCAACCATGTGGGACTCCTGGTTGTATTGACTAATCGTAGTATACCATCAAGCCCTGCTATTCTTGCCAATTGTCGCCTGTGGCTTTGGAACGGCGTGGGAAGGCCTGGCCTGCTTTGCGCCCATATCCCCCCCTCTTCCCGCCGGGTGTATGATAGAAATGTGTGCCTTTCGCGGGCTGGGCCGCCTGCCAGCGGCAGGGGCGCCAGTCCGGAGGGCGCCGCGCTCAATCTGAACAGACGCAGGGTGCCGGAGATGTTGCAGAGGCCAAAGCAGGCTGGGGCTGTCATAAACGGGGAGCCGGCGGCGATTTACGGCGAGGGGCTGCGAAAGCACTTCGGCAAGGTGCGCGCCCTGGATGGCGTGGACATCGCCGTCCGCTATGGCACCGTGCTGGGGCTGCTCGGCCCCAACGGCGCCGGCAAGACGACGCTGGTGCGCATCCTGACGACGCTGCTGCTGCCCGACGCCGGGCGTGCCCAGGTGGCGGGCTACGACGTGGTGCGCGATGCCGCGAAGCTGCGGCAGGTCATCGGGCTGGCGGGCCAGTACGCCGCCGTGGACGAGAACCTCACGGGCCGGGAGAACCTGGAGATGGTCGGGCGGCTCTATCACCTGGGCAGGGCCGAGGCCCGACGCCGCGCCGATGCCCTGCTGGAGCGCTTCGGCCTGACCGACGCGGCCAGTCGCCAGGCCAGGACCTACTCCGGCGGGATGCGCCGCCGCCTGGACCTGGCCGCCAGCCTGGTGGCCCGGCCCCGGGTGCTGTTCCTGGACGAGCCTACCACCGGCCTGGACCCACGCAGTCGCATCGGCATGTGGGAGACCATCAACGGGCTGGTGCAGGAGGGCACCACGGTGCTGCTGACCACCCAGTACCTGGAGGAGGCCGACTACCTGGCCGACAGGATTACCATGATTGACGGCGGGCGCGTCATCGCCGAGGGCACCGCCCAGGAGCTCAAGGCCCGCACCGGCGGGGGCATCCTGGAGCTGCGGGTGGCCGACCGGGCGAAGACCGCCGCGGCCGCCGAGGCCATCGCGGGCTTCGGCAGCGGCGCTCCCCAGGTCGCGCGGGAGACGGGCCAGGTGACTCTGCCGCTGCCCAACGGCACCGCCATGCTGGCCGACGTCGTCCGCAGGCTGGACGCCGCCGGCGTCGCCATCCTGGACATCGCCGTGCGCCAGCCGACGCTGGACGACGTGTTCCTGGCCCTGACGGGGCGCACCGCCGAGAGCGCCCAGCAGCAAAGCACGCCAGCGCCTGGACTGGCCGGCCGCGGCGCTCAGCGCCGCATGGGGGTGCGCTCATGACCATGGCGCTGGCATCCCTGGGGACGCAGGTCCGCTGGACGGTATCGGACACGCTGGTGATGGCCCAGCGCAACCTGCTCAAGTACGTCCGGCTGCCGCAACTCCTGGTGTTCTCCACCATCCAGCCGGTGATGTTCATCCTGCTCTTCAACTACGTCTTCGGCGGGGCCATCAGGGTGCCCGGGATAAACTACATAGACTTCCTGCTGCCCGGCGTGCTCGCCCAGACGGTCATATTCGGCGCCACGCAGACCGGCGTCGGGCTGGCCGACGACCTGTCGCGGGGGATGATAGACCGCTTCCGCTCGCTGCCCATGGACCGCTCCGCCGTCCTGGGCGGGCGCATCCTGGCCGACACGGCGCGCAACCTCTTCGTGACGCTGCTGCTCATCGCGGCGGGGAGCGCCATGGGCTTCCGCTTCCACGACGGCCTGCTGTCGGCGCTGGCGGTGCCGGTGCTGGCGGTGCTCTTCGGGGTGCCCTTCTCCTGGGTGACCGCCTACATCGGCATCTCGGCCAGGGACATCGAGTCGGCCCAGCTTGCCAGCTTCATCTGGGTCTTCCCGCTGACCTTCATAAGCTCCGTCTTCGTGCCGGTGGAGACAATGCCGGGCTGGCTCCAGGCTTACGCGAAGGTAAGCCCGGTCACCGTCACCGTGAACGCGCTGCGAGCGCTGTCCCTGGGCGGGCCGGTGGGCACGCCCCTGTGGCAGTCCCTGGCCTGGATAGTAGGGCTGCAACTGGTCTTTGTGCCGCTAGCCGTGCGGCGCTACCGGCGCATCAGCTAGCTGGGTACGCCGCTGCGGCCTGGCCACCGGTATCCAGCGGCCCTTCTTCTTGAGCTTGAGCCGCTGGAAGACCCAGCGCATGCCCCAGTAGGTGTAGGTCGTACCCAGCTCCTTCTCCACCCACTCCACGGCCTGGCCGATGGTGGAGAACCCCTCGGTGTTGGCCCGCTCCACCAGCTTGAGCTGCTGCTCCCTGGTGAGCAGTGGCGCGCGGCCCTGGCAGCCGCCGTGGCGATGGCGCAGCACCTCTGCGACGCCGCCCTGCCTGTACCAGGCCACCCACTGCTGGACGGTCCGGTAGTGTACCCCGACGATGTCCGCGACCTCGCTCATGCGCCTGCCCTGGCGCAGCAGCCACAGGGCCTGAAGGCGGGAGCGTAGCTCCGGGTCCTGCTCGGCCCTGTACATGCGGAATAGACTGTGGGAATCGTCCTGCCAGTGGAGCTGCAACACTCTTCCACCCATTCTCCCTCTCCCGTTATGTTATCGCCGAACGGTATTATACCAACAAGCGGCCAGCAGGCCATACCGCCGGCGATAGTTTTTCCCGTGTCTTTCCACACCCCTGAGGTTGCTACTCCTGTTGTCGTGGCTGGCGCACCTGGGTCAGCACCAGGACGCCAGCGGCGAACATGGCGGCCACAATCAGAAAGGCCAGCCTGTAGCCGCCGGTGGTATCGAAGGACGAGCCTGCCAGCAGCGGCCCGGCGGTGAAGGAGACCACGGTAGCCATATTGACCAGTCCCATGATGCTGCCGAAGTAGCGTATGCCGAAAGTCTCCTGCACTATGAGGGGGAACAGCGCGCCGAAGGCCCCCATGCACAGACCGAAGGCCGGCACCGCCAGCCACAGCACCGTGTGAGAGGACGCCGTGCTCAGCAGCGTCAGTCCGATGGCCTGCCCGGTCAGGCTGAGCATCATGGCATGGCGGGCAGTGATGCGCTCGGCCAGGTAGCCGAAGACCATCTTCCCCGTCAGCCCGGCGCCGGCCAGGGCGCTGAGCATCAGGGATGCCGTGGACAGCGAGAAGCCGATGCTGGTCAGGTGCGCGGTGACCTGGGGGAGCACGGCGCTGTAGGTGAAGGTGCCCAGCAGGACGACAATGGTGATGACGTAGAATACCCTGCTGCGCAGCGCCTGCTTCACCGTCCAGCCGGACAGCGCAGGCCGTGCCTGTGCCCTGGCCTCGCTTCTGGGCATGCTGGCCCGCTCTGGCCCAACGCCGTGCCTGCCCGGGTCCTCGCGGACGACCAGGGCAGCGAAGAGGGCCACCAGCAGGGCCGCGATGCCCAGGGCAAGGTAAGCGCCCCGCCAGGAGGTCATGGCCAGGATGATGCCGACGGCCGGCGCCACCG
Organism: Dehalococcoidia bacterium; assembly: GCA_034433305.1. Classification (GTDB taxonomy): domain Bacteria; phylum Chloroflexota; class Dehalococcoidia; order Lucifugimonadales; family DAOUAM01; genus DAOUAM01. Next base: position 53,317 of record DAOUAM010000051.1, on the reverse strand, counting down.
AGAGGCCACCAAAGTTGTTGCCCATGGTGGCCGTGCCCATCACCCGGCCGCGCGTCCTGGGGAACCAGATGCCGATGAGCCTCCCAGCCGGCAGGGACGCCGCGCCAGAGAAGCCGATGTACTGCAAGAAGCTCAGGGCGTACCAGTGCCATAGCTCCGACATGAGGGGCCGCAGGAAGTAGCTCAGGCCCATGAGCGAAAGGCAGGCGACCATGACAGGCCGCGCGCCGTGCCTGTCCATGACGCGGCCCACCAGCGGCGCGGCCAGGCTCCCCACGGCATTGAAGGACAGCGAGGCGCTGATCTGGGTGCGGCTCCAGCGGAAGGTCTCCTCCAGCGGCCCGACAAAGACGCCAAAGGCGTACTGGGCAGACCCCACGCTCAGCGCCGCCGCGACGAACACCACCGCGACTATCCACCAGCCGTAGTAGGGGCTATAGGCCCGTGCCAGTGCTGAGACGCGCATAGGGATATGTTACCACCTGGGGCCGCCGCTTTTCATGTCCTTTGCCACCGACCTCACCCCCGTAGCTCCTGCTCTCCGAAACGGACTTTAACAACATGACAGGGTAATGGCGTGACCAGCCCCCTCTCCTTCGGCAGGCTCAGAGCCTGTCCCGAGCCTGCCGAGGGGACAGGTCTAGCTCTCCCCCAGAGGGGGCGAGGATGTCCCTTCCCCCTGTGGGGGAAGGCCAGGAAGGGGGCCTTAGGCCTGTCGAGGGGATGGGGGCATGCTGGCCCAGATAGCAACAACCTGCCATATGCACCATAGTATCCCAACGGCCTGGACTTCTCACACACCCTTAAAGACTGGGGTGAGGTCCGCGGCCTTGCCAGGGCATGGACAGATGGTGACAAGTCCAGTAAGCTTGGGTCAATAATGGGGGCATGGTCGGCTTGATATGAGGAGGTGGCGCGTGAAACCGGAAATACGTAGCCTTCTGGAGGCGGAAATCGGCAAATGTGGACGTGCCTGCGTCAGAGACCTGGCCGCGGCCGAGGTGGCGGTCCTGAGGGGCCAGTTCAACGCCGCCAAGGTGCTGCGCGCGGTGGCCCACGCCCAGCGCGTGCAGGCCCTGGAGGCCGCCAGGCTTCTCGTCAAGAATGTTGACCTGGCCCAACTCTTCCGCCGGGTCCTGGGAGAGCTGGAGACCAGTCAGGTGCTCCTCCAGTCCTCGGACCTGGCCGGCTCCATCAGCCTGGAAAGGTGCCTGAAGGTCAGGGAGGAGCTGGAGGACCTGGTCCGCCGGGCCATCGCCAGCATCGAGGGCCATAGCGACGTCATGGAGAGCGACGTCGCCCAGTCCTTGTGGGGCTGCTATGGCTGCGGCCACGTGGCCGAGGGCGACAGGCCGGACATCTGCCCGGTCTGCGGCACCCTGGGCGCCGAGTTCGAGTGGTTCGGGCCTTTCTACGCCTCCACGCCCGAGCACCTGGGCCAGCTTGGCCCGAGGGACATACTGGCGACGCTGGAAACCATCCCTGGCGAGGTGGAGGCCGCCATCTCTGGCGTGCCCGACGAGGCCCTGCGTCGCAAGCCATCGCCGGGCGAGTGGTGCGTCAAGGAGATTCTAGGGCACATGCTAGAGACGCACCTCCTCTTCGCCCGCCGGGTCCGCACCATCCTGGAGGCCCAGGGCGTGCCCAGCGTGGACACTCCTGTACCTCCCTGGAAGCTCCAGGAGGGCAAGGGCTATGAGGCCATGCCGGCGGCGGAGTTGCTGGAGCGGCTGCGCGCTGCCAGGGCGGCCAGCATCGGCCTGGTGCGTCCGCTGAAGCCCGAGCAGTGGGCGCGCAAGGGCACAGTCCGTGGGGCCGGCGTGACTCTCGTGGACCTGGGCACCTGGCTTGCCAATCACGACCGGGGCCACCTGGCCCAGGTACTGCGCCTCTGCGGACGCTAGTCACCAGCCACCTGCCAGCCCAGGCTTCCCCGCGTGGCCGGACGGTGCTAATCTGTAGCCACGGAGTCCTGGACGGCGGGAATAAGCGGTGGAGCGGTCCCCATAGCAGGAGGTGACGCATGTACGGCACTATATTCCGCATGAAGGTGAAGCCAGGCCAGGAGCAGAGGGTCATCGAGCTTGTCGAGCAGTGGTACAGGGAGCGCAAGCCTCACGTAAGGGGGGCCATCGCCGACTTTCTGCTCAAGCCAGACAGGGCCAGGGGAGAGATGGTGGGTGTCGCCGTCTTCCAGGACCGCGAGACCTACAGGGCCAACGCCAACGATCCCGAGCAGGACAGGTGGTACCGCAAGCTCCGCGAGTGCCTCCAGGCTGACCCGGAATGGGAAGACGGGGAGTACGTGGCAGGCGGCCTCGGCTGATGGCCCGGCGCTCCGGCCAGGTACAGGGGCACAGGTCCAGACCTCACCCCTGCCATGTCAGGGCAACATATTAGCTGAGCTATGGCCCCTCTCCGAAATGAAGCTTAACAACTTGAAAGGGTAACTCAGGGCGTCTGGCCCCCTTCCTGGCCTTCCCCCACAGGGGGCAGGGGGTCCTCGCCCCCTACGGGGGAGAGCTAGACCTGTCCCCTCGGCAGGCTCGGGACAGGCTCTGAGCCTGCCGAAGGAGAGGGGGCTGGTCACGCCATTACCCTGTCATGTTGTTAAAGTCCATTTCGGAGAGGGGACGAGGGGTGAGGTCTGGCGCTACTCCCTGGTGTCCGACAGGAGACGAAAGACCTTGACGCAGTGCTCGTCGCCCCAGCCCATCTTCCTGGGCGAGAGGTACTTGACGGTGAGGGGCAGGCCCTGGGTGAGGCCCTTGAACATGGAGTGGCGCTCGGAGCACATGCGCTCGCAAATGCGCCGCGCCACAGGCTCGCCCCGGCGCGTGTTCTCGATGAAAGGGCAGTAGAAGGTGGTGGCCTTCAGGGTGGTGCCACTCATCTCCAGTAGCGTGGTCATGTTCAGGGTCTTGAAGGTCACCGTGAGCAGGTCCTCCAGCGCGGAAGCCGGCGCGGCCGAGTTGGCCAGCCAGTCGGAACGGCGCCACATCCAGCGAGAGGCGGCGGTCTCCAGCGCCTTGGGGAGGTTGCTGTCCTGCCCGTCGGGCAGGTTGCCGTCCCGCTGGATACCAGCATGGACTAGCTGCACCAGCAGATCGTTCAGGCCCTGCCACTTGTCCTGGCTGGACATGGGGAAGCGGACAATGGTGCTGTACCAGGCATCGGCGATGGAAGCCCTCAGACGCCGCCAGAGTCTTAGCAATTCCTTCCCCCTTGCAGCTTTGGCCTAGCGTCTGAGAAGAAGTAGCGCAGAGACTCCCGTTAGCAGCGCGGCCACCAGGAACATGACGCTGAAGCCTACCTGGGTGGCCAGTATGCCACCAACAAACACCCCCAGGATGCCACCAGTGTTGGTGACCAGGTAGTACAGCGCCTGGGACTGGCCCCAGTAGCCCGGGACCTTCATCTCCGCCACCGACTGCGTCCCGGCCACGGTCAGGATGCCCTGGGATATGCCCCACAGGGCAATTATGACCAGGCCGATGGGCAGGGTGACCTGCGCCGGGGCCAGCAGGCCCATGAGCGCCAGCGCCAGCACCAGCAGCGCCCGCGCCATGGCGGCGAAGCTCTGCACCTGGATGTGGAAGAACCTGGCATGACCCTCGCCCGAAGGGCCGGAGGCGAAGTAGGTAAACAGCCTGAAGCCCAGGAAGGAGGCCATCAGCAGGCCCAGCGGCGCCTTGAGGTCGCTGACCATGTAGCTATGCACGCCCGAGTAGGACATGCCCATGCCAGCGAACATGACGAACACAGAGACCAGGTAGGACTTCATCTGGTCGGACACCAGCAACATGGGGCCGCGCCTGGCCTGGGGGGCCATCTTCGCAGCCTCGGAGGCGCCGGATACCTGGCCGGCCGCTTGCCTGTCGGTGTCCCTGTTAAAGTAGTTCCAGATGGCGCCCAGGATGGCCATGGCAGCCAGCAGGATGAACAGCAGCCGCAGTGTGGTGTCATCGGGCATGACCAGTTCGCCGCTCATCATGAACAGGGCGGATATGGCCACTCCGGCGGCGCCTCCCAGCGCGCCTATCTTGTTCAGAGAGCTGAAGGCCCTGCTCCACAGGAACCGGGGCAGATGGGCCGAGGCCACCAGCGGCGCCAGGGAGATGCAGGGGGCCATCAGCAGCCCTATGACCAGGGAGAGCACGAAGGCCAGCACTATATTGCCCAGCGAGGCAAAGGCTATCAGGGACAGGCCCGTGGCCAGGATGCTGGCGTTGAAGAGGGAGGCGGGACTCTTGACATGGCGGGACAGAATGACCAGGAGGAACGCCCCGCCCACAGTACCTATGGTACCCAGGGCGTCCACAATGCCCACGTCCCTGGGCATGCCCCCCAGCACGGCGGCGGCGAAAAGCAGGACAAGGCTATCCGCTGAGGCGGCGGCGGCCTGGAACATGCCGTAGCCATACATCCAGCGAGGGGCTGTGTCGTTGCTGCGCCGGCGGGCTGGGGCCGATGCTATAGCCGTAGGGCGATAGACTCGCTGTGCCGCGCTCTGGACCTTGGTGACCATAAGGAGTACCCTGGCCTCTCCAACCCTTGCTTTCCGGAAAGAAAAGCCCCCGCTCGGGGGCCACGGACTGTTGACATAAATTTAGGACTAGTTTAAAACTAATGTCAATTCAAATGTCCGTACCGGTTTCGGCGAAAACGGCCCCCGAACGGTGCCGGTGACTCCGCCACCCCACTGGCCGCTGCTTCCGCGCGGCGATATGGCTGGCCTGGTAAAATAGTCACTGCTAGAGTTAGTGTAGCCAATCACAAGCTGTATTTGGGTGAGATTTCGGTTTAGAAATAGTTTGTCTCCAGCGGAGCGTCCAGTAGGCCAGTGGAACGCCAGCGCAAGGCCAGGAGGCCGGGCACGGCCTGGACAGGCGAGGTAGCCCGGTGGTACGAGTCACTGATAGGTGAAGAGGGCAGCGGCTTTCACCGCGACCTGATTTTCCCCCAGACGCTGCGCCTGCTGGAGCTGAAGGAAGGGGAGCGTGTCCTGGACCTGGCCTGCGGCGAAGGGGCCTTCTGCCGCGTGCTCCACAAGCTGGGGGTCCAGGCGGTTGGGCTGGATGCCTCGCGCGACCTCATCAGGTACGCCCGCAGGAAGTCGGACAGGGGCATACGCTACCTGGTGGGCGACGCCCAGAAGCTGGGCGAGGTCTTCGGCGCTGGTGAGTTCGACGCCATCGCGTGCCTGCTGGCTATTCAGAACATAGACCCCCTGGGGCCTGTCTTTGCCGGCTGCCAGCGGGTGCTGCGCCCGGGAGGCCGGCTGGTGCTGGTGATGACCCATCCCTGCTTCCGCGTCCCGCGCCAGAGCGGCTGGGGCTGGGACGCGGAGCGCAAGCTACTTTACCGGCGGATAGACCGCTACCTGTCGCCGCTGAAGGTGCCCATCCAGGTCCATCCCGGCTCTGCTCCAGGCATCGTGAGCTGGAGCTTCCACAGGCCGCTCCAGAGCTACGTCAACGGCCTGGCCCAGACCGGCCTGTGCATCACGGCCCTGGAGGAGTGGCCCTCCCACCACGTCAGTGGGCCTGGCCCCCGCGCCAGGGCCGAGAACCGCGCCCGTGCCGAAGTCCCCCTGTTCCTGGCCCTGCGGGCGCACCAGCCTGACTCCAGACCTGCACAGGAGATGGGATGACCGAGCTGAACGTCGTCACAGGTGCATTCAGCTACACGGGCAGGTACATAGCCCAGCGCTTGCTGGCCCAGGGCAAGGAGGTGCACACGCTGACGGGCCACGCCAGGCACCCGGACCCCTTCGAGGGGCGTGTCAGCGCCGCGCCCTACAGCTTCGAAAGGCCCCAGGAGCTTGTGGAGAGTCTCCGAGGGGCGACAACCCTGTACAACACCTACTGGGTCCGCTTCCCCAGGGGACAGGTCACCTTCGAAAGGGCCGTGGAGAACACCCGGACGCTTATACGGGCGGCGGAGGAGGCGGGCGTCCGGCGCATCGTCCACATCAGCATCACCAGCGCCTCGTCCCGGCTGCCGCTGCCTTACTTCCGGGGCAAGGGCCTGCTGGAGGAGGCCATCGCGGCCTCGCGGCTGTCCCACGCCATCATCAGGCCCACCGTGGTCTTCGGCAAAGAGGACGTCCTCATCAACAACATCGCCTGGTTCCTGCGCCACTTCCCGGTGTTCACCATCTTCGACCGGGGCGACTACAGACTCCAGCCTGTGTACGTGGAGGACCTGGCTGACCTGGCCGTGAGCGCCGGCCAGCGGGAGGACAATATGGCCGTGGACGCCGTCGGCCCCGAGACCTTCACCTTCGAGGGGCTGGTGCGGCTGATCGCCAGCACGGTGGGCAGCAGGGCAAGAATTGTCCACGCCAGCCCTGGCGTCGCCCTGCTGCTCTCCAGGCTGGCCGGCTACCTGGTGGGCGACGTGGTGCTCACCCGCGACGAGATCGCCGGGCTGATGATGGGCCTGCTGGTATCCAGCGGCCCTCCCACCTGCCCGACGCGCCTGAGCGACTGGCTGGCGCAGAACGCCGCCACCCTGGGCGTCCACTACGCCTCGGAGCTACGGCGGCACTACAGCTAGCCCCGGCCAGAGGGAATCAGAGGCAAGGGGCCACCAGCACTACACCCCGCCACGCCATACCCCGAATGCATGTGAATGAATGCAGGGGCAGGTCTGAGACCTGCCCCGTGGGCACCATCCTGGGCCGGATATGGACAGAAGAAGCCGGCATGCCTGGCTGTAAGTAGCCCTGAACACCCACTGACGGTTGTTCAAGGCATCGCCGCTTTGATGGCCTCGTGGTCCGACAAGCCCGCCCTGAGCTTGCCGAAGGGCTCACCACGAGCGGAATGATGGGAAGCGCCTGGGGTGATAGGGGACGTGATGCCCACTGGCGCTGGGCTGGTGGTAAGGCCAGGCCAGCCCCCTCTCTGACTCTCCCCCAGAGGGGGCGAGAACAGTCCCTGCCTCCAATGGGGGAAGGTCAGGAAGGGGACCAGGGTCTTGCCAATGGGAGGGACTCTGGACACACCCTCCAAGAGCAGCCGCTACCTTGTGTTTGCGCCGCTGGCACCGGACTTGGCAAATGATGGACTGGGCTGCCCCACCTTACGCGGGGACTGAGTGTCATCAGTCCAGCCTCAGGCCCGCCTTCAGGTGCAGCCTGTGGCCGGGCCTGGAGGCCGCCGGCCCATCCTTCAGGGCCAGGTCGGCCCTGGACAGGGACTCGGACTCGTCGGTAGACGACAGGTGATTCTCAGCGTCATCGTCCCTGTCATCTTCCTCGTCGGAGCAGGGGTCGCGACCGCCGATGGCCTCTATCACGTCCTCGTCCAGGTCGTCGGGGTCGAAGGTGCCGACGCTGACCAGGTCCAGGTGCTCGTCCTCGGCCTCCTCGCGCACCAGGCCGACGCCCGGGCAGTAGTACTTGGACTCGGTGCCGCCGCCTATGGGGTCAAAGTCCCTGGTCTTGATGCAGCCGCGGAAGGTGCCCGCCGGCACGCGCACCCTTATGCCGGTGGCTACGACCTCCGACCTGTCCTCGGCGATGCCGGGCGCTCGCTCCTGCTCGAAGACGTCGCCCACCTGGGGGTCGGCGGGCATGAAGGTGCCCGGGAGGTTGTCGCCCTCGCCGGCCAGCCACTGGCCGCCGTGTCCCACCACCTCGCCGTCCTCGATTTCGTCCACAAGCTCGCCCATGTAGAGGACCGTGCCATCCCTGTCCTGGGCGTAGAAGTCCAGCGTCCTTTCCACAAGCTCGCCGTCCTCGTACTCCTCCACCAGCACAGCCCTCACCTCGACGTCCGCCACTTCCTCGGTCTCAGGCAGGACTCTGGCCTCCACGCGGGTGTCAATCACGTCGCCCTCGTCCTCCTTTTCGCCCTCGTAGACCAGCAAGGCCATGGGCGGAAGGGGGAACAGGGGATTGTCCACGTCAGCGCTCAGGTCCTCCTCGTCTATATCGTCCTCTGGCCCCTGGGCCTTCGCCGCGCCGGGGCCGGGAAGAATGCTGGAGGCCGCTATCGCCCCCAGCAAAAAGGACAGCCCTGACGCCAGGACGAGTGCCCGCAGTACCGGCCTTCTGATGCCCATTGGCCACTCCTCTCACTTTGCACTGTACTTGCCAGACCCGGAAGAAAGCCCTCCGGTAGCCTGTTCATGGCCCCATGGTACAGTGGCGCTATAAGAGGAGCATGAAGCCATTATGAGAGTCCTTTCATATTGCAGTGCCATCGGCCGCGGGCAGCGTGACGGTGAAGGTGGAGCCGATGCCCACCTGGCTGGCTACCTCCAGCCTGCCCCGGTGCAACTGGGCCAGCTCGCGGGCGATGGCCAGCCTCAGCCCGGCACCGCCTGTTTCTCTGGAACGCGACTCGTCCACGCGATAGAAACGCTGGAACAGGTGAGGGATGTGCTCCGGGGGAATGCCCGGCCCGGTGTCCGAGACAGAGACCCTCACCTCTCCCGATGACTCCTCGGCCCTGACCGTCACCCGGCCTCCCGCCGGCGTGTGCTTGCAGGCGTTGTCCACCAGGTTCAGGAAGAGGCGGATGAGATGGTCCGGGTCGCCGCGGACGATGGGCCTGCCGGGCACCTCTTCCACCAGGGCCAGGCCTCTGGACTCGGCGAGGGGCCGGACCTGCTCCACCACGGCGCCCAGCAGGTGGCCCAGGTCAACGTCCTCTGGCTGCCACGACTGCCGGCCCTGGTCCAGCCTGGCCAGGAAGAGCAGCTCGTCGCTCAGGCGCACCAGGCGGCCCACCTCCTCGTCCAGCTTGCGCAATGTGTCCTCGTACTCAGCGGGCGAGCGCGGCCGGCCCAGGGTGACGTCTATCCGCCCCTTCAGCGAGGTCAGCGGCGTGCGTAGCTCGTGGGAGGCGTCGGCGGTGAAGCGCCTCTCGCGCTCGAAGGCCCTCTCCAGGCGGTCCAGCATGGCGTCGAAGGTCCTGGCCAGCCGGCCCACCTCATCATCGGGGCCACGATAGCCTATGCGGCGACTGAGGGCGTTGGCGGTGATGGCCCCGGCGGTGCGAGTGATGCGGTCAATGGGCCTCAGCCCTCTGTCCGCCAGGAAAAGGCCACCCAGGGAAGCGAGGACGATGGCAAGAGGAATCCCCCACAGTAGCTGTGCCCGGACGTTCCCCAGCGTGGCCTCGACGGACTCCAGCGAGCGGGCCGTCTGAAGCCAGCCCGTGGGCCTGGCCCCCGAGGATACAAGCTCCAGGGTGTGCACACGCCAGGCCCCGTCCTCAGACCGCACCGTGACGAAGCCTGGCCCCTGTGGCAGCGGGAAGGGCAGGGACGTGAGGCCGTCTGAGCCGTCCCATACCGACCCATCCAGGCCCACCACCCGGAACACGAACTCGTCCGCGACAGGTCCCTCAGGGGCCGCCGGGCCTTGGCCCTGTGCCACTTCGTCGCTGTCCGCCTCGTCAACTCGCAGGGCCACCAGCCGGCCGCCGGACAGCGCGGCCTCGACCTCCACCTCCATGCCGACGGCCAGCGGGACGGCCAGCCTGGTGGCGTCGGTCACCTGAAAGGCGGTGCCATCGCGCAGCACCAGGGAGCCGGGGGAAAGCGATGCGACCTCGCCAATGTAGTCCATACCCGGCTCGCCCAGGACAAGCCGCCCGCCCTCGCTCTCCAGGCCGGAAAGCGCCTGGGAGCTGGCGGCCTCCAGCACGGTGTCCATCTGGGAGATGAGGCTGCCCTGGAGCCGGACGTAAATAAAGGTGCTGAAGGCCGTCAGGGTCACCGCCACCAGCAGCACGTACCACGCGGTTATCCGCGCCCGCAGGCCCACGGAGGGCACCCATACTGCCAACCTAGCCACCTTCGCCGCTCTGGGCGCTCATGCGGTAGCCCACGCCCCGGACGGTGTGGATCAGGGGCCTGCCATCGCCGCCGGCTATCTTCCTGCGCAGGTAGCCCACGTACACGTCCACCACGTTGGAAGTCCCATAGAAGTCGAAGTTCCAGATATGCTCGGCGATCTGAGTCCTGGTCAGGACCTGGTCTGGATGGCGCATCATGTACTCAAGGAGGGAGAACTCCCGGGGGCTGAGGTCCACCAGCCTGTCGCCGCGCCTGACCTCGCGGCGGGCTACGTCCAGCTCCAGGTCGCCGACGCGCAGGACGGCGCCTGCCTGCATGGGCGGCCGGCGCAGCAGGGCGCGCAGGCGGGCCAGAAGCTCCGGAAAGGCAAAGGGCTTCACCAGATAGTCGTCCGCGCCCGAGTCCAGGCCCATAACGCGGTCGTCCAGGGCATCGCGGGCCGTGAGCACCAGCACCGGCACCCTGACGCCCCTGGCCCGCAGCTCGCGGAGCAGGGCCATGCCGTCCTCCTTCGGCAGCATGATGTCCAGGACAATGACATCGTACACGGAGGCCAGGGCGTAGGCCGCGCCCTCTTCGCCGTCCCGGGCCACGTCAACGGCGTACCCGGCCTCGGACAGTCCCTGCTCCAGGAAGCCGGCGATCCTGGAGTCGTCTTCCACAACAAGCACTCGCATGGGCGTCCCGAAAGTCCACGAGGGTGGCCCGCCAGCAGGAGCCTGCCGGTGGAGGGCTGCTGCTGGGGCTTTCCACGCCAACTGCTTAACCTGCCATGGATTATAGCGCACGTAGTTAAGAAACCGATGAGGGCAGCCTCTGGTGCAGGCGCTGGCCGACCTCACTCCCATTCCCCTTTCCGAAATGGACTTTAACAACATGACAGGGTAATGACGTGACCAGCCCCATCTCCTTCGGCAGGCTCAGAGCCTGTCCCGAGCCTGCCGAGGGGACAGGTCTAGCTCTCCCCCAATGGGGGCGAGGACCCTTCCTGCCCCCTGTGGGGGAAGGTCAGGGAGCAGGCCAGCGTCCGGCCCTGAAGCTCATTGCCCCAGTCAACTTCCACGGAAGGCCAGAGGCGAGGGCCGCTACAGCGTTATCTCCCTGAGGTCGGGCGGGAGGACGAGGCGCGGCCCGGTAAGCTCCTGCACCTCCTGGGCCGTCCAGTCCGGCGCGACCTCCCTGAGCACCAGGCCCTGGGGCGTGACCTGGACAACGGCGATGTCGGTGACGATGAGGGAGACGCAGCCCTTGCCCGTCAGGGGATAGGAGCACTCCCGGACGATCTTGGGCCGCCCGTACTTATCGGTGTGCTCCATGGCGACGATGACACGCCTGGCGCCGGCGGCCAGGTCCATGGCGCCGCCGATGTTGCCGACGCCGCGCTCCGGCAGCATCCAGTTGGCCAGGTCGCCCTTCTCCGAGACCTGGAGGGCGCCCAGCACCGCCACGTCCACGTGGCCGCCCCGTATCATGGCGAAGGCCTCGGCGGAGTTGAAGAAGGACATGCCAGGCACCAGCCTGAGGAACTGGCCGCCGGCGTTGATCAGGTCCACGTCCTCCTCGCCCGGGTCAGCCATAGGCCCATAGTTGAGGACGCCGCTCTCGCTGTGGTAGACCACGGTGCGGCCCTCGGGGACGAACTGGGAGCACAGCGTGGGTATGCCGATGCCCAGGTTCACCACGTCGCCGTCCTGGAACTCCCTGGCGACCCTCATGGCGATGACTTCGCGGTCAAGGCGGGGCTTCGTTGCCATGGTCAACCTCGCTTGGAGGACTGCACGATGCGCTGGACGTAAATCCCTGGCGTGTGGATGTAGGCCGGGTCAAGCTCCTCAGGCCCGACGATTTCGTCCACCTCCACGATGGTGGTGCGCGCCGCCGTGGCCATGACGCCGTTGAAGTTACGCGAAGTGCCCCGGTACACCAGGTTCCCCAGGCTGTCGGCCCTGTGGGCCTTGATGAGGGCGAAGTCCGCCGTCAGGGCGTACTCCAGCAGGTACTCGCGCCCGTTAAAGATGCGCGTCTCCTTGCCCTGGGCGATGAGCGTGCCGACGCCGGTGGGAGTGTAGAAGGCCGGGATGCCGGCACCGCCGGCGCGGATGCGCTCCGCCAGCGTGCCCTGGGGCACCAGCTCCAGCTCCACCTTGCCCTCGCGGTAGGCCAGCTCGAAGGCCGTGGGCCTGGAGGGCGACGGCGACACGGGATAGGAGGCTATGACCTTCCTCACCTGGCCATTCTCGATAAGTATGCCTATGTCCACGGGCCGGTCGCCGGGCCTGGTGCCGAAGCCGATGGCGCTGGCTATCCCCGCCGTGTTGCTGATGATGGTGAGGCCCCGGGCGCCGTGGTCCCGCAGGGCCAGGATGAGGTCCTGGGGCATGCCGCCAGGGCCTCCGAAGCCGTCGGTCATGATGGTCGCGCCGTCAGGAATGTCGGCCACGGCCTCGGCGCAGGAGGCTACCACCTTGTTGATGGCCATGTGTATCCCTCGAAAGGGTCCGGGTGAGCAGTGGCGCCTTCACCCTCTTGCGTCCAACATTATACCGCCCCTGGGTATAAGGGCACAGCGTCGGCTGAGCTATGGCCCCCCCCCTCTCCACACGTGGAGATGAGGCTACGGGGTGAGGTCTGGCGGCGCTTGCCCTGACATCCCCACGAAAGCCCGCGAAAACTCGCACCCGCTGTGCTTGAACATACATTGCCCGTTGGTTTACAATAACAAAAATGGCCTGAAGCCTTCCAAGGTGTTCGCAATAGCGGACCTTTAAGTCAGCCCTGTGAGGCTGGCAAGGTCGGACCTATAGTCTCCACCAGCGTGGAGTACCCTCATAGACTGCGCCCGGACCTCTTGCCAGCCAGCAGGCAAGAGGTTTTTTAGTGCCCGAAAAGACCATCCTCTCGGCAGACGAGATCCGGCGCGCCCTGACGCGCATCGCCCACGAAATACTGGAGCGCAACGGCGGGGCCGATAACGTCCTCCTCATGGGCATCCACACCCGAGGTGTACCACTGGCGCAGCGCCTCTCCCTGCTTATCAAGGAGTTCGAGGGCCAGGAGGTGCCGGTGGGTGAACTGGACATAGCCCTCTATCGTGATGACATCTCCGGCAAGGTGCGCCAGGTGATGCGTCCCACCAGGATACCCGTGGACATCCAGGGCCAGCGCATCGTCCTGGTGGATGACGTGCTGTTCACCGGCAGGAGCATCCGCGCCGCCATGGACGCCCTCAACGACTTCGGGCGTCCCAGCCAGATACAGCTTGCCGTGCTGGTGGACCGCGGCCACCGTGAGCTCCCCATCAGGGCCGACTACGTGGGCAAGAACGTACCCACCTCCCAGGACGAGGAGGTGCAGGTCCGCGTGACGGAGATTGACGGGGTAGACGAGGTAGTGATCCTCAGGAAGGGAAAGGCATGATCCAGACAAGGCGAATAGCACAGCAGGAGCCAGCCCACACCGCCGAGCAGCCCCAGGCCATCGCGCCCATGACGCGCAGGCACATCCTGGACCTGGACGACTTCACCCGGGAGGAAATCGAGGCCGTCCTCCAGAATACCAGCGTCATGAAGGAGGTGCTGCGCCGCGACATCAAGAAGGTGCCGACACTGCGGGGCAAGACCGTCATCACCGTCTTCTACGAGGCCAGCACCCGCACCCGCGTGTCCTTCGAGCAGGCGGGCAAGGTGCTCAGCGCCGACGTCATCAACGTCTCCGGCAGCGGCAGCAGCGTGGAGAAGGGCGAGTCGCTGTACAACACCGCCCTGACCCTCCAGGCCATGAACGCCGATATCATCGTCATACGCCATCCCCACTCCGGCGCGCCGCACTTCCTGGCCCGTTACCTGGACGCCTGCGTCATCAACGCCGGTGACGGCACCCACGCCCACCCGACCCAGGCGCTGCTGGACATGTACACCATCAAGGCCCACCTGGGCCGCATCGAGGGGCTGAAGGTAGCCATCGTGGGCGACATCCTGTACAGCCGCGTGGCGCGCTCCAACCTGTGGGGCCTGACCAGGATGGGCGCCCAGGTAGTACTCTGCGCCCCGCCGACGCTGCTGCCAACGGACTTCCTCAACGGCTTCCGCAAGACCGAAGGCCACCCCTTCGCCTCGGTGCAGGTCGAGACGAAGGTGGAGCGCGCCCTGGAGGGCGCTGACGTGGTCATGGCGCTGCGGCTGCAACTGGAGCGCCAGCAGGCGGGCCATCTGCCGACGCTGCGGGAGTACTCGCGGCTCTACGGCATCACGCCCCGGCGCCTGGAGCTGGCCCAGCCTCACGTGCTGGTCATGCACCCGGGGCCTATGAACGAGGGCGTGGAGATAGACCCCGAGGTGGCCCACGGCGCCCACTCCGTCGTCGAGGAGCAGGTGACCAACGGCGTCGCGGTACGCATGGCGCTGCTGTACAGCGTCGTGACGCCCGTGAGGGAAAGGAGATAAGCCCCCGGACCAGCGAATGTCTGACAGGTCTGAACAAGAGTATTCTGACAGGTGAAAGCCAGTGGTACAGACGCTTATTAAAGGTGGCCGCATCATAGACCCCAGCCAGGGCCTCGACCGTGTGGCGGACCTGCTCATCCAGGACGGCGTGGTCAGGGGCGTGGACGGGCACATCAGCCCGCCCGAAGGCGCCCGCGTCATCGAGGCCGCCGGGCTGGTGGTGTGCCCAGGCTTCATAGACCTGCACTGCCACCTTCGGGAGCCAGGCTACGAGTACAAGGAGACCATCGCCACCGGCACCCGCGCGGCAGCCAGGGGCGGCTTCACCACCGTCTGCGCCATGCCCAACACCAACCCCACCATGGACACCCAGGCCACGGTGGACTACGTGCTGACCAGGGCCAGGGAGGATGGCAGCGTCCGTGTCCTGCCCATCGGCTGCGTGACCAGGGGCAGCAAGGGCAAGGAACTGGCCGAGATGGCGGAGCTGGCCAGGGCAGGCGTCATCGGCTTCAGCGACGACGGCAACCCGGTGTCCGACGCCAACATCATGCGCCAGGCCCTGAGCTACAGCTCTCTAGAGGGCCTGCCCATCATCAACCACTGCCAGGTGGAGGAGCTTTTCAAGGGCGGCGTCATGAACGAGGGCTGGGTCTCCAACCGGCTGGGGCTGAAGGGCATCCCCAACTCCGCCGAGGAGATCATGGCCGCCCGGGACATCTCCCTGGCCGAGCTTACCGGAGGGCGCATCCACCTGGCCCACGTCAGCGCCGCCGGGACGCTGGAGCTGGTCCGCAGGGCCAAAGACAGGGGCATCAACGTCACCTGCGAGGTGACGCCCCACCACCTGACTCTGACCGATGAGGCCGTCCTGGGCTATCGCCACATGGGCGCGCCCTTCGCGGCCCTGACGCCCGACGCCTACGACACCCGCGCCAAGGTGAACCCGCCCCTGCGCGGCCGCGCCGACGTGGAGGCCATGGTCGAGGGCCTGGCCGATGGCACCATTGACTTCATCGCCACCGACCACGCGCCCCACAACCAGGTGGAGAAGCTATGCACCTTTCAGGAGGCGGCCTTCGGCATCAGCGTGCTGGAGACGGCGCTGGGCCAGCTCATGGGGCTGGTGCACGCCGGGCGCATCGGCCTGCCCTTGCTAGTGGAGAAGCTGACGCTGGCCCCGGCCCGCTTCCTGGGCCGCAAAGACCTGGGAACCCTGAGGCCTGGCTCGCCAGCGGACGTCACCATCTTCGACCCCAACGCCCAGTGGGTAGTGGACACCAGCCAGTTCGCCTCCAGGGGCAAGAACACGCCTCTGGAGGGCGCCACCCTCCGCGGCCGCGTGGTGGCGACGCTGGTGGGGGGAGAGGTAAGGTACGAAGCTGCGAAAATCTGAGTCACTCGGAGGCCGGCAAAAGCGGGCCAGTTTGGCGTAATCAAAGGGCAAATCAAGGTCCGCCTTCTTCCTATCACGAAGGGATAGCGAGGGATTCATGGCCAAACCAGCACATCTCGTCCTTGAAGACGGCGCCGTGTACAGCGGGCAGGCCTTTGGCGCTGAGGTCAGCGCCCACGGCGAGGTGGTCTTCAACACCTCCATGACCGGCTACCAGGAGATGCTGACCGATCCCTCCTATGCCGGGCAGATCGTGGTGCCCACATACCCGCTCATCGGCAACTACGGCATCAACGAGCGCGACTTCGAGTCGCGCAGGGTGCAGGTGGCCGGCTTCGTGGTCAGGGAGCACTGCCTTCAGCCCAGCCACATGCTGAGCACCACGACGCTGCACGAGTTCCTGGCCTCCCAGGGCGTACCAGGCATCAGCGGCGTGGACACCCGCGCCATCACCAGGCGATTGCGCAGCCGTGGAGTCATGATGGGCATCATCGCCGTGGACGAGCCGCCGGAGCGGGCGCTGGCACGCCTGCGAGAGCTGCCCAGCTATGGCGAGGTGGACTTCGTGGCACGGGTGAGTACGCCCCACCTGTACCAGTGGGACCAGTCCGCCGCCGGCGTGGCCGGGCCGCCGCACGGCACGGGGCGCTACCGCATCGTGGTCACCGACTGCGGCCTGAAGTACAACATCCTGCGTATCCTGCACTCCAGGGGCTGCGAGGTCATGGCCGTCCCGGCCACGGCCTCGGCTGAGGACGTGCTGGCGCTGAAGCCCCACGGCATCATCCTGTCGCCGGGGCCTGGCGACCCGGAGCTGCTGGGCTACGTAGCTGAGACAGCAAGGGGCCTGGCCGGCCGGGTGCCGGTTATGGGCATCTGCCTGGGCAACCAGGTCATCGCCCGGGCCTTCGGCGGGCGCACCTTCAAGCTCAAGTTCGGCCACAGGGGCGGCAACCACCCGGTGCGCGACCTGAGCACCGGCCTGGTGTACATCACCGCCCAGAACCATGGCTACGCCGTGGACGCCGACAGCCTGCCGCCGGAGCTGGAGGTCAGCCACGTCAACCTCAACGACGGCACGGTGGAGGGGCTGCGCCACAGGTCGCTGCCCGTCATGAGCATCCAGTACCACTCGGAGGCCTCGCCCGGCCCCCGCGACAACGAGTACCTGTTCGACCGATTCCTGGACATGGTACGGGAGCATCCGAGGTAGGTGGCCAGGGTGCTGACGGACTTCTCGACAGCGGCACTCATCGCAGCCGGCGAGGCCAACTACCTGGAGATGGCCCGGTACGTGGCCCGCTCTCCCCACGTGGAGCTATGCGACGCTGAGGATATGCTGCGGCTGGTGGCGCCGGAGTTCCCCCTGCCCGTCTACGCCAGCCAGGTGCTGCGGGTAAGGCTGACGCCGGAGAGCGCGGACCGCACATTATCACAGGTGCCGTGGCCCTGGAATACGGGTGCAGGCTGTTCGCCAAGGACAGTGACTTTCGGCACATACCCGGGCTGCGGATGTACGAGTCAGAAGGCTAGATGTACCGAGGAAGGAGGAAGCTTTGATGTCCGCAACTCAATTCCTCGTCATCGCCCACCGGGGGGCGTCGTCCTACGCGCCGGAGAACACCTTCGCTGCCTTCGATAAGGCCCTGGCCCTGGGTGTCAACCACGTGGAACTGGACGTGCACTTCACCAGGGACGGCCACATCGTGGTCATCCACGACGACACGGTGGACCGCACCACTAACGGCAAGGGGCCGGTGGCGGCACTGGCACTGGCGCAGCTTCAGGCGCTGGACGCCGGCTCCTGGTTCGCGCCCCAGTTCGCCGGCCAGCGCGTCCCATCGCTGGGCCAACTGCTGGAGCACTACAAGGGCCGGCTGTACTTCCACATCGAGATCAAGGCCAGGGCCGAGGGCCTGTCCCAGCGCACCGCCGACCTGGTGCGCGGCTACGGCGTCGCCGACAGCGTGACCATCACCTCCTTCCAGAAGGTCCGGCTGGAGGAGGCCAGGGCCTACGCCCCGGAGCTGCCCGCCGGCTGGCTGGTGGGCGAGGCCACCGACGACATCATCCAGCAGGCCAGGCAACTGGGGCTGGCCCAGGTCTGCCCCCGGGCCAACGTTGTAACGCCGGCGCTGGTGGAGCGCCTGCACCGCCAGGGCTTCGGCGTCCGCGCCTGGGGCGTGGAGAACGAGGAGCTTATGCGCCGCGTCGTGGACGCCGGCGCCGATGGCATGACCATAAACTTCCCCGATAAGGTGGTGGAGTACTTGAAGGAGAAAGGGGGAACGAGGGCCTGAGCAATACCCCCTATGAACATGACAACCGGGACACCTAGACAGCATGAAACGTGTGTGCTAATCTCTTGGCGCGCTCACTACCATTAGCATCGGACACTCTCCCAGTTGTCCAGACCCCATTCTTCGCAAGCGAGCCTCCATGAACAACACAGACAGATCACAAGCCAGGTCGCCCAGGGGTGGTCCAAACCGCGGTGGGCCCTCCGAGCCTGAACTCTGCATCAAGACGATCTTCGGGGCTGCCTATTGGGCGGACTCAGTTGACTTCATGAGTCGCCACATAGGTGACCAATCGGTAGACCTGATCGTCACCAGCCCCCCTTTCGGTCTCGTGCGGAAGAAGGAATACGGCAACGCCGATGCTGACGATTACGTTGACTGGTTTCGGCCATTCGCTTCGCAGTTCCAACGCATTCTGAAACCGCAAGGATCATTAGTCATCGACATTGGTGGGGCATGGAAACCAGGCGTTCCCACAAAGAGTCTTTATCAGTATGAATTATTAATCACCTTATGCAAAGACTTCGAATTTCATCTCGCGCAGGAATTCTTCTGGTGGAACCCTTCTCGCCTTCCAACACCCGCAGAATGGGTCAACATACGCAGAATCAGGGTCAAGGATGCTGTCAATCTCATATTCTGGCTGTCTCGCACGCCTTGGCCGAAAGCGAGCAATCGCCGGGTTCTCATGCCGTACAGTGATAGTATGCATCAGTTGCTTTCCAATGGCTACCGCCCCAAAAAACGTCCCAGTGGTCATGACATCAGCCACAAGTTTTCAAAAAATAACGGAGCAGCCATACCGCCCAATCTAATTGCCGCAGCCAACACCGACAGCAATTCCCGATACTTGCGTTATTGTGAGGAAAACTGCATTGCACCCCATCCGGCCAGATTCCCCGGGGTGATCCCAGAATTCTTCATACGCTTTCTTACCGATGTGGGTGATCTGGTAGTGGACCCATTTGCGGGCAGCTGTGTTACCGGAGAAGTGGCGGACCGTTTACAGCGGCGATGGATCTGTGTAGATATTGAAAAAGAATACCTATTAGGAGCTCAGGGAAGGTTCATTGGGTCAGGCCAAGCAAAGACTCCCAAGGTTATAGAATCGGAAGCAAACTACTATAAAATCTATCGCCCTGGTCTATTGTG
This sequence comes from Dehalococcoidia bacterium, assembly GCA_034433305.1. Lineage (GTDB taxonomy): Bacteria > Chloroflexota > Dehalococcoidia > Lucifugimonadales > DAOUAM01 > DAOUAM01. Next base: position 34,211 of record DAOUAM010000051.1, on the reverse strand, counting down.
GAACGACGCATTTGACGACCCGCTTCCGAAAGATGGCGGTAAAACTCGGCCATTTGCTAAGCCAATTACATCGTTGCCGGACACGGATAACGACCTTGACATGGGATGAGGAATGCCATCTGTATCTCGCACAGCACTTGGAAGAGCCCTTCTGCATGCAATAGAGGAATCAGGTGGTAACGGTCTGCTGGAGCCATCAAGTAGGAGGCATCCTCTTCGCTTTCTGGTTTCATTCAAGGATGACACCATCGGTCTATGGGTGTATATCTGGACGCTCACACATGGAGGGCGTCGGTCTCTACCAGGTGAATATCGGATTCAAATGACATCAGTTACGCCGCCGCTGGAGCAAAACCCACGTGGACTGACCATCTTGGTAGGCTTTGAGCCAAATCTTCGAGTGTTTGCAGGTTTTGACCTCACTCGCCACTCTGCATTCACGGAAGGATCTCCCTCTGTTCAAATTAGCATTCAGGCCCTTCATGATGCGCTACAGTACGGCCTAGGATTTAACCGCAAGACGAATGACGAAATCGCCGTAGGTATCAGGTATGACCATTTCTTGCTCTATTGTCAAAATGCACGGGAACTACATAGGTATGGAGCAACAGGGCCCTTGCTTCAAGCTCTTACTAGGGCGGCCAATCTTGAGCAGATCACACAGGCAGACTTGGCACCTATAGCACGCGAGCGTCGACGCTTAGTACACGAAACGGCGCGGTGGGCAAGGGCGGCAAATTTTCGTTTAAAGGTTCTACAAGCATATGACTATCGATGCGCAGTTACCAGGTGGCAATTGGAACTGGTGGAAGCTGCTCACATACTTCCGGTGTCTGCGGGATCTGAAAGCATCGATGACGTTCGAAACGGGATCGCATTGTCTCCGAGCTATCATCGGGCTTTCGACCGGGGCCTGATTTACCTTGATGAGGATTTGAGGATGCACGTGAACAGGCAGAAGGTGGATGAGATCAGAGAGAGCGGACGGGATGGCGGACTGGCGGAACTGGAAGGTTCACTGGGGCGGATTCACCTGCCGCACGACCGCCGGCAATGGCCTGACCCCGCCTTCATTCACCGGGCCAACACTTTCCGTGGCATCATCTAGAAGCATGGCTCGCACAAATTATTGGCTCTCGCAGGTATGGATGGCCCTTGCAGGCGCTCTCGCCGTCGTGTTGCTGATTGTCAGCCTGTCCTGCGGCGGCAATAGCCAGGCTGACGATGTCACCATCAGCCAGCTCACGTCCAGCCCGGAGCGCTATGACGGTAAGTTCGTCAGGACCGAGGGCTTTTACCTGAGCGCCTTCGAGACCAGCGCCCTGGGCGAGTCCACCTACCGGCAGGGAGAGATGGTTTACCTCACAGAGCCTGCCATCTGGCTGGACCCGAGCACCATCGAGTCCAGGGAGGACTGCTTCCAGACGGCCACGGTGCCGCCGGAGGAGGTCTGCAAAGTGAAGGTCGCCGGGTACTTCGAGTACGGCGAGGGGTACGGCCACCTGAGCGCCTACAAGTACCAGATAACCGCCAGGCGCTGAGCAGGTAGCCTGACAGATGCCAGCATCTGCTCCCTCTCCGGCTCTCCCCCAAAGGGGGGGGCGAGAATAGTCCCTTCCCCCAGTGGGGGAAGGCCAGGAAGGGGGCCAGGATAGCCCGCCGCATACGTAAGTGAATATCATCCAAGGCTACCTGCTTGGGTGAAATAGGGTGCCTATAATCCAATAGTCCAGGGATAAGCTGATGAATGCCAAACCATCCAAAGTCCTCGTCATAGGCTCGGGGCCGATAGTCATCGGCCAGGCGGCGGAGTTCGACTACGCCGGCACCCAGGCGTGCAAGGCCCTCCGGGAGGAGGGCGTCACCACCGTGCTGGTGAACTCCAACCCCGCCACCATCATGACCGACGAGGACATCGCCGATATCGTGTACATCGAGCCGCTGGCCGTGGAGGTGCTCACCAGGATCATCGAGGCCGAGCGCCCCGATGGCCTGCTGCCTACCCTGGGCGGCCAGACCGGCCTGAACCTGGCCGTGGACCTGGCCAACGCCGGCGTGCTGGAAAAGTACAACGTCCGGCTGCTGGGCACCCAGGTCGACACCATCAGGAAGGCCGAGGACCGGGGCCTGTTCCGCCAGCTACTGCTGGACATCGGCGAGCCGGTGCCGCCCAGTGTCATCGTCAACACTATGGAGGAGGCGCGCAAGGCCCTGCGGGAGTTGGGCCTGCCCCTGGTGGTGCGCCCGGCCTACACCCTGGGCGGCACCGGCGGCGGCATCGCCAACACCCTGGAGCAGTTCGAGGAGATTGTCTCCGGCGGGCTGGCCGTCAGCCCCATCCACCAGGTGCTGCTGGAGCGCTCCCTGGTGGGCTGGAAGGAGATCGAGTACGAGGTGATGCGCGACGGCGCCAACAACTGCATCACCATCTGCAACATGGAGAACATTGACCCCATGGGCGTCCACACCGGCGACAGCATCGTCGTGGCGCCCAGCCAGACGCTGACGGACAAAGAGTACCAGATGCTGCGCACGGCCAGCCTCAAGATCATCCGCGCCCTGGGTATCGAGGGCGGCTGCAACATCCAGTTCGCCCTCCAGCCCGGCGACGTGGTGGCCGCCACGCTGCCCGGTGGCGTATCCCCCCTTGGTAAGGAGGGGAACGGGGGAGTATCTCCCTACTATGTCATCGAGGTCAATCCCCGCGTCAGCCGCTCCTCGGCGCTGGCCAGCAAGGCCACGGGCTACCCCATCGCCCGCGTGGCCGCCAAGATCGCCGTGGGCAAGCGCCTGGACGAGATACCCAACGCCGTCACGAAGAAGACCCTGGCCGCCTTCGAGCCAGCCCTGGACTACTGCGTGGTCAAGATACCCCGCTGGCCCTTCGACAAGTTCCCCAGGGGCGACCGGGCCATCGGCACGCAGATGAAGGCCACCGGCGAGGTCATGGCCATAGACCGCTCCTTCGAGGCCGCCTTCCAGAAGGCCGTGCGCTCCCTGGAGATCACCGGCCGCTCCATCCTGTGGGAGCGGGCCGACTGGGAAGGCCCCGCCGAGTCTATCCTGGAGCGCACGCCGCTGCACCCCCACGACGAGCGGCTGTGGGCCGTCCTGGCCGCCCTGCGGCGCGGCGTTAGCCCCGAGGAAATCTCCCGCCGCACGGGCATAGACCCCTGGTTCACCCGCGCCTTCCAGCGCATCGCCCACATGGAGCAGCGGCTCATCTCGGAGACCATGACATCCCGGCTGCTGCGGGAGGCCAAGCGCCTGGGCTTCAGCGACGACCGCATCGGCGTGCTGACCGACCGCTCCGCCGAGCAGGTGCGCTACCTGCGCCAGCAGTGGGACATCCGGCCCGTGTACAAGATGGTGGACACCTGCGCCGCCGAGTTCGAGGCCGAGACGCCCTATTTCTACAGCACCTACGAGCAGGAGAACGAGGCCGCGCCACTCCGCGACAACAAGGCGCTGGTGGTGGGCAGCGGCCCCATCCGCATCGGCCAGGGCATCGAGTTCGACTACTGCTCCGTCCACGCCGCCTGGGCGCTCCAGGAGGAGGGCGTGAAGAGCATAATGGTCAACTCCAACCCCGAGACGGTGTCCACCGACTTCGACACCAGCGACCGCCTGTACTTCGAGCCGCTGGACGAGGAGAGCGTGCGGGACATCATCGAGAACGAGGCGGTGCTGACGCCCGACAGGGACGTGTCGGTGCCGCCCTCCATCGTCCAGTTCGGCGGGCAGACGGCCATCAACCTGTCCCAGGTGCTGGACAGGGCCGAGCTGCCCATTCTGGGTTCCACGGCCCAGTCCATAGACATCGCCTCCGACCGGCACCTCTTCGAGGAGTTCCTGGCCCGGGTGGGCATCCCCAACCCGCCGGGCGCCGCCGTCACCAACCTGGAGCAGGCGCTGAGCGTGGCCCAGGAGATCGGCTACCCGGTGCTGGTGCGCCCCAGCTACGTCCTGGGGGGCCGCGCCATGGAGATAGTCCAGAACGCCTCCGAGCTGGTGCGCTACATGACCAGCGCCCTGGAGGCCGGCGGCGGCCGGCGCGTCCTCATAGACAAGTACCTGGAGGGCCGCGAGGTGGAGGTGGACGCCGTCTGCGACGGCGACACAGTGCTGGTGCCCGGCATCATGGAGCACGTGGAGCGGGCCGGCGTCCACAGCGGCGACTCCATGGCCATCTACCCCGGCCTGACCCTCACCGAGGACGAGGTCAACACCATCGTGGGCTACACCATACGCATCGGGCGGGCGCTGCAGGTCAGGGGCCTGATGAACATCCAGTACGTCGTGGTGGGCGGGCCGGCCTACCGCAGCCCCTGGGCCGGCAGGAGCGGCGGCAAGACCGAGGTCTACGTCATTGAGGTCAACCCCCGGGCCAGCCGCACGGTGCCCTTCATCTCCAAGGTAACGGGCGTGCCCATGGTCAAGCTGGCCATCAAGGCCATGCTGGGCAGGAGCCTGAAGGAGCTGGGCTACCAGAGCGGCCTGTGGAGGAAGCAGAAGCTGGTGGGCATCAAGGCCCCGGTGTTCTCCATGTCCAAGCTGCGGGGCGTGGACACCTACCTGGGGCCTGAGATGAAGTCCACGGGCGAGGTCATGGGCATAGATTACGACTTCCGCTCGGCGGTGGCCAAGGCGCTGCTGGCCGCGGGCCTGGGGCTGCCGCCGCGCGGGGCCATGCTGCTGAGCATCGCCGACCGGGACAAGGCGGAGGCGGTGCCCCTCATCAAGGACCTGGCCAGGGTGGGCTACAGGCTCTACGCCACCGAGGGTACGGCGGCCATGATCAGGGCGCTGGAAGTGCCGGTGGTGGCCGTGCCCAAGCGGCTCAACGAGGGGCACCCCAACGTGGTGGATATCATCCTGGACGGCACGGTGAACGCCGTGGTCAACACCGTCACCGGCAACCGGGCCACGCTGCAGGACGGCTTCTACATCCGGCGTGCCGCCGTGGAGCGTCGCATCCCCTGCTTCACGTCCCTGGACACGGCCCGCGCCGCCGTGGAAAGCCTGGTCAACGGCGACGGCAGCTACAACATCAAGCCTCTGCGTGCCTACCTGAAGGGGAGGTAGAGCAAGGCAGGATGAACCATGAACACGGAATCTTTTGACTTTAGCGCGCACATATTTCGATCAAGTAAATTCCGGAGTGTCGTCAATGATGCCATCCAATTCTTCGTTGAAACGCCAGTGCACAACCTACCCCCTCCAGGTCAATTCATTGGCCCAGGCGTCTATGCACTGTACTATACAGGTACTTTCGAGCTTTACGCTGTGATTGCCAACTTGAACCGGGAGAAGTGCATTCAACCCATTTACGTCGGCAAAGCTGTTCCACCAGGATGGAGAACAGCACGTATTTCCGAATCCGAAAACCAGAGACCTGTACCAAAGGTTAGCAGAACATGCAAGAAGTATTATCCAGGTATCCAATCTGCGCATTGAAGACTTCAAATGCCGTTTTATGATCCTCACTGGTGTGGAAAGCGATCTAGTTGTACCAGTAGAAGCTATGCTAATCAGACGATACAAGCCTATTTGGAACACTGTAGTGGATGGTTTCGGTAATCACGATCCTGGCAGAGGACGGTACAACCAGGCTAAATCTGCCTGGGATGTTTTGCATTCTGGTAGAGATTGGGCATCTCGATTAACAGGAGACCCACCGCGATTAGAAGATATAATTGCAAGGGTCAAACAGGCTTTAACTTAAGCACGCTTCTTCAATTCAAGGACAGCTTCGTATAGCTGATGGGATTTTTGAGCCTTTGCAACTCGAACACTTGACTGAATAATGCTGTTCCCTACTCGAGCCGCTCTGGGAGTTTCAATACGAACTAGTTCCAGTCCAATCGTTTCAGCAATTCTGCCTAAATATTGATCGGTTGGTATTAATATACCCTGTAATATGCTGTTTCCAATTACAATTATAGCTGTAGCACCGGGCTTGAGTACATGTTTGACACCAACAACGAAGCGGTAGCAATCATTGAAATATGAGGCGGCATAGTTGGCCCAGCCATTGCCCCCATAGATCCCTCTTTCAGTGTGAAGACTTCTGAGTTCCGCTAGTCGCTCTTCTAGATCCGAGTTGGGCAGATGAAAGTTCAACTTCACACATTCTTGGTCTCGAACAGTTTGCCAGTACTTCCCGAAGTTTGAATTCTCAAGTTTATCAAAATCCTTAGGACATTTAGTATATCCTAACCAATACAATTGTGGTCGTGTATTTCTATTGTAATGATAGTTGTTAAGATAGGGTGGTGAGGTAACGATTAGGTCAACTTGATCGGGAGCAAGATATTTTTGATAATCAAAGAAAGAGTCATTGATCATTTGTACTTTGACATCAGATATGGAAAGTTTCGCCTTATACCATTTAATGTCTTCCGCCATTTCTGTTAGCTTTTGAAGGATGGCAAGGCCAACCGGGAAATCATGGACTTCTTCTTTGTCTACACTAGCTCGCCTTCCTAGACTGGGCTCGTAGGAGTAATTAGAATACTGCACCATCGTTGATGCGAAAGCTAATCTAAATAAGGAATGCAGACTTGGGTTGCAGATAGTATTAATGAAGTCCTGTATTATTAAGACTTTACGTAGCACTTCGGGGCTGTAAAACGGAGCCCGTGTTCGGAAACCTCTTGGCGGCTTACTCTGAGGGACGTAGCCATCAGAAACACACTGTTCGTAGAAGTGTCGGAACCTCAAGGTCTCTTCATGCAGCAGGCTTATATTAATTAGATGTGCATTCACTTTTATCTGGCTACTCAGGGCAGCATAGGGATTGATTTCAAATCCAATGCTATCGTGTCCCATCAGAGCAGATTCGACCAAGGTAGTTCCAACACCCGCAAAGGGGTCCAATACTGTACTTCTACCATGCAGGTATCTGGTTAGGGCATCTCTGACAAAACTGCTGGAGAATCCAGCGATCCATGGGACCCAACGATGAATGGGCGTAGTCTTATTGCGAGCAAAAGCTGGATCGCTAAAGGTAGCACTGTTATCAGCCAGGCTATAGCCTGATCGTGGCCCGAACAGGCTAAGCTGCTCTTCCTGCTTGAATTGCACTTCTGGCAAAAGTGTCACCTTTTGGCCTCCATATGACACGATAGGTTGACTATTTCGGACTGCCCTTTGGTTTGAGGACATGGCCCAGGCGATATTGTGGGCGTATCTCTCTTAACATGGTGTACAGGTGTTGGCGCTCGTCGTCATCTCCCAGGAGAGAGACGAAATCGTCGAAACTTAGCAGAATGGCCTGCGGGATACCTCGACGTTCGATAACGTACCTGGCCCTATTTTGGGTTGTATCATCCAGAACCTGGCCAAAGTTATTCTGGGCCTGCGTCGAGTTGATTCGCTTAGTAGTCATCGCACCCCAACCACCCCCTACTTAGCTAAATTGGATATATTATGCAGAACATCAGTTTGCCTGTCAAGGGGCTTGTACATGTGGATAAATCCCGGGCAACACTACGCCGTTGGTAGATAGCGCCTTCCGACGCTATGTAACGTGGCGCAATAAGCCCTGGAAGCATGACCTGGCGGTCCCACCCACCCTCGATACTCGATACAGGTATTGCCGGGCATAGCGCTGTCTTGCGCCGTCCACGCGGGAGGCGGCCGGCGACGGTGCTGCCCTTCAGCCTGTATCTCGCTCCGAGGCGCGGCCGGTGGAGGCAGGCTCGCGCTGGGGAGTGTCGGGGTGCAGCGCCGATGCCACCGCCGCCACCAGCAGAATTGCAGCCACCACGCCCAGCGCCAGGGTGATGGGCATCTCGTAGATGTCGGAGATGACCATCTTTATGCCCACGAAGGCCAGGACAGCCGCAAGCCCGTAGTGCAGGAACTCGAACCGGCGCACCAGCCCGGCCAGGGCAAAGTACAGCGCCCGCAAGCCAAGGATGGCGAAGGCGTTGGAGGTGTAGACGATGAAGGGGTCCCTGGTCACGGCCAGGATGGCCGGGATGGAGTCTATGGCAAATACCAGGTCAGTCGTCTCGACGGTCACCAGCACCACCAGCAGCGGCGTGGCGCAGTACCCGACGGCCTGCTTCACCAGAAGCCTGTCGCCCTGGTAGTCCGAGGTAATGGGCACGACGCGCCGCATCAGTCTGAGCAACGGGTTCCGCTCCGGGTGGACTTCCCTGTCCCTCTCCAGGGCCATTCTGACGCCCGTCACCACCAGGAAGCCGCCAAAGACATATATGGCCCAGTGGAACAAGGCTATTAGCTGCACGCCCAGGGCAATGAGCACGGCCCGCATCACCAGCGCCCCCAGGACGCCCCAGAACAGCACCTTGTACTGGTACTGGGAGGGCACGCTGAAGTAGCTGAAGATGAGGGCGAAAACGAAGATGTTGTCCACGCTCAGGGACTTCTCGATGAGATAACCGGTGAGGAACTCCAGGCCGGCCTGCTGGCCCCGCCAGAGGAATATGCCCAGGTTGAAGAGCAGCGCCAGGGCAATCCAGATGCCGCTCCAGGTAAGGGCCTCCCTGAGCTTTACCGTGTGGGCGCCCCTGTGGAACACGCCCAGGTCCAGAGCCAGCATCGCCGCCAGCACGACGGCGAACACAATCCACAGGACAGTCTGCATGGACATCCCAACCTCCGCCCGTGCTGGCCCATGTGTTTGCCGGCCAGAAGCCTCCACTCCGGCCAGCAGGACGCCGGTGGCCGCGGCCTCGCCCGCAGTCGCGGGCAGGGGCCAGAGCGCCACGCCCGGCCTGACGCCCTGGCCCCTGATAGGTAACATTTTCCTGTGAGGAAGACGGGTGCGCAACGGCCATTTGAGCTATAATGCGGCGAAAGCGCCATAATCGGCACCAACAGGTACGATAGCAGTCCCTGTACAGGCCCACGCCACACTTGACGCGCTTTTGCTGCAACCATAGAATGAAGCTTGAGCAAGTTAGCAGGAGCGGGACGAGACGACGAAGAAGAGACGCGTAGAGCAACTGGTTTCCACTGGCGGGGTAGTCTATCGCGTAGAGGACGACAAGGTAGAGGTAGTCATATGTGGGCGTAGCTCGCCAACTATCTGGGGACTGCCCAAGGGGACACCCGACCCCGGCGAAACGCCCGAGCAGACGGCCATACGAGAGGTGCAGGAGGAGACTGGCCTGGAGGTCGAAATCGAAGGCTTCATAGACAGCATAGACTACTGGTTTGTCCGCCCCAGCGATGGCACGCGCTGCCACAAGACCGTATCCTTCTACCTTATGTCCCCCAAGGGGGGCGATGTTTCCCTCCACGACCACGAGTTCGACGTTGTCAGGTGGCTGCCCGCCGAAGAAGCCCTGAAGACCCTCACTTACGAGAACGAGGTTAAAGTTGTTGAGAAAGGCCTTTCAATGGTCTCGGCGAAGTCCAGAGCCAGGTGAGGAGGTGATCAGGGGCGAGAAGGTTGTCCTCCGCGAGAAGCGCATCGAAGATGCCGCCGACGATTATGCCTGGCGCACAGACGAGGAGCTGTCCCGTCTGGACGCTACCCGTCCCATAAACCTGCCCTACGAAGACTTCCTCAGGTACTCCAGGGAAGAGCTGGAGTACCCTAACCCCCGGTCCCGCCGGCTGGCCATAGACACCCTGGAAGGCAAGCACATCGGCAACTGCATGTACTACGACATAGACCTCCGCCAGGGCGAGGCCGAGCTGGGCATCATGATCGGCGACCGCAACTACTGGAGCAAGGGCTACGGCACCGACTCGGTCAACGCCCTGCTGGAGCATATCTTCACCACTACGCCTATAAAGCGCGTCTATCTCCACACCCTGGAGTGGAACCACCGGGCGCGGCGCTCCTTCGCCAAGTCCGGGTTCCGCGAGGTGAAGAAGGTCCGCCGCAGCGGCATGGACTTCATCTTCATGGAGATATACCGCTCCGAGTGGGAGCAGCAGAAGCTCTCGCGGACCAGGGCGCTCACCGGCGGCCAGCAGCCCGCCCCTGGCGACGCGCCCCAGCAGCCGCAGCAACAGTCGTAGCGCCGGCGCGCCTCCCGCCACACCCCGGAGACCTTACCCCCAGCCTTCAAGGGCACAACGCTGGCCTATCTATGGCCCTCTCTCCACTCTTCGGCAAGCTCAGAGCAGGCTGGAGAGGGGCTTACGGGGTGAGGTCCGGGCGGGCAGGGCAGGGCCAGACCTGTTCCGGCAGCGCCGCCAGAAACGCCGCACAATAGCCTTCAAATACCTTGCGTTGGTCTTAAACACTCCTTTAGGCTTTCACCAGGTCAGACGACTGACATTTTTCTCAAACTCTTCCCAGACTGTTCCCGCTTCCCCGCTACCAGGATGCTCCTGGAGTGTCCGCCGTCAGCCTGTAAGAAAAACGTCAGGGCCGGGTCCAGACTGTGCCCTGGGCCTGCCGAAGGGAGGACCCATGAAGCTTATTCGAGCCAGGGTGACCAACTACAAGAGCATAGATGACTCGGGCTGGGTACCCATTGATGACGTTACCTGCCTGGTGGGGAAGAACGAGTCGGGCAAAACGTGCTTCTTGCAGGCCCTGAGGAAGCTCAATCCCGCCTACGGCATAGGCGGCAACTTCGACCTGATGGACTACCCCAGGAAGGGGTACGTCCGCTACAAGAGGGTCCACAAGGAAAACCCCGCCGTGGCCGTCACCGCCGAGTTTGAGCTATCCGAGCGGGAGCTTCACGAGATCGAGGCCGACCTGGGCCAGGGCATCCTGGCCTCGCCCATCATCGCAGTGAGCAAGGACTACGCCAACGTGCGCCGTTGGGAGGTCAACCTGGACGAGCGGGCCGTGGTCCGCCACGTGCTGGCCGGCGCCGGGCTGCCCGTGGAGGTCCACGAGCACGCCGAAAAGGCCGAGACCTGCCAGGAGCTTATCGAGCGCCTCCAGGCCCTGGAGGTCAAGCCCTCCTCGGTCCAGCGGCTGCTTTCCCACCTCTCCGAGCGCTTCCAGACCAGCCTGAGGCAGCAGGTGGAGCAGTACCTGGACAGGTTCATGCCCAGGTTCGTCTACTTCGATGACTACAGCACCATGCGGGGCCGCATCTCCATCCAGGACCTGCGCCGCCGCTGGGAGAACAAGCAGGAGCTGAGCGACTCCGACAGGACCTTCCTCTCCCTGCTCTCCATGGTGGGCGCCAATATGGAGGACCTGGAGAACGAGCTGAACTACGAGCACATCAAGGCCGAGCTGGAGTCGGCCTCCATCGGCATATCTGACGAGATCTTCAAGTTCTGGAACCAGAACAAGCAGCTCCGGGTGGAGTTCGACCTGTCCAACGCCAACCCCAAAGACCCTCCGCCCCTGAACGAGGGCACCATCCTGCACGTGCGTATCTGGAACAACCGGCACCGCGTCTCGGTGCCCTTCGACGAGCGCTCCAAGGGCTTCGTGTGGTTCTTCTCCTTCCTGGTGTACTTCTCCCAGCTTGAGGGCGACGAGAGCACGGACCTGGTGCTGTTGCTGGACGAGCCTGGCCTCAGCCTGCACGCCATGGCCCAGAACGACTTCCTGCGCTTCATAGACGAGCGGCTGGCCCCCAAGCACCAGGTCATCTACACCACCCACTCGCCCTTCATGATCAACCTGGCCCATCTGGACCGCGTCCGCACGGTGCAGGACGTGGAGGACAGGGGGACGTTCATCAGCGATGACGTGCTGCGCAACGACCAGGACACTATCTACCCGCTACAGGTGGCCCTGGGCTACAAGCTGGCCCAGACGCTGTTCCTGGCGCCCCACTGCATCCTGGTCAACAGCGCCTCGGACCTGGTCTATCTCAAGGTGCTGGGCGACGCCGTGACCGCCAGGGGACGCATGGGCCTGGACCCGCGCTGGGTCGTCATCCCCGTGGGCGGCGCCGACAACCTGCCCACCTACATCTCCCTCCTGGGCGAGAACTACGTCAACGTGGCCGTGCTGATGGACGTGACGCCCAAGGCCAGGAAGCGCATTGATGCCCTGAACCAGACCATCCTGGGCCGCCGGCGCAACCCCATCAAGCTCATCGAGGTCACCCGCGTCCGGGATGCCGACGTGGAGGACCTGTTCGAGCCGGGCTTCTACCTGAAGCTGGTCAACGAGGCCTACGCCGCCGAGCTCCACAGGGAGCTTACCCTCAAGGCCATCACCGACAGCAACCCGCGCATCGCCCGGCGCGTGGAGGCCCACTTCCAGAAGGAGAACATCGCCGGTGGCCGCTTCGACCCCTATAAGCCGGCAGTGTACCTGCTCCAGAACCAGGCGGCACTGCTGCCGGAGATAGATGAAGCCACCATAGACCGGGCGGCCTCCATGTTCGAGCGCATCAACGCGCTGCTGCCCACCAACGGCCACGTAAGCTCCATCAACGGCAACGGCAGCGCCCTGAAGACGCTGGCCGCCACGTCATAGACCGACTGAAGCGCACCTCCCACCATCATGCGTGAGGGCGGCCCCTTGGGGCCGCCCTCGCTGTTCGCCGCCGCTACCCTCACCCGCCCGTATTGCACCTGGCTTCCTGGCGTGCCAGCGCGGGTTCCGCTAAAGTTGTAGTGATGGCTGCCGGTGCCCTCATGTCGCAGCCTGGCAGGAGGTGGGCCTGTGGTCCTGGTCACCGGAGCAACAGGTTTCGTAGGCAGGCGAGTAGTGAAGGCCCTGGCGGAGGGGGGCCATAGCGTGCGCGCCATGGTGCACGATCCGCGACACGCCGCCCCGCTCCAGCCCTACAACGTCCAGCTTGTGCGGGGCGATGTGCTGGACCCGGCCTCCCTGGCCGACGCCTTCAGGGAGGCGGACGCCGTCATCCACCTGGTAGCCATCATCCGGGAGAAGGGTGCCATGACCTTCCAGCGGGTGAACTACCAGGGCACCAGGAACGTTGTCCAGGCCGCCGCGACGGCCGGCGTGAAGCGGCTCGTCCACGTCAGCGCCATAGGCGCCAGTTCCGACCCGGCCAACCGCTACATGTACTCCCGCTGGCTGGCCGAGCAGGAGGTCGTGCGCGGCGGCATACCCTATACCATCCTGCGGTTCTCCGTCGGCTTCGGCGAGGGCGACGAGTTCTTCAACCGCCTGGCCGCCGTGGTCAGAATGTCGCCCCTGGTGCCGGTCATCGGCGATGGCAAGGCACGCTTCCAGCCCATGGCCGTGGAGGACGTGGCCCGGTGCATCCTGCTGGCCCTGGAGCGGCAGGACACCATAGGCCGGGCCATAGACCTGGGCGGCCCTGAGTACTACACCTATGAGGGGCTGCTGGACCTGGTCATAGAGACCCTGGGCGTCAAGACGGTCAAGTTCCACATGCCCCTGGGCCTCATGCGCCCCGTGGCGGTGGTCATGAATGCCCTCGCGCCCAGCCCACCCATCAGCCCGGAGCAACTCAAGCTGCTTACCATGGACAACGTGACCTCCCTGGACGCGGTGGAGCGGGAGTTCGGGTTCAGGCCCATGTCGCCCAGGGGCAACATCGGCTATATCGCCCGTATTGGCCTGGGCGATGCCTTCAAGATGAACCTGGGCATAATGCCGGCCCATGTACGCGACCACTGAGTTTAGGGTAAAGTAGTAGGGCTGGTTTCATCCTTGGAGCGCCTGACAAGACTTCACCCCCACTCCTTCCCCATTGAGGGGCTTGTACTGGCCAGACACCTCTGTAACAGGGGCGTACATAGACCTGTGGAACACCTGGCAGGACTCAAGGTGCACATGGACATAAGGCCGCTGCCCAGGTCAGCATGCCCCCTTCCTGACCTTCCCCCACAGGGGGAAGGGACTGTCCTCGCCCCCTTTGGGGGAGAGCCAGAGAGGGGGCTGGCCTGTTACACAGGTCTGTATGCATCCATGTTACAGAGGTGAGTAGCCAGTACAAGGGGCTGACAGGGGTAGGTGCCCAGGGGCAGCCTGGCTCCTGGAGGCATAACGGGCGGGAGGGAAAAGTGACGTTTGCCTCAGGGAGGATGAGGTCTTGTTAGGCACTCTTGGGGAGCAGCGCCGGCCTATCTATGGCCTCCTCTCCACGAGTGGAGAGGAGGCGATGGGGGTGAGGTCGCCAGGTCTTTGAGGCAAATCTTTATGTCTGATACCACTGCTACTATTGCTACGGCAGCGCCACGGCTGCCGGCGCCGGGCATCAGCTACGAGGCGGCGCTGGAGAAGGTGATGGGCCTGGCCGACTTCGAGCGCTCGGTGCGCAGCCCGGGCCACTCGGCCTTCCACCTGCAGCGCATCTCCCTGCTGATGGAGCGCCTGGGCGACCCTCACCTGCAGGTCCCCACGGTCCACATCGCCGGCACCAAGGGCAAGGGCAGCACGGCGGCCCTGGTGACGTCCATACTGACGGCCCAGGGCTACACCGCCGGCCTGTACACCTCGCCCCACCTGCACAGAGCCGTGGAGCGCATCCGGGTGGGCATGGACCCCATCAGCCCCCAGGACTTCGCGGCGCTGGTGGAGCGGATGTGGCCCATGGTGGAGCAGGTGGGCCGCGAGGGCGGCTATGGCGAGGTCACCACCTTCGAGATGCTGACGGCCATGGCCTTCCTCTACTACCGGCTCATCGGCGCCGACTTCCAGGTCATCGAGGTGGGCCTGGGCGGGCGGCTGGACTCCACCAACGTGGTCCGGCCCCAGGTGTGCGCCATCACCTCCATCAGCCTGGACCACGTCAGCGTGCTGGGCGACACCGTGGCCAGGATCGCCGGCGAGAAGGCGGGCATCATCAAGCCCGGCGCGCCGGTGGTGGTAGCGCCCCAGTCCCAGGAGGCGCTGGAGGTCTTCCGCCGCGTCGCCGCCGAGCGCGGGGCGCCGCTGGTGTACGTGGGGGAGCGGCTTTCCTGGCGCAAGGGCCAGGCCGACTTTCACGGCCAGTCCTTCCAGGTGACGGGCCTGCGAGGCCAGTACGAGCTATGGACGCCGCTGCTGGGCGACTACCAGCTTGAGAACGCCAGCACCGCCATCGCCGCCGCCGAGACGCTGGCCGACAGGGGCTTCGCCATATCCGGCGAGAGCATCGTGCGCGGCGTGCGTGACGTCTGCTGGCCCGGGCGGCTGGAGGTGCTGGAGCACAATGGCAGGCTGGTGATTGTGGACGGGGCGCACAACCCCTACTCCATGGCGCGGCTGGTGCAGGCGCTGCGCGAGTCCTTCCGCTTCCGCAGGGCCATCGTCATCTTCGGGGCGCTGAGCGGCCACAGTGCCAGCGGCATGGTGGCCGAGCTGGCCCCGCTGTCGCCCCTGGTCGTGGCCGTGCGCTCGCGCCATCCCAGGGCAGCGCCCAGCGATGCCATCGCCGCTCTGGTGGCCCAGCACGGCTTCCAGTTGCTCCACCAGTCCGACAGCGTCGCCGAGGCCACGCGCCGGGCGCTGGAGATGGCCGACGAGGGCGACCTGGTGCTGGGCACCGGCTCCCTCTCGGTGGTGGCGGAAGTCCGGGAGCACCTGAAGGGCATTGCCCCGGAGCTTTACCCTTACATCAGGCGCCCAGCCGACACCAGCGCCCGGAGCGACAGGCGGTGAAGTCCCGCTGGAATGGCTGGGCCACTTTCCCAGGGCAATAATGCAGGTGCGAGTCTGAGACCCGCCCCTGCATACCGCCGTGCAGGCGCAACTCAAGAATGCTCTATCTCGCGAGGCTACCTATGAGGAGCAATGGTAGAAGACGAGTCGTGGTAACCGGCATGGGAGCGGTGACCCCGCTGGGCATGTCCGTGGAGGAGTACTGGCGCGGCCTGGTGCAGGGCAAGTCGGGGATTGGCCCCATGACGCTGTGCGACGCCAGCGAGTTCCCATGCCAGATTGCCGGCGAAGTGAAGGGCTTCGACCCGGGCCAGTTCATCAACCCCAGGGAGGCGCGGCGCATGGCCCGCTTCTCCCAGATGGCGGTGGCCGCCGCCGGGCTGGCCATTGAGGATGCCAGGCTCAACCTCTCCAGGGAGGACCCCGAGCGGCTGGGCGTGGTCATGGGCAACGGCAACGGCGGCTTCCCCACCACCGAGGAGAACGCCCGCGTCCTGGTGGACAAGGGCGGAATGAAGATGAGCCCCTTCTTCATACCCATGATACTGCCCAACATGGCGGCGGCCAACGTCAGCCGCGTCTACGGCCTCAAGGGCTACACCTCCACCGTCATCACGGCCTGCGCCGCCGGCAACCAGGCCATAGGCGAGGCCGCCGAGGCCATCCGCCGGGGCGCGGCGGACGTGGTGCTGGGCGGAGGGTGCGAGGCGGGCATTTGCCAGCTTGGCCTGGGCGGGTTCAACGTCATCAAGGCCCTCACTCGGCAGAACGACCCGCCGGAGAAGGCCAGCCGGCCCTTCGATGCCAGGCGCGACGGCTTCGTCCCGTCGGAGGGCGCGGCGGTGCTGGTGCTGGAGAGCCTGGAGCACGCCCTGAGCAGGGGCGCCACCATCCTGGCGGAGGTCGCAGGCTACGGCGTCTCCTCGGATGCCTTCCATCCCGTGCAGCCCGACGAGGACGGCGCGGGAGCGGCGCGGGCCATCCGCTGGGCGCTGGCCGATGCCGCCATCGGCCCCCAGGACGTGGACTACATCAACGCCCACGGCACCTCCACGCCCAAGAACGACCTGGTGGAGACCCTGGCCATCAAGAAGGTCTTTGGCGAGCTGGCCTACAGGGTGCCTATCAGCTCCACCAAGTCCATGATCGGCCACGCCCTGGGCGGCGCCGGCGCCATCGAGGCCGTGGCCTGCATCAAGACCATCCAGGAGAACACCATCCACCCGACCATCAACTACGAGTTCCCGGACCCCGAGTGTGACCTGGACTACGTGCCCAACGTGGCGCGCCACCAGCAGGTGGACGTGGTGCTGTCCAACAGCTTCGGCTTCGGCGGCCAGAACGCCTGCCTGGTCCTGGCCCGTTTCGAGGAGTAGCGGCGTGCCCCTGGAGCTTCAGGCGCTGCCCCGGCGCAGGCCGGCTACCTGACGCGGTATATGGCGCCGTCCGATGCCCTGGCTATCTCTTCCAGGTGGAACCGGGACTGGAGTTGCTGGATGTCGTACAGGCTGGGGTCTTTCCTGTTGTCGAACCAGGCCAGGTACACAGGGCCGCCAGAATCAATGATAGCCCTGAGACGTTCCAGGTCGTCACTGGGGTGCTCCGGAATTCCATCCTTGTACCGCTCGGGACTCAACTCCAGCAGCGTCCCGTTAAACCAGGATACCTGGCCGGGAGCGTTGGTGTAGAGCTTGTCTGATGGCAGGTGTTCCCTCAGGTACGCCATAAACTCTGACTCCTGCCACTCCACCGTAGCATAGTCCCCAGCGCCGTGACGGACTGCGTCCGCCAGCGTGCTGGTAGTCCAGACGCCCTGGTACAGCAGCCAGACGGCCAGGGCGATGGGTATGACGGCGGCGCTACCAGGTATGCGCAACCTGCCAAGCCAGGCTTGGGCCTTCTGGCCGATCAGGACTATGGCCAGGGCCAGTGGCGCGTAGCCAGGGAACAGCAGCCGGTGGCCGATGGTATCAAACTTGACCAGCGTCGCCGAGGTGACCAGCCAGCCGGTATAGACGACGAAGAAACCGAGCATGATGAGCACCGGCAGCAGGGCTGTGCCGCTGGCCCTGCTGATGGCGGCTATCGCCAGTGCCAGCACAACGCCCGCCACCAGGGGGAACAGGATGACAATTCCCTCCTGGAGCGGCGAAGGAAGCAGCTTCACGGGCATGGACCAGGTGGTCAGTGTCAGTCCTGTGAGGTAGAGGTTCTGCCCCAGCGAGTAGGGCGAGTCAATCCTGGGGCCTGTGAGTGTGCCCGAGATGGCGTAGTTGCGTGCCTGCCACGCCACCGCCAGCAGGCACGCGATGACTCCGAAGATAATAACGTTCCTGGCCCGCTCTCTCAGGGAGAAGCCCGGGTAGAGCGCCAGTAGCAATGCTCCGGTGGCGACCACAGCCATCCCCGCGTAGCGGGTCAGGAACGCAAGCGCCGCAAGGGCCGCCGCCAGGAGTAGCAAGGGCATGCGCCGCCTGGCCAGGAAGTACTCCATGGCCATCACAAACGCCAGGGAGAACAGGACGAACAGCGCCTCGGTGAGGGCATATATCGCGTTGGCCATCAGTGGCTTGGACAGCAGTATGGCACCTGCGCCCAGCAGGGCAAAGAGCAGGGACCGCGTGTGTCGGTACACCCAGGCCCCGCCCAGGAAAACAGTCAGCCCGAAGGCGATGGCATTGACGTACCTGGCCAGGTCAAGAGGGTCAATGCCACTCAGCCCCATGGCCGCAAGCAAGGTGGGGAACAGCGGCGGCCAGAGGAGGTAGGGTTTTCCATCCAGCATGATGTACCCCTGGCCGGCCACCAGGTTCCTGGCTGTAGAGATGTAACGGGCTGCATCAGGAGTGACGCCAGCGCCGTAGCGGGCCGTCCCGATGAGCGCGAGGAGCACGCCGGCCAGGGCGAGGGAAGCCAGCAACAGGCGCACGCGTGTCGCCTGCTGACGGTCGGTGCCCAGGGCAATGGCATAGCCCCGGTACTCCTCTGCCTGGGTGCTGAGGACCCTGCTTGTCTTTGCCTTTCGGATCAAGGCCATGGTCGCTAGCTAACCCTATCTTGCCACCTGAAAGGTATATAATCTGGTGGCCACCGACGCTAAACGACCTGGCCCACGGCCCTGTATTCAGTCCGGTACGGAAAGAGGGGACGACTCCCTCGGAGGTGCCTGTGCGCAGCGCACGCCTGCACGTGCCCCGCCGGCCAGGCATGGCCCTTCCCTGGTGCAAATACAACAGCAGTCCACCCGCCTGTTTGAGACCATTTAAGGCCAGAGGACGACGGATGGAATCACCCGGACCGGCCATGAGGCTCAGTGCCTCGGCACTTCGCCAATCTGCTTGAGCATGCCCAGGGCGTCGCACTCGCACAGGACGTCTGCTATCTTTCCATCTTCCAGGTGGAAGATGATGATGCCTGTCATGGTCACCCGCTTGCCGGTGGGCATGGTGCCAAGCCACCTGCCTGTGTGAGAGCCTTCCATGGTCCAGTGGACCGCAACGGCACTGCCCTCGGACACCATCTCATTGATGGTCACGTGGACATCAGGGAAGACGGAGCGTAGCAGCATCAGAGGCCTTTTGGATGATTGAATCCCCAAGAAAGGCCTGGGAAAACCAGGGAAATGTGAGATGCAACGAGGGGAGAGGACCTCGTCAGCAGCCTCCATATTCCCTTCATTCAAGACTTCTTCAAAATACCTTCGGACAACAAGTCTTGTGTCTTCCAATGGAGTCCTTCGTTCTTTAACAGTTTAAGAGACATCCTCCCCACCATGCGTGATGTATGATGCCACAGGTAATCGCCTTTGTCACGTCGCAATTTTAAGAGTGACCTCAGAAGTCCGGACACGGCGCGCGGCACGCCACCACCTGGCAAAGCAACGCCGCGCCGGATTAAGGGCCTTCTTCAGGCACCGGAATTACGCCAAGCTGCTGCAGGACTCCCAGGGCGCTCCAGTTAGTCCACTCCTCCGCGATCTTGCCACGGCTCAAGCGAAAAATGGTGATGCCGCTCAGTCGGACCTGTCGTCCTGTGGGCTTAACGCCCAGGAACACTCCACTGTGGACTCCACTGGCGGTAAACCGGACCACCACCCGGTCATCCACCGAGAAAAGCTCGTCCACGCTGCAACGGAAGCCTGGAAGCCCGGTCCGGAGTGCCTCCACGCGCTGGAGCAGGCCCTCCTTCCCGTGCGACCGGTGCAGGTCATAGGAGCCGTGATAGACGTAGTCGGAGGCGACAAACTCCTCCAGCTTGTCGGTGTTCCCCAGGCTCCACACCTCTCTGAGATAGCGGCTGACCAGCGTCCTGTTCTCCTCCGACATGGCTTTCCTCTCGAATGTAGCTTGACCACATTGCTCTGACCCAACCAGCCCGCATTCCGCCTGCAAAGGCGACAGCTCCACGAGAGTAGAGCGCCTGGCGGGGAGAAGCTGCTGACACGCTACTGGCTCTGGCCCCAGAGCGGCCCTTCGAGGCTCTGGTGTCCACTATACACGAGCGGAGATGCTCACGCCATATATGGCAAAAAAGGACAGGCCCCCCTGTTTCCAGGGGAGCCTGTCCCTGTGTAGTCAAGTCCACGGTGGCACCGGCGGCGGTGCCTGCGTCGTTAGCCCCAGGTGGCCTGGCCCAGTCCCGCTACCAGGACATGAGCGGCGCCTCCGAGACCATGCCATTCAGTATCATGTTCATCGCCATGGTATGGCTGCACGTGCCATGCCCCGCGAAATAGTTACAGGAACAATTCCATTTGCCTGCCTCGTATGAGACCGTGTGGTTCCCGTTGTCCCCACGGAACTCCGCCTTCCACTGGGTGAACTGTACTCTCTCTGGCTGCTCAGCGTAGCTCCTGGCCTTTTCGATCTTCCGTACGAGGCTTGAGTACATCTATCCTAGTCCTCCATATGGGTACTTACAAGGTACATATCAGGACTACGGCCAACCACTCCCTACAACTCGATTTTACTTTGGCAGCGGCTACCCAGTCAATGCGCCCAGCGACCACGCTCCCGCCGGCCGTCCAGGCCCCGTTGCCGCGCCACTGGCAGGGTGGTATATTCGTTGCAACCGCTGGGGCCGACGCCAGGCACGCGCGGCCAGACTCCGGGAGGTGCAGCAATGGCTGGCGACATGCGCATCGCGTTAATCGGACAGGCAGCCTTCGGCGAGAGCGTGCTGAACAGGCTGGTAGAGCAGGGGGAAAAGGTCGTCGGCGTGTTCTGCCCGCCGGACCGCGAGGGCAGGCCGGCAGACCCCCTCAAGCTGGCCGCCCAGAAGCACAACATCCCGGTGTTCCAGTTCCGCCGCATGCGCAGCCAGGAGGCCATCCAGGCCTTCAAGTCCCTGGACGCCGACCTGTGCGTGATGGCCTACGTCACCGACATCGTCCCCGATGCCATCCTGGAAGCGCCCCGGAAGGGCACCATCCAGTACCACCCCTCGCTGCTGCCCAGGCACAGGGGGCCAAGCTCCATCAACTGGCCCATCATCTGGGGCGAGACAAAGACCGGCCTGACCATCTTCTGGCCGGACAGGGGCCTGGACACCGGCCCGGTCCTGCTACAGAAGGAGGTGGAGATCGGCCCCGACGACACCGTAGGCTCCCTCTACTTCAACAAGCTCTTCCCCCTGGGTGTCCTGGCGCTGGCCGAGGCCGTGGAGATGGTGCGCCAGGGCACCGCCCCACGGATACCCCAGGACGAGTCCCAGGCCACCTACGAGGGCTGGTGCAAGCCCGAGGACGTGGTCATTGACTGGAGCAAGCCCGTGGGCGAGCTGTACAACCTTATTCGTGGGAGCGACCCCAGCCCGGGCGCCGGCACCACCTTCCGGGGCCAGAAGGTCCAGTTCTTCCAGGCCGAGAAGCGCACCACCGAGACGGGCAAGCCCGCCGGCCAGGTCATCGAGGTCGCCGACAAGGGCTTCGCCATCGCCGCCAGGGGCGGTTCCCTCTTCATCAAGCGCGTCCAGCCCGAAGGCTCGGGCAAGGTCATGGCCCCCGCGTGGCTGAAGGCCACAGGGCTGAAGGTGGGCGACAGGTTCGGGGGCTAGGCCCATCTGGAATTCAAAGACCAGGTGCCATGTCTTGTCATGTATTGTTGACAACTGGTACTATATGCGGTACCATCAGGTAGTGGTGGCGCACGGTGTCGCAAATTGAGAAACTTATCGAGCGCATCCGTGCCCGGCCGCCGCAAGCAGACTTCGAGGATGTCTGCAAGCTGCTGGAAGCCTTCGGCTGGAAACTGGCCCGCGAGCGGGGCAGTCATGCGATGTTCACCAAAGAGGGTGAGAGCACTATCACCGTCCCGAAGGTGCACGGTCGCAAGGTCAAGCGGACTTACCTCGACCTGATTATTGAGCGCTTGGGGTTGGATGACTGACATGGTCCCTGTAACGGAACGCAAGCCTCTTGAGTACTACCTGTCGCTACAGTACCCCTTCAATGTACTGGCTGACCCTGATGGCGGCTACGTGGTCGTGTTCCCTGACCTGCCCGGCTGCATGACTCAGGCGGAGACGCTGGACGAGCTGCCGGCCATGGCAGAGGACGCACGGATGGGCTGGATAGAGACCGAATATGGACTGGGCCACGATATACCTCTGCCATCGTACATGGCGGACTACAGCGGCAAGTTCAACCTGCGCCTGCCGCGCTTCCTGCACCGCTCCCTGGCGGAGGCGGCGGAGCGAGAGGGCGTAAGCCTGAACCAGTACGTCGTCGCCATCCTCTCGAGGGGTGACGCCCAGGCACAGGTGGCCCGCCAGTTAAAGGAGATAAGCGGCAAGCTGGAGATTATCTCCGGTAGAATGGCCTATCGCTTCTCTGGTGTTGCTCCCAGTGCTCAGCCTAAAGCCAGCAAGCCAATCCTAAGATCGGTAGCTGCCTGAACATGCCGCGCAAGGGTACACGTACTCCTCAAGGGGCTGAGAATATACCGACCCCTGCAGAGTACAACAGCTTCATCAGCCAGATCGAGTTGCACTCGATCTGGCTGAGTTCAGCCCAAATCGAAAACCGACACGGGCATGAGAAGCCAGAACGTGCCACAGTCCAGGTAAAGAGTAAGGCCTCTTGGGAGCCTGACGTTAGTGGCTTCAAGGTGTTCCATACATACAATATAGTTATCACTAAAGACACTGAGGCAGCCGCAGAGGTTAAGGTAATCTTCGGACTGTTATTCAATTCAGATCAGGCCATGACTGATGACATTTTCCGGGTATTCCAAGATGTAAACCTGCCAGTCAATACATGGCCTTATTTACGGTCTTTCCTGGCGGACATGCTGGGCAGGATGGGTTGGATACCTTTTACTCTGCCTACCTTCAAATATGGTATCAAGAGCGGTGACTCTGCTCCTGTAGCACGTTCATCCCGCACACGGCGCAGAGTCGCCCGCTCCACAGATGACAGGGGAACAGAAAGCAGCCAGTAAAAGAACGGTGAATTACCATCTCGCCGTGCGACCAGAGGCTATGGCCTCTGTGGATGCGTAGGGCCAGCACATCATGAGGAGGTGCTACCATGCCCACGGGTAAGGCGGCGATATTTGTGGAGCCATACCATTTTGAGCTGACGGAGCTGCCGGCGCCGCCGGTGGAGCCTGGCGGCATACTGGTCAAGATTACCTCCGCCGGCATCTGCGGCTCGGACCTGCACTACTGGCGCGGCGAGATGAAGCCCATCGTGCGCGGCCAGCCGGGGCCGGTCATCCTGGGCCACGAGATGACCGGCGTGGTGCATACCCTGGGGCCAGGCGTCTCCACCGACTCCCTGGGCCGGCCCCTCAAGGAGGGCGACAGGGTCGCCTTCACCTACTTCTTCCCCTGCCGGCGCTGCTACATCTGCCTGCGGGGCGAGCTGAACAACTGCCCCGACCGCTTCCGCTTCCGGGCGTCCATTGAGGAGTACCCCTACTGCAACGGCGGCTTCGCCGAGTACTACTACCTGTTCCCCGGCCACTTTGTCTTCAAGGTGCCAGAGGCGCTGCCCGACGAGGCGGTCACCGCCGCCAACTGCGCCGTGTCCCAGGTCATATACGGGCTGGACCAGGCCAGGGTCAGGATGGGCGATAGCGTGGTCATCCAGGGCGCCGGCGGCCTGGGTATCAACGCCACGGCGGCGGCCAGGGAGATGGGCGCTGGCAGGGTCATTGTCATTGACGGCCAGGCCCCCAGGCTGGAACTGGCCAGGCAGTGCGGCGCCGACTACACCATTGACATCAACGAGTACAGGACGCCCGAGGCCCGCGTCGAGCGCGTTAAGCAGCTCACCGAAGGCCGTGGCGCCGACATCGTGGTGGAGGTGGTGGGCTACCCGCAGGTGGTGCCCGAAGGGCTGGCTATGCTGCGGCGCGGCGGCACCTTCGTGGAGATCGGCAACATCTGGCCCAACAGCAACGTGACCCTGGACATCTCCAAGGTGCTGTGGGGCGTCACCAGGATCATCCCCACGACCCACTACGACCCCTACATCCTGCCGGTGGCCCTGGACTTCCTGGCGCGCACCAGGGACAAGTACCCGCTGACCAGGGTCATGTCCCACAAGTTCCCGCTGGAGCGGATAGGGGAGGCCTTCGAGACGGCGGAGTGGGCCGGCAAGAGCCAGGGCACCCAGGTCACGCGGGCCTTCGTCACGCCATAGGCATGCCACCCAGCGCAGGGGCAGGCTAGTCGGCGGCGCGGACGGCCTCGCCCAGGCCCAGGAGCGGGCGCAGGTACTGGCCGGTGGCGGAGTGGTCCGTCATGGCCACCTGCTCCGGCGTGCCCTCAGCGATGATGTAGCCGCCGCGGTCGCCGGCCCCGGGTCCCAGGTCTATTATCCAGTCGGCGTTTTTGATCATGTCCAGGTGGTGCTCGATGAGGACGATGCTGTTGCCGGCGTCCACCAGGCGCTGGAGCACCCGCAGCAGGTGGGCGCAGTCCTCGAAGGACAGGCCCGTGGTCGGCTCGTCCAGGATGTAGAGCGTGCGGCCCGTGGCCCGGCGCGATAGCTCGGTGGCCAGCTTGACGCGCTGGGCCTCGCCGCCGCTGAGCTGGGTGGCAGGCTGGCCCAGCCGGATGTAGCCCAGGCCCACATCCCGCATGGTCTCCAGCTTGTTGCGTATGCGTGGTATATTGGCGAACAACTCCAGGGCCTCGGACACCGTCATGTCCAGGACGTCGGCGATGTTCTTGCCCCTGTACTCCACCTCCAGCGCCTCGCGGTTGTAGCGCTTGCCCTTGCACACCTCGCAGGGCACCGTCACGTCGGGCAGGAACTGCATCTCGATCTGGATGTAGCCATCGCCGGCGCAGGCCTCGCAGCGGCCTCCCTTGACGTTGAAGGAGAAGCGCCCGGCCTGGTAGCCACGGGTCTTGGCCTCGGGCAGCGTGGCGAAAAGCTCCCGTATGGGCGTGAAGGTGCCGGTGTAGGTGGCCGGGTTGCTGCGCGGCGTGCGCCCGATGGGCGACTGGTCAATATTCACCACCTTGTCTATGTGCTCGATGCCCTCGATGGCGTCGCAGGCGCCGGGGCGGTCCCTGGCGCTGTAGAACTCCTGGGCCAGCTTCTTGTACAGGATGTCGTACACCAGTGTGCTCTTGCCGGAGCCAGACACGCCGGTGACGCACACCAGCACGCCCAGGGGGATGCGCACGTCAATGTTCTTCAGGTTGTTCTCCCGCGCGCCGCGTATGATGATGCTATGGCCGTTGCTGCGCCGCCTGCGCTGGGGCATGGGAATCCTGCGGAAGCCACCCAGGTACTGGCCGGTGATGGACTCGGGGGTGTTGATGATGTCCTGGATGGTGCCCGTGGCTATGACCCTGCCACCGTGCTCGCCCGCGCCTGGCCCCATGTCTATGATGTGGTCCGCCGCCCGCATGATGGCCTCGTCGTGCTCCACCACCAGCACCGTGTTGCCCAGGTCCCGCAGCCCCTTGAGGGTGTCAATGAGCCGGGCGTCGTCCGCCGGGTGCAGCCCCACCGAAGGCTCGTCGCAGACGTAGAGCACGCCCATGAGGCCGGAGCCGATCTGGGTCGCCAGCCGGATGCGCTGCGCCTCGCCGCCGCTGAGGGTAGCCGCCATGCGCCCCAGCGTCAGGTAGTCCAGGCCGATGTTCAGCAGGAACCGCAGCCGCGCCTGTATCTCCTTGAGTATCTGAGAGGCGATGGCCTTCTCGCGCGGGGTGAGCACCTGGGGAGGGGCCTCCTGCTCCTTCTCCGGCAGGGACACATGGGGCACCACGCCGTTGGGCGAAGGGCCAGCCTCCGCCACGGCCTCGCCCGATATGGCCCGGGTCCACTCCAGGGCCTGGATGATGGACTTGTCGGTGACCTCCATGATGTTCAGGCCGCAGACCTTGACGGCCAGGGCCTCGGGCTTGAGCCGGCGTCCCTGGCAGGACTGGCAGGGCCGCTGGGCCATATAGCGCTCGATCTCCGCGCGGATGTAGTCAGACTCGGTCTCGCGGTAGCGGCGCTCCAGGTTGTTCACCACTCCCTCGAAGTCGGCATCCCACTCATAGGTATGGCCCTTCTGGGTCAGGTGCCTGACCTTGATGGGCTTGCCCCGGTTGCCGTACAGGATAATGTCCAGGAACTTCCTGTCCAGGTGCTTCACGGGCACCCTGACGGAAAAGCCGTAGGCCCGGGCCAGGGCCTCCAGGGTGCTGGCGTACCAGGGGCTGGAGGAGCCGCTGCGCGTCCAGGGCGCGATGGCGCCCTCGGCCAGGGACAGGTCTTTGTTGGGGATGACCAGGTCCGGGTCCACCTCCAGCTTGAAGCCCAGGCCGGTGCAGGCGGGACAGGCGCCGTGGGGGTTGTTGAAGCTGAAGGTGCGCGGCTCCAGCTCCCCCAGGCTGATGTTGCAGTACACGCAGGCGAAGTGCTCGGAGAACAGCATCTCCTCGCCGTCCACGACCGACACCAGCACCGTGCCGCCGGCCATCTTCAGGGCCGTCTCCACCGAGTCGGCCACGCGGCTGCGCTCGGCGCTCTCGCCCGTCACCAGCCTGTCCACCACGATCTCGATGGTGTGCCACTTCTGCTTGTCCAGGTCGAAGGTCTCGGAGAGGTCGTGGACTTGGCCGTTGACGCGCACGCGGGCGAAGCCGGCCTTGCGGGCCTGCTCGAAGACCTCCTTGTGCTCGCCCTTGCGCCTGCGGACCATGGGCGCCATTACCTGGATGCGCAGGCCGTGAGGCAGCGCCAGGACGGCGTCCACGATCTGCTCCACCGTCTGCTTCTGGACGGGGCGCCCGCAGTTGTAGCAGTGGGGACGGCCCACGCGGGCGAAGAGCAGGCGCAGGTAGTCGTAGATCTCGGTGACGGTGCCCACGGTGGAGCGGGGGTTGTGGGACACACCCTTCTGGTCTATGGATATGGCGGGGGAGAGGCCTTCAATGTAGTCCACGTCGGGCTTGTCCATGCGGCCCAGGAACTGCCGGGCGTAGGCCGACAGCGACTCCACGTAGCGGCGCTGGCCCTCGGCGTAGATGGTATCGAAGGCCAGGGTGCTCTTGCCCGACCCCGACACGCCGGTGATGACCACCAGTTTATTGCGCGGGATGGTGACGTTTATGTTCTTCAGGTTGTGCTCGCGGGCACCCTGGACGATGATGTTCTCCAGCGGCATGCGGCCCTCCAGGCTGGCCCGCCCGGTGCCATGTGCCCCAGGCCCCGGGCGTGGCTATGCGACGGCAGACACTATTCTAGCACCTGTCACGGCCCGGAGTGCAGGGACTTTTGGGCATCGTCTGGAGCATTTGTTCTTTACTGGCCGGGAGTCTGGCTCCCCTCGGGCAATTTGCAACTCTGGTTGCCAGTTGTGTTCTAAATTGATACCATTGGCCTCAAAAGTTTCAATTTGGAGTACCCAGGGACAGCCGCTGTGGGTACCTTGTCAGAGGCTGTTTCCAAACTCTTTTGTTCCTTTGCTGTAGTCTGATGCCTATTGGCCTGGTCTGGTACGCAGGCCAGTTCCCTCTCCAGATCTCCCCCTGTGGGGGAAGGTCAGGAAGGGTGCGCTATACGTCCTGATGCAGCAGGCCCTGGGAATACCCTTTTAGAGATGGCGAAGACACCGGAGGTACCAGGGCGGCCAGACCTGGCCCAGAGCTAATGAGGAGTCACCCATGCCACCTCAGAAGATCGTCATCATCGGCGGCGGGTTCGGGGGCGCGGCGGCGGCGCGCACGGTCAGGGCGCTGCTGGGCCGCGAGCACCAGGTCACCCTTATAGACCGCACCCGCCAGTTTTATCTCTGCGGCTCCTTCCCGCTCCTCATCGTCGGCGAGCGGCAGGAGCAGAGCATCAACCGGTCGCTGGACACGCTGGAGCGGCAGGGCGTCCGCGTCATCAACGGCGAGGTGCGGGCGCTGAGTACCAGCGCCAGGACGGTCACCACCACCTTCGGGACACTGGAGTACGACCATCTGGTGCTGGCCGCCGGCGCCGTGTACGACTGGAACGCCGTCCCGGGCGCGGCCATGGCCTTCTCCTTCTACGACCTGGCCTCGGCCCAGCGTCTGCGGGATGCCCTCAGGTCCTTCAGCAAGGGGCGCATCATCATCGCCGTCGCCGGCACACCCTACAAGTGCCCGCCCGCGCCCTACGAGACAGCCATGGTGCTGGACTGGGCCTTCCAGCGCCAGGGGATACGCAAGGACGTGGACATCCACGTGTTCACTCCCGAGCCCATGCCGCTGGCCGTGGCTGGCCCGGATGCCGGCCGCAGGCTCATCAGCGACCTGGAAGGCCGAGGCGTCCACGTCCACACGGGCGTGACTATCAAGGAGGTAGCCCGCGACGGACGCGAGGCTGCCTTCAGCGATGGCACCGCCATGTACTCGGAGCTTATCGTCACGGTGCCGGTCCACCGGGCGCCACCCCTGGTAAGCGAGGCGGGGCTGGTGGGCCAGTCGGGCTGGGTACACGTGAGGCCGGAGACCCTGGAGACCCAGGCCCCGGGCGTTTACGCCATCGGTGACGTGACCACGGTGATGATGGCCAACGGCCGCCCGCTGCCCAAGGCCGGCGTCTTCGCCTCGGCCCAGGGCGAGACGGTGGGGCGCAACATCGCTGCCGCCATCACCGGCGGCCAGTCCGAGGACTTCCCGGGCGTGGGCTATTGTTTCATCCTGTACGGCGGGGACAGCGCCGGCATGGTGCGCGGGGAGTTCCTGGCCAGCGGCAAGCCCAACGTCACCCTGCAGCCACCCACTCCCCAGGGCTTCCAGGCCAAGCACCAGTTCGAGGAGGACTGGCGCAGCTTCCGCATCTAGGCCACCGCGCCGTGCGGCTGTTGTTGCCGCGCCATGCGTATGCTATACTAGCTACGTCACGGGACACCCCGTCCCATCTACTTGCTGCGCCTGCAAGACCCCACCCCGCTCCGGCCCCCTCCCATGAGGGGAGAGCAGGGCCGCTTCCTCCATGGAGGAGGGCCACGATAGGGTGTAGCGTGTGCGCCCAGAGCAAGGTCTTGCCAGGCATTCCTGGCCCAGATAGCCTAGCCAAGCGACCTGTGCCCGAAGTATGTGGCATCGCGAGCATAGCAAGAGTATTGTACAAGTCAGGGAAACTTTAAAGAATGCTCCTGGAATGCCCCGGAGCATGAGAACAGTGTAACCAAGGAGGCCCAATGGCATACGTAACGCTTCGAGAAGGAGAGGACCCCGAGAGCCTGCTGAAGCGGTTCCAGACCGCTATGCAGCGCTCCGGCATTCTGCGAGAGTTGCGGAACCGCCGCTTCTTCCGCTCCAAGGGAGAGCAGGCCCGCCTGGACCATCAGCGCAGCATCCGGCGACAGCGTCGCCGCAAGAACAGGTAGGAATACAGAGGCCGGCCGGCCTCATGGATGTCTTGCGCTGCACCGGGCACCCCTCGCTGGTAGCAGCGCGACGCGGCTATGGTCGGGGCCTGTCCGCGCCTGCCCCTCCATCCTCCACACGCCCCGGACATCACCGTCCGCCTGTCCCAAAATGACCTCCTTTGCCTGGTGCATGGCGCTGGCGCACGCCAGCGCATACCAGAGTCTGCTTTTCGCCGCGTGTCCCCTTTGTCGCCACGCTGGCGCAGGCTACGGGCTGCCTGGCCCGCCGCCGCCACAAGGGCTTGCGCCGATGTTGTTTTCCGGCAGGCCGCAGGCTTTGCAGAGGCACTAACGTTGGGAGTCCGCCAGCCGTTATCCTTAATAGTAGGGACCGCAGGCTGTGCAGGCACACCGTAGTGCCACCGTCCCTTCGGCATGTGTCTGCTTCCTGGCACAGGCCCATCTACCGCAAAGGAGGATACCCTATGAGCAAGCGTGCCTGCTTTCTGGCAGTCCCCCTGCTCCTGCTAAGCATCGCCCTCGGCGGGTGCCTGCGAGACTATGGGCCTGCCGATACGCCTGGCCCAACCTCGCCGGAGCCCACCGCGACCGCCGTGGCGCCAGGCCCGACCGCCACTGCCGCGACCGCCGTGGCGCCAGGCCCGACCGCCACTGCCGCGCCCACCCAGGCGCCTGCCGCGGTCCCGACGGCTACCCCCGGCCTGAACGGCAGCAACGGCTTCACCCACGACGTCTCGCTGGTCAACAGGCCCCAGCAACTGACCACGGTGGAAGTGGCCAAGCTCCTCAAGCCCTCGGTAGTCCAGATTAGCACCGAGACGGTGACATTCGGCTTCTTCAACCAGCCTATACCCAACCGGGGCGTCGGGACAGGCGTCATCCTGGACGACCAGGGGCATATCCTGACCAATCATCACGTCATCGCCGGCGCGCAGAGCATCAGCGTGACCCTTCACAGCGGCGAGACCTACTCGGCCAGCGTTGTGGGTGACGACGTGAACACCGACCTGGCGGTTATAAGGGTACAGGCCGAGGGGCTACAGCCCGCCAGGCTGGGCGACTCCTCCGTGCTGCAGGTGGGCGAGGACGTCATCGCCATAGGCTACGCCATGGGGCTGCAAGGCGACCCCACGGTGAGCAAGGGAGTCGTCAGCGCCCTGGGCCGCTCCATTGACACCGACGTGACCACCATCGTTGACCTGATCCAGACCGACGCCTCCATCAACCCCGGCAACAGCGGCGGGCCGCTGGTCAACACCAGCGGAGAGGTAATCGGCATCAACACGGCCATCATCCAGTCTGGCCAGGGCATCGGCTTCGCCATCAACATCAACGACGCCAAGGCTGTGGCCGCGCAGCTTGTGGAGAATGGCTTCGTCAGGCGCGGCTACATGGGCGTAGGCCCGGCTACCGTGACTCCAGCCATAGCCAGGCAGTTCGACCTGGCGGTCACCCAGGGCATACTCATCGTGCGCGTGACGCCACGCACCCCGGCGTTCCAGGCGGGCCTGCGCCCTGGCGATGTCATCGTGGAGATGGGTGGCCAGCCTATAAACAACACTGGCGAGCTTTCCAAGTTCCTCATGGCCCATGCGCCCGGCGAGACCGTTGACGTTGTCTACTACCGGGGCAGCACCAGGGTGACCACCAGGCTCACCCTGGGCGAGCGCCCGCCGGAGTAGTCGGCCCTCACGCCAGCTTGTGGGTCGGACGGCGCCAGGCCATGCCCTCGGTCCTGCGCAGGAACTCGGCGTGGAGCCTGGGGCTGGAGGCTATGATGCCATCGCTGTACAGCCCGGCCCGCCTGCCGCTGCGGTCGGTGATGGTGCCGCCGGCCTCCTCCACCAGCAGGATGCCCGCCACCTGGTCCCACGGCTCCAGCTTGTGGTGAAAATACAGGTCAACCCGGCCGGCGGCAGCATAGGATATGCCCAGGGCCGAGGAGCCCATGATGCGCAGGGTCTGCATGCCGGGCCAGATGGACAGGGCCACCTGGAGGCTGTTGGACGCGCCCTCGTTGTTGTAGCTCATGTCCATGCCCAGGATGCACTGCTCGATGCTGGCCTTGTCCGAGACGTGGATAGGCCCCTCGTTGAGGAAGGCCCCCTTGCCCTTCTGGGCGTGGAACATCTCCCGCCGGACGGGGTCGTAGTTGATGCCCAGCAGCACCTCGCCGTTGAGGGCCAGCCCCACCACTACCGAGAAGAAGGGGATGCCAGACGCGTAGTTGCGGGTGCCGTCCAGGGGGTCCACAATCCAGACGTAGCCCTGGTCTGGCCGGGCGCCGGCCGACTCCTCGCCCAGGAAGCCCATGCTGGGGAACTCCCGGCGCAGGATGGCCAGAATCTCCCGCTCGACCGCGGTGTCCGCATCGGTCACGATATTGCCGCGCCCCTTGTAGGAGACCTTTTTGACCTGGTCAAAACGCTCCACCAGGACCTCGCCGGCCCGCAGCGCGGCCTCCCGCGCTACCTCCATGGCCGACCTGCCGCTTGTGCCCATGGGAAAGTCCGTCTCGTATGCCGGCATCTTCTACGCCTCAGATAGGGATGCGCAGCCATTCTAGCACCTCCGGCGCCCTTGCGTGTAAGTACTCATTGACACGCCCCAGGGCCGCTAGTACACTCTCATCACCCAGTCGGACCGGGCCGGACTATCCGCATCCAGGTGCCGCGGACGCGTGACGCCCACCAGGAATACACCCTGGCGCGGCTTGCATAAAGCGTAGCCACAGACGCAAGAATGGCCCTTCCGCGTCAGGCCAGCCTTCCCCACTACAGGGCGCCAGCCTCCGCCGTCAGCACGCGGCGGACTGCAGGAGAGGAAGATGCAAGAGGAAGACATTATTGACACGGCGCGGGAGTTGCTGGCTGGGTCGGAGGGTGGGGAGACTCCAACCTTTCAGACAGGGGAGCGGTCCGATTGCAGCAGGGAAGCCTGCCAGGTGCGCTCCCAGACCATCACCTTCGAGAACTGGGCAAAGAACGTCCTGGGCTGGAAGGTGGTCATCCTGGACAACGCCATAACCTACGAGTACGACGGCTGTGACGTGTTCAATGGCGACGTCAGCCTGACGACAACCCGCACCCGCCCCCTGGACACGGCCAAGCTCTCCTGGACGTTCCGCCCCGTCGAGACGACGGCCCCCTCAGGGTGCCCCCAGTGCTGCCAGCAGGCCAGGTGCATCGAGCTGACCGTCAAGAACGAGCTTGTCTCTGGCCTCAATATCTTCAGGCTGATCGGCATAGGCGGCAACTCCATCTGGGAGCGGAAGTTCCTGATATGC
This sequence comes from Dehalococcoidia bacterium, assembly GCA_034433305.1. Classification (GTDB taxonomy): domain Bacteria; phylum Chloroflexota; class Dehalococcoidia; order Lucifugimonadales; family DAOUAM01; genus DAOUAM01. The sequence goes on along the minus strand of DAOUAM010000051.1, from coordinate 1,612 downwards.
GGCGATGGCTCCTGCACCCAGACCGCCGGGCCAGGAATGTGAGCAGCAGGAGGGTCAAGGTGCGCAAGGCATTCGCCATCACCACAGGCGTCATACTGGCCATCGCGGCCTTCGCCTACGTGGCGAACATCTTCCTCAACATCAGGGAGACTTCAGGAGAGCCCACCAGCCGGCGCTGAAGGCGGCACACTCTGACCGGCGACAACGCGGCGGGCACGGAGAGGCGAGCGCCTCACCAGGCCCTGGGCCTGAGCAAGACCCTGGCCGTCCCCAGCAGGATGGCGGGTAGGTTGCCGCCCAGGACGGCCCCCACGGCGATGCCTCGCAGGCCCGGAATGCCCAGGGTGCCGCCCAGCTTGAAGGCGCCTTCGTCCTGGTGCAGCCCCAGCCATCCCCCCACCAGCGCGCCGGCCAGGCATACCAGCAGCACCAGCAGCAGGACGCGGCGCGGGGCCTCCCTGTCCAGCCAGGCCAGGAAGCCTCCCAGGCCGGCCGCGCAGCCGACGGCCAGGACACCCATCAGCCCGTAGTCCACCGAGTCCAGCTTCCAGACAGACACCACGATGGCCACCAGCACCGGGTAGGTGACCATCGCCAGCAGGCCCGAGAGGAAGACCCCCAGCACGCTCCGGGCCACCATGACCACCAGTCCCTCTAGCAGCAACTCTCCACCTCGCAATCAGTGTTCAGTCCGGCGCCAGGGAAATACAAACCCTGTCTACCCCTCGGGTGAGCGCCCCTAGCAGCGCCGCAAGACCTCCCCAAGCAGGTGGCCACGGATGATATGGACTTTTGTGCTTCGGCGGGGTGCCCTGCCCCCTTCCTGGCCTTCCCCCACAGGGGGCAGGGACTGTTCTCGCCCCCTCTGGGGGAGAGTTAGACCTGTCCTGAGCCTGCCGAAGGAGAGGGGGCTGACGCTGGCACCTGAAAGTGCATATCAATTCAGGCTACCTGCTTGGTGCAGGCATCATACTGTTACCTATGTGCTGACCTTATGTGTTACCAGGGCGATAGGCCATGGCACAGGACTGTTATAAAACGCGCCACCCCCTTTTGGCAATGCACCGGCACCGTTGCCCGGCCCTATCTGTATTGCAAATACCCAGTATTCAGGATTGACATGCTTTTGATTTTGGAGTAAATTGGCTGTAATCAAAAATAGGGGGTATTCTGGAATAATTTAGACAGGTTTATATCACCTTACCATGCAAAGGCATAACGTGCCTTACCATGGAAATGAGGAGGTCGCCTGTGCGAGCACTACGATGGTTGCCCCTGGCAGTGTCCGCCATCCTTGTGGCCGTCGCCGTGGGGTGCGGAGCGGCGGCGGAGCCTACGCCCCAAGCGCCTGCCACGCCAGCGCCTGCGCCTACCGCCGCACCCGTGAACGTGCAGCCGCAGCAGCCCCAGCAGCCGGCGGCGCCAGCGCCCGCGCCCACCGCGGCAATGATTGGACAGCCTACCCCCATCGCCACTCCAGCGCCAGCCACCACTACCATCAGGACCGTGCCCACGCCCGCCACGGGCGTCAAGATGGGCGGCACGCTGCGCGTGATTCCCCAGGGGAGCATCGCCATCATAGACCCGCACAACACCGGCCCCTCGGCGCCAT
>DAOUAM010000050.1:0-9856 GCA_034433305.1 Dehalococcoidia bacterium | reverse complement strand
AAACCGCACCTCGACTATACCCGACTCTGGCATTACGAAAACGTAGATGTCGCCGCTCACGGGAGAGCCATCGAGTTTGACGGGCCCGGAGCGGTCGGGCGAGCGGCTGAGCATGAAGCCTGGAGGGTCAGCCGGGGGAGCCGGCTGCGCGTCCGCCGCCTCCTGGAGGCGCTCCTTGATTTCAGCGCCGTAAGAGGTAGTGGCAAAGGTGGAAGTGTTGCTGAGCAAACAGGGGCAGCCCTTTTGATGGAAGAGCCAGGCGACCCAGCTTATGCCCTGGTCCTCGGCGAAGTCCAGCAGCTCGATGACCTCGTCCAGGTCCATCTGGCCGCCGGCGCCGAACTCGCCCAGTACCACAGGGTACCTGGCCGCCAGCGCGTCCAGCCTGTACTGTGACCGGACCGTGGCCCAGCTATCGTACACGTGGCTCTTGTATATCAGGTTATCGCGGGGGATAGGGTCGGTCAGGGCCCAGTGGACGTAGCGGCCCCACTGGGTGCCAGGTATAGCCACCAGTGCCCTGGGGTTCTGCTGGCGGATGGCATCCGTCATGGAGATGAAGCGTGGCTTGAGCTGGCTCCAGGAGACGTCGTGAGGCTCCACCTGGAGGCTATATATGACAGCCGGCTCGTTGGCATACCGTGCGGCCAGCGCGGCCATAGCGTCCTGGGCCGCCTGGTCAGGCATGCTGGGCTGGCTGGAGTTTGGCTCACCGTACCGGTAGCTCAAGATGGTATACGCGCCTCGCGCCTTGGCCAGAGCTATGATCTCGTCCAGTGCGCTCAGGTACCTGCTCTCTCTCCTGTTGATCGGCCCCGAGGCCACGGCCAGGAGTATGACGTTGGCCCCCCAGCCGTCTGGAGGGGCTTCGGTAGCTTCCACCACAGCCCTTCTCTCGTAGTCAATGTTGGGGTTGCTTCTCCATATCCATTCCCTGTTCTCGATGTTGACGCCACGCAGTACCACCGTGCTTCCAGACTCGTTCACCAGCTTGTTGCCTTCCACGTGCAGCCATTGGACCGACGCAGCGGCGCTCATGGCACTGGCTGGCGAAGCGGCCTTCAGAGTAGAGCTGGACATGACCCACGGTGCCAGGACCATGAGGACGACCAGACTGCTGAACAGACTCAGGGCAACCTTGGGTAGCAATCGCCTGGAAGCGATAGACTTCATTAACACCTCCTTGTCGAAGACCGAAGTATCTCCTGGGCAATAAGGGCCTGTGCTGCTACGCCTGGACGGGAAGGGCGACATTGGGCGCGTCTGGCGCCTCTACCGGGGAATCAGCGAGAAGGGGGCCTCCGGACAATACCTGTCCACTGAGCTTGCCATGCCATACGGCGTGGAAAAGTGTACCGGCGTAGCAGAGGATTCACTCCGCGAGTGGGTGTGCCCAGGGCCTGACACGCCTTACCTGACCTCCCGCAGGGTAGGGTCGAGATTTCAGGCCTCGTGGCGCACCATGCCCGGTCCTTGTCTGGCGCAATGGAGGGCAGTCCTGGTCTGGTGGGAGGCCATGCCAGGGCCGCTTATGCTATCGGGACAGGCACCAGGCGGCACGCGCGGGCGGGAGCGCGGCGCGGACCAGAGTCTGGTACAGACAGGAAGGTAGTGGGCCGCAGGACGACATGGGCAGGAGACCAGCTCGCCTCAGGCCGAGGAAGACAGGCACGGATGGCCGGGCTGGCGCGCAAGGTCCCTGGTGTCCCCAGAGACCAGGCGGGCCTGCCTGGGCGTCACGCCTCTATGCCTCCGCAACCCTGGGCGGCAGGTCTATATGCGCCCCTTCTGGACGGCCTCGGACTTATTAGCACGTCTCACGGGGCGCCAGCAAAACCGCTCTCCCGCAACTGATTTCTCTATATTGGTAAGTTGCCTTGCCGGCAGCTTGATCGTCACGATCGCTGCGCACGCTCCACCAGGTGCGCATCCAGTGGGATTCACAGTGTGTCACGAATTTATTCAGATATGCAAGTCCCTGTATGCAACATTTCTGGTCAATTTTGTGCCATCGCATTACGATGTTTGCTTAATGATAGCGTATAGAAAGTCATATTTCCGTTATGCGTAATCCTGGAAGCTGTCCCTGACATTGTCCTTCACCTTGAACGCTTGAGAAGCCGCTGCTGTTACGCCCGGATGTCACCAACCCGAAAGCAGGCTTGGCGTCCGCGGCGGTCACTGGCTCCCCCGTCTCCGACGAAACCCGGGCCATCCAGCTCCACGGGGGGACGAAAGCAGCCATGGCCATCAAGTGGCGTGGCTGGACTGCCATGGAGGAGCAAGCGTGGCAGGCCGGTCCATCCTGCCTCCTCCTCACCCTTATGCCCATGAGAGTTGGGGCAGACGTTACCACCTCTTCTGAGCACAAGTGGTATTAGGCCTCAAAATTCGCCGGGTTAGTCCCTTTGGGGTAAGCGGAAGACAGCCAGTTGCTACTACCATACGGCTTAAGGAGAACAGCGCTGCCATGGAGGTGAGGCCGGAAGGTGAGAGGAACGGTGCTGGTCGCAATGGCCGTAATTGGTATCGCGGCCGTCGCGGCCATACTGATAAGGGTAGCAAGCAGCGCACCTCCACAGTCGGGCACGTTGTTCCAGCGTGGCGGCTCGCCTCAGGCAACGGTGACGCCCAGACCGCCGCTTCCCCTTTTACCTGACCTGCCAGCCATTGGCCCGTTACTTTCGCCAACGGCTATACCCACACCATCGCCCCTGCCGACGCCTGTCGCGCCGTCCGTTCCGACTCCAGCCAGCACTGCGACGCCCACGGTGCTGCCTTCGCCGACTTTCACCATCGTCCCATCACCGACAGCGACGCCAATCGCCCCGCCTACCCCCACGCCATTACCTTCCAGCACCCCCACGGCCATACCCACCCCCACGCCAACGTGGACTCCCACGGTGGCGGCTTCGCCAACTGCTACTCCCACTCTGTCGCCGACACCAACGCGGTCGCCCACGCCGACTCGCACACCCAGGATTGCGACTCCCACGCGGACGCGGACACCTACGCCCACGCCGACGCGTACACCCACGCCCCAGCCGTCGCCAACCCCGACACAGACGCCGCAGCCTTCTGCTACCCCCTCTCCCACGCCGACGGCTACTGCCACGCCGACCTCGGGCCAGGCACGCGCGCCTACCAGCACTCCAGAGGCCACCATTCTGCCCACACTGATCGCCAGCGCGACCTTCACACCGCTACCCAGGACACCCGCTACGGCCACTCCCACCAGTACACAGACTCCGACGCGGACGGCGACAAGCATGCCCACTCCCACCAGGACACCCACCCCTACGCTGACAGCGACCATGGCCGCAACAGCCACGCCCGGTAACGACGACCGGGCCACAGCCACCAGTACGCCCTCACCCACTCCCACGCCTACCAGTTCCTCCAACTCCCGGGGCGGCCCGCTGGGCTGGCTGACAGATAATCCTGTGACCGATTTCCTGAGGGAAGCCCTGGGCAGCCTTGGACTCCTGGACTGACAGCACCCACTGGGGCGACGTACTTCGTCAACCACGATCGCCTAATGCAGCTAGTGACCTGGCGAACTGCGTTTAGTCCCTGCAGGTATACCAGTGCCTTTTGAAGGAATCAGGTTGGCCCTAGAGGCCCGACAAAGAGGCAAAGTGGAGGCTGGCCTATGCAAAGGGCCTTTTTAGTCGCACTGATGGTCCTGACCATTCCAGCAATACTTCTGGTGCTGATGGCCTGTGCTGGGGATGGCTACCTCCAGCACAGGCCACCTGGCGAACAGGCTTCAGCAACACCGACTGCTGCTGCGGAGCAGGCCAAAGGCACGCCCTCTCTTCTCCATAGCCCTGTGGAAATGGGGGCTGCCTCCTGGCCCACCGATGCGACATCTCCCGGGTACTTCAGCCCGGGGACTACGTCAAAGATGCTGCTCCGGGTGACGCCGACTCTCACCCCCACCCATACGCCGACCAGGACTCCCACGCCAACCAGCACGGCCACGGCCACTACGACTCCCAGCCCGACCAGCACTCCCACACCGACCTATACGGCCACACTCACCGCTACACCTATGCCCACCATGACCCCCAGCCCAACTGCTACTCCCACGGCCACCGCCACACCATCGGCTTCTCCAACTCCTGGAATTTCGCCCAGCCCCAGGGCTTCAGCTTCACCAGCAAGCAGCCCCACACCGACACCAACGCCCATGCCCACTGCTCCAGCGGCGTCCAGGGACCGGTCCTTGCCCTCCACCAGTCCGCCCGGGAGGCTGTCGCCGAGGCAAACGCCACAGTTTGTAGTCTTCAGTTCCGACGATAACTTCCTCCAGGATGGGGTGGACTGGCTGGTGCAGACCTTCAAATCTCGGACTAACCCCAGAGGGTCGAGTAATCCCGCCACCTTTGATGGAGCGCCTGTGCGGGGCACCTTCTTCGTGATAGGCAGTAACCAGGACTATGGCAATGGGCTTCTGGAGTCCCTGAGGGACGCGTACCGCCAGGGCAATGAAATCGGGAACCACACCTTTGACCATATGGGCAACCTCAGCCTGGCGGCGTGGCTCGACCAGATCAGCAGGACTAACGAGTGGATCACGCGGCCAGTCAGCCAGGGAGGCCTTGGGGTTCCGCCATCCGAGGCAGTTGGCTTCAGAGCGCCGAAGACCATGTACAACACTGAGCTCTTCTCGGCGCTGGCACAGTTGGGGATGCTGTACGACTCCAGCATCGTGGATGGCTACCAGCCAGGCAAGGATGGGACCAACGAGTACTGGCCCTATACACTGGACGAAGGCAGTCCCGCCGCGGACTGGATGTACCAGAGCACCTTCCGGCTTTACAGGCCTCCCAGGCCCCAGCCAGGACTCTGGGAGCTGCCGCTTGCGGTCTATCGCATTCCTCCTGACCTTCAAGCCAGGTATGGCAAGACGGCGTACGGGTGCGATTGGAACTGGGTCAACCACTCTCACATGATGCCGGAAGACATGGTGTCGGTCTTCAAGTACAACCTTGACCTGCGGCTCAAGTCCAATCGTGCGCCGCTGGTCCTGTGCATTCATGCCGAATTCTTCGGGTATGGCACCAACGCCACTCCTGAACACATGGCACAAGTGGATGCCATGAGGAATGCCCTTGCGCAGATGCTCGACTATTCCCTGAGCAAGCCCGAGGTCCGGGTAGTGCGGGCAATAGACGTCATCCGTTTCATGAGGAAGCCCGCTCCTTTGAGGCAGCGCTGAGCGGGTGACAGCGTTGATCGGTATTATTTCGATGCGGTATGCAACCCGGGCCTGCGGTTGCGCAGAAGGGGTGCCAGGCAGAGGGGAATAGAAGCCGACTGTTGCCGGAGGAGTCGCCTCACGTGAAGAAGCGGTACAGCAGGGCGCCGGCCTCCTCGGTAACGTCGTCGGGCACGGACTCCCTGACCAGCAGGTGTGTAAGCTCGCTCAGCAGGTGGCGGGCTTCCGCCTGAGGGCCGTTGCCAAGGGCATCAGGATAGTAGGTAATGGCGCACAGGTCTTCCTCGAAGGCACCAAAGCCCGCTTTGAACGCAATAAGGCCGTCCTGCTCGGCCTTGCTGCGGCCCAGGTCCAGCAGTCTTAAGCCCCGCTCCTTCGCCTCGAGAATTCCTTGCCAGAGGAGGATGTTGTTGGGGCGCAGCGCCAGCGAGTCCAGGTCGGAAGCGTTGAATTTGTAGTAGCAGGTATCCTTCCAGACCAGGTAGAAGGTGCCGCCAATGACGCGCGCGCCTTCAAAGGCCAGCAGTAGAAATCCATTGTCGCGCTCCACGAACTCGTCCCAGATGTGCTCGAAGAAGGCGTAAGGCTGCGCCAGCAGGCCATGCTTGGACTTCCTGAGCCGCAGGTGCAGCAGGTACCAGGCGCGCAGGTCCGCCCTGTCCTGGGCAGGCCGCACATGGACTCCGCTTCGCTCGGCCTTCTGCACTCCCCTGCGGGCCATGGTGGTCAGCCTGTCCCACAGCGCCTGGGTGTCTGGACTGATATCTATGCCCTGCCACTTGAACAGCACGGGCCTGGATGCCGGCGCGGACAATGTGGGCAGGTTGCGCGCCAGTGCCCTCAGCGTCCAGGGCTGCTCCTGGGATGCAAGCTGCCGGGCCAGCAGGCCCGCGTCAGCCCGGTCTACCGCCAGAGGGTCGCAGAAGTCCGAGAAGGCAAGGGTCACCCTCCGCCGGCCAAGGATATCGTTGCTGTCTGTCCAGGGGATGCCGGCGACGGCCCTCCCATCCTGCTCCAGGATGCAGGCCGAGAACTCCACGCCGTAGGTATCTTGGATGGCCTTCATCCACTGCGGGGAGTGGAAGACGGTAGAGGGCATGCCATGGACTAGCTCTCGCCATTGTGGGCTGGTGATGGGGTCCACCTTTGCCACGGTGGGCCTTATCGTGCCTCGTACCATGTGCCTTCCTTTCGCGAGCGACGGCAAGCCTCGCCCAATAGCTATTGAATAAAGAAGTACCAGCCCACTCGGCACGCGGTTATCCTCGAAAGTCCGATTTCCCCGCTGGCGGCGACTAAGCAGGTCGCCTGAGTCACTATGCACTTTCAGATGCCAAGGTTAGCCCCCTCTCTGGCTCTCCCCCAAAGGGGGCGAGAACAGTCCCTGCCCTCTGTGGGGGAGAGCCAGGAAGGGGGCCAGAGGCCTGCTCCTTCGGCACGCTCAGGACAGGCCCGAGCCTGCCGAGGGAAAAGGGCGCAGGGTACCTTGCTCAAATACACAGGTGCATACCAACCGCGGCCACCTGCTTGGTCCCGGCCCCTTTACACCTTTGGACTTGTCTGGAAGTGTCACTCCCTGCTGGTGCCCCTTACATTCGATTAGCACGGAACGGGATGTGATAGCGTGCATAGCGATGATAGCCTGGCAATTACATTGGCAACGAGTGTCAGATATGAAGCGCGTGATGATCACCTATGCAGGCGGGGCTGCTGGAATCGGCTTCACCAGATCGCTCCAGGCCGCGCCGGAGCTTTTCTACACCATCGGCCTGGACTCCAATGCCTTCATGCTCCAGCGGGCCGAGACCGATGAGAAGCACCTTGTCCCCAGGGCCGACGATGAAGACTTTATCCCGGTGCTCCAGTCCCTGGTGCAGGAGACGCGGCCAGACGTCCTCTGTGTCCAGCTAAGCAAGGAAGTGCCGGTCGTTTCGGCTGCTCGCGATGCCCTGGGCACCAGGACATTCCTCCCCAGCCACCTGACCATCGAGGTGTGCGACGATAAGATGGCCTCTCAGCGAGTATGGGAGCGCGCTGGCCTGCCTGTGCCGCGCTCCATGCTCCTAAGCAGCGAGGAGGACCTGACGGCGGCCTTCAGGCAGCTTGGCCCCCGCCTGTGGCTCAGGGCCATCAGCGGCACCGGTGGAAAGGGCGCCTTTCCCACCTCGGACTTCGACCAGGCCAGGCACTGGGTCCAGCTCCACCAGGGCTGGGGGCGGTTCATGGCCGCCGAGTGCCTGGAGAAAGACTCGGTTACCTGGCAGTCCATCTGGAGGAACGGCGAGCTGCTGGTGGCCCAGTCGCGGAAGCGCCTCTACTGGGAGTTCGCTGGCATTGCCCCCTCCGGTGTGACGGGCATAACCGGCGCCGGCATGACGGTATCAGACGCCGCTTTGACCGAGACCGCCAGGGCTGCCGTCCTGGCCATTGACCCCAGGCCCCACGGCGTTTTCAGCGTTGACCTGACCTACGACAGCGGCGGCACACCCAGGCTGACTGAAATAAACTGCGGCCGGTTCTTCACCACTCACCACTTCTTCACCGCGGCGGGCCTCAACATGCCTTACATCTACGTAAAGGCAGCGCTGGACGAAAAGCTGCCTCCCATCGCCAGGGGACTCGACCCTGTTGCCTCTGGCCTGGTGTGGATACGCGGAATGGACGTGGAGCCTGTGTTGACCAACCTGGCGTACGTGCAGAGCTTCGAGAGGGCGCTGGAGGAGCGCAGAGCCAGGGTGCGGGGCCAACTTCAGCCCACGGGGCATCGCGGCACCGCGTAGCGGCGCGGCAGGAGGGTAGGGGTATCGTCAAGGGCCTGGCCATAGCAGCGGCCCTGAGGGGCATAAGGGGCAGCAGGCTGGCTCTTGGACTCGCCATACTTGCCGCTGGCTTGGTCCTGATTCAGACGCTGGTGGACACAGGGCCGGCCCGCGCGGCGGTTGTCCTGCAGATTGATGACCAGGCCGAGTGGCGCTACCTGCGAGGAGACGTGAGGCCTCCACCTGGCTGGGCATCCACCAGCTTCGATGCCTCCGCCTGGGCCAGAGGCCGCCCCGACGCCAGGGATGAGAGCGCCCGGGTCCCCGCTGGTCTGGCCGGCGTGGGTATGGTCCGCCCCTCCGTGTACCTCAGGCGGGAGTTCCGTGTCACCGAGCCGGACAGGATCGCCAGGCTTGTCCTCATAGTCAAGCACAGTGGGGACTTCACTGTGTTTCTCAATGGCGTGGCGGTGGCCCACGGAGGCGCTCAAGGCCCTCCGTCGGGGGTGGTCGCATCCACACTGGCCGCTGTTGACGGCAACTCCAGCGGCCAGGTCTTGAGCCATGTGGCGGATATAAGTAGTTCTGCACGCCTCCTGAAGACGGGCGAGAACGTCCTGGCGGCGGAAGGACACATCCAGGCGCCAGGCGAAGGGCCACCCGTCCTGGTGCCTGCCCTCCTGGGCGTCGAGGCCGGCTTCACTTATGACCTGGCCAGGTACCCCTACCTGCAGGTGTCAGGTCCAGATGGAATGACCGTCGTGTGGGCCACAAGGGACAGGGGGGTGCCATCGGTGCTATACGGCCCGGTCGGGACGTCGAGCAATGGCCAGGGCATGGAAGGCGCTGGCTGGGCCACCGGCACGTCCACCTTCGTGGATGCGCTGGGAGGCTACTATCAGCACACGGTGACTCTCCAGGGCCTCACGCCCGGGGCCAGGTACCGCTACCGACCATTCCTGAACGGCATAGAGCTAGCTCCTCAGGACACCCTGACCTTTCGAGCTCCGCCAGGGCCGCAAGACACCGCTTTCACTTTCATTGCTTTTGGCGATGCAGGTGTAGGCTCGCCAGAGCAGCTAGCGCTGAGGGATCGGTTCCAGCAGGAGGACTTCGGACTTGCGCTGGTCCTGGGAGATGTCTCTCAGCAGAGGGGCACCTACTCGCAGTACCAGGCCAACTTCTTCGGTATATATCGAGACGCGCTGGCCCGCGCGCCCTTCGTCCCCATTCTGGGGGACGACGATTATCGCACAGACTCGGCGGCGCCCTTCCTGAGCGTCTTCGTCCTGCCAGGGAATGCCCCTCCAGGGCAAGAGGAGAGGTACTTCTCCTTCGATTACGGGAATGCCCACTTTGTTGCCCTGGATACTGAGCAGGTGGATACCACGCAGGCCGAGTGGCTCAAAGCTGACCTGGCTTCCACCGACAGGCCGTGGAAGATTGTCCTGATGCACCGCGTCCCCTTCGGCGGCGGCAGCAGGCATTCCATGGCCGAGTCCACCGAAATTCGTACACTGTTCACTCCTATCTTCGAGGCCGAGGGTGTAGACCTGGTGCTGGGCGGCAACAACCACCTGTATGGCCGCACGGCCCCTATCACAGACGCGCGGCCAAGGCCCCCCTACGGCACCATCACCACTGTCGAGGCTGGGGGCATCGTGTATGTGACCTCGGGAGCCGGCGGGTACCCCATCCTCTACCATCGCTTCACCGACCCCTTCCACCAGCCACCACTGGGCACGTCCTTCTCAGAGCACCATTATGTCAGGGTGGATGTCCAGGGCTGCGTGCTGACCCTTCAGGCGATTAACTCCAGAGGCATGGTGCGGGACACCTTTACTCTGGACCGCTGCGGCGAGGTCCAGGACTG
>DAOUAM010000049.1:0-8249 GCA_034433305.1 Dehalococcoidia bacterium | reverse complement strand
CTGGCGCCGCGGGGCCGACGCCAGCGGGCGCCGGCGCTGACTACCAGCGCCGGCGCCCGCGTGTGCTGACCTGTGGCTGGCCCGATGGCCGGGGCCTAGCCGCCGACCTTCACCTTGAGGTGGCGGGCCTTCCTGGCCTCCAGCTTGGGGAAGGTGATGGTCAGCACGCCATGCTCGTACCTGGACTCGGCCTTCTCGGTGTCCACGGTGTCGGGCAGGCGAAGGCTGCGATGGAAGGTGCCAGTCCTGCGCTCGCGCATCAGGTAGCTGTCCTCCCTGGTCTCGCGCTCGACGCTGGTCTTGCCCTTGATGGTCAGCAGGTCATTCTCGATGGTGATCTCTATGTCCTCAGGCTTCACGCCAGGCAGAGAGGCACGCACCACGATGTTGTCGCCCTCCTGGAGGACATCCAGGGGAACTGTCCAGTGCTCTCTGCTGGCATCCACGTCCGGCCACAGGCCGAAGTTCCGCCACATGCGGTCCATGGTCTCCTGCATCTGCCGAAGCTCGGCGAAGGGGTCCCACCGCTGCATAACCATAGCTTACACCTCCTGTGAGTAAGGTCTTGCTGGTCGCCGGTGCCTCACGTCTGCCTGAATTATAGTCTAACTGTGGTGCATATGTCAAGATATTTATAGTAATTACTATAAGTTTATTGCCTCGAAGTTTGCCATATGGTATAATGACATCCGGTACAGTCCAGGCAAGGCGGACTTGAAATGGAAAGCTACTACGACATACTTGGCGTCAGCAAGAGCGCCACGGACAAGGAAATAAGGCAGGCCTACAGGCGCCTTGCCCGCAAGTACCACCCGGACCTGAACCCTGGCAACGCCGAGGCAGAGAAGAAGTTCAAGCGCATCAACGAGGCGTACGAGGTCCTGTCCAATCCCGAGAGCCGCAAGAAGTACGATCTCTATGGGGAGAACTGGAAGTACGCCGACAGGATCGAGGCCCAGTACGGCAAGCAGCCGGGCGGCTCGCCCTTCGAGTGGGTGTTCCGCCAGGGTAGCCGGGGCCAGCAGCCAGGGGCCAGGTCCCGCCGTGGGCGGCCAGGCACCAGCCCCGACTTCGACGACTTCAACATCTTCGAGGGCCTGGACGACCTGATAGGCGGCTTCGGCGGCCCCTTCAGGCAGGGCGCAGGCGCCAGCACGGCCACCCGACTGGAGACCTCGGTGGAGGTCAGCCTGGAGGAGGCTTACAGCGGCACCAGGCGGCTGCTGTCCATCCAGGGCCTGGACAGGGAGCGCCGCATAGAGGCGGCCATCCCCCCTGGCGTGGACACAGGCTCCGTGGTCCACCTGTCCCTGAGCGACGGGCAGGAGCTTTTCATCAATGTCACTGTCCTGCCCCACCAGCGGTTCCAGCGCAAGGGCAACGACCTGTACACCGAGGTTGAGGTGCCCTTCGAGGACGCCATCCTCGGCGGTGAGGTGCCTGTCCAGACCCTCAAGGGCCGGGTGATGCTCAAGGTGCCGCCCGAGAGCCAGAACGGCCAGAAGGTCCGCCTGGCAGGCCTTGGCATGCCAAAGCTAGGCTCCCCGGAGGTAAAGGGGGACTTGTACGTCATTCTCAGGCCGGTCATGCCCAGGAACCTGACGGAGCAGCAGCGCGAGCTTGTCCGCAAGCTCAAGGAACTCCGGACTGGAGGCAGGCAGGCATGATGCCCGACGAGTTCTTCGGCCACGATGAGCCAGTCTTTGTCATAAGCGTCGCTGCCCGCATGCTGGGCGTGCGCACCCAGACGCTGAGGTACTACGAGCGCCTGGGCCTGGTGGAGCCTTCCCGCACCAGGGGCAACCAGCGCGTGTACTCTCGCAAGGACATCGAGCGGGTGCAGCGCATACGTAACCTCATGGAAGACCTGGGGGTGAACCTGGCGGGCGTGGAGGTCGTCCTGAAGCTGCTGGAGCGCCTCCAGGAGGCCGACGCCCAGATCCAGAAGCTGGCCGCCGAAAACCAGCACCTGCGCAGCCTGCTGGAGGCCGCCCGCCGGCAGCACTCGCCGGGGGGGTAATCCGAAAAGCACTACCGCCTGAGCAAGGCCCTGAGAGACATCTCTCAGGGCCTTGCTGTATTATCAGCCCCCATGGGCACAGGGACTGCCAGCGTGGTGTATACTGTTGCCACCCCGCTGGGCAGGCAGACCTGGTAGAGCAACCCGTGTCAGGAGGTGAAGGATGGCGGCACAGGCTACCGTCTTCAAGCTTATCAGGGCGGACAGGCTGATAGACGCCCGTGGCGACCGGCCCATCGAGCGCGGCGCCGTGCTGGTGGAGGGCACTAAAATACGCGCCGTGGGCAGGCAGTCCGAGGTGCGCCCGCCCGAGGGCGCGCAGGTGGAGGCATTCGACTTCCCAGGCAAGACCATCATGCCCGGCATGATTGACTGCCACACCCACCACAACGGCTTCGGCGATGGCCGCTCGGGCGACGACCTGGCCACCCTGCCCGACGAGGTGCTGACGCTCCAGTCTGCGCGCAACGCCCTGGCCAGCCTGTTCGCAGGCGTCACCACCATCCGGGAGAACGGCCCCAAGAACATGACCATGTTCCGGCTGCGGGACGCCATCAACCAGGGCATCACCATGGGGCCGCGCATGGTGCTCTGCGGCCGGCCCGTCGCCATCATCGGCGGGCACATGGGCTACTTTGGCACCGAAGTCACCGGCCCCGACCAGTGCCGCGCCGCCGTCCGTCAACTTGTCAAAGAGGGCGCGGACTACATCAAGATCACGGCCACCGGCGGCAGCACGCGCACGTCCTTTCCGCTGCGCCCGTCCTTCACCGTGGAGGAGCTGCGGGCCATCGTGGATGAGGCCCACAAGTTCGGCAAGCTCACGGCGGCCCACTGTGTCTCCACCCAGGGCACCGTCAACTCCCTGGATGCTGGCGTGGACATGATCATCCACTGTGTCTTCAAGGAGGCCGACGGCACCGACAACTTCCGCGAGGACGTGGCCGAGCGCATCGGCAAGCAGGAGGCCTTCGTCAACCCTACCCTGCACGTGGGCCGGGCGCGGATATGGGCGCTCCAGAGCAAGCAGCAGGAAGCCGGCCTTTCGCCCGAGGAGCAGGCCCGCCTGGACGAGAGCCTGCGCGGCTTCGAGGTCAGGCTCAAGGACTGTGGCCGCCTGGTGGAGATGGGCCTGAAGGTTATCACTGGCTCCGACTCCTCCTGGGGCGACTACAAGCTGGGCAACACCGTGTACGAGGTGGAGTGCCTGGCCATGGCCGGCCTTTCGCCCATGCAGGCCGTCATCTCGGTCACCCGCGAGGCGGCCAGGTCGCTGGGCGTGGACCACCTGGTGGGCACCCTGGAGCCAGGCAAGGAGGCCGACATCATCGTGGTGGACGGCAACCCGGCCCAGGACGTCAACGCCCTCTGGAACGTGGCGGAGGTCTTCAAAGCAGGCCAGCGCATCCCGCGCGGCCCAGCCGAGTCGCTGGCCGCCATCCGCCAGTGGCCGCCTCATCGCTCTTAACGGACGGGAAGGCGCCAGGAATGGTGATGCCAGCGGTCCTGAACGTTTTGGTTACTGAGTACCGTTATGTGATAACTCTCGCCCCAGTCCATACTACGCTGCCTTGATAATGGTCCAGGTTGCTGGCCCCTCTGATGTCCATCTAACAAGCCTGGTCCTGGAGGAGTGATAAATGGAGCGCGAGAACCGCGCCCCGGTGGACTTGATGCTGGAAGGGAAACTGGAAGAGGCCGAACAGGAATACCTTCGGCTCTATCTCGATGCTCTTGAAGGGGGTGACCGTTTCATCGGCGTGGACCTGGTAACCCAGTTGCACTTTTGCATCGCACGTGAAGAAGGGCGGCCTCCCGAGGAGGTGACCAGCGTAGTAAAAGAAGTTGTCCTGCAGGCATTGGACAGGCGTGGCTTGTCCATTGACAGAAGCATTGTCGTGGATGATGTGGAAGCGGCCCACAAGGGGGTGCTCGAAGGAAAGAGGAGAGCTGAGAGAAGCATTGAGCGGGTAGAGAAGAAGACAGAACGTGACTGGCAGGAGACAGTAGAAGCCTATGGGCCAGACTAGAGCCAGCTTCAAGCTCATCAAAGCCGCGCGCCTGGTAGATGGCACCGGCGCTCCACCGCTGGAGCGGGCGGCTGTCCTCATCGAAGGCGACCGTATCCGCGCCGTGGGCACCGAGGAGAGCGTGGCGCCTCCCGAGGGCGCCCAGGTGCAGGAGTCCAGCTACGAGGACGGCACGGTGCTGCCCGGACTGGTGGACTGTCACGTGCACCTCATCGGCATCGGGGATGGCCGCTCCGGGGACGAGCTGGTGACTCTCCCTGACGAGGTGCTGACACTCCAGGCGGCCCGCAACGCCAGGGCGCACCTGTACTCCGGTGTGACCACGGTGCGGGACTGCGGCGCCAAGCACAGCACCACCTTCATGCTGCGCAGGGCCATGGAGATGGGCATCACCCCCGGCCCCAGGCTTGTCCTTTCGGGCCGGCCCGTGGCCATCATCGGCGGCCACCTGGGCTACTTCGGCACCGAGGCCACCGGCCCCGACCAGTGCCGCGCCGCCGTCCGCCAGCTTGTCAAAGAGGGCGCGGACTTCATCAAGGTCACGGCCACCGGCGGCAGCACGCGCACGTCCTTTCCGCTGCGCCCCTCCTTCACCGTGGAGGAGCTGCGGGCCATCGTGGACGAGGCCCACAAGTTCGGCAAACACGTGGCGGCCCACTGTGCCTCGTCCCAGGGCATGGTCAACGCCCTGGATGCCGGCGTGGACACCATCATCCACGCCGTCTTCAGGGAGCCGGACGGCGCCAGCAGGTACTGCCCCGAGATTACCGAGCGCATGGTCAGGCAGGGCGTCTTTGTGAACCCTACCCTGCACGGCGGCCGGCAGCGCATCTGGGTGCTGGAGCGCAAGCTGGAGACGCAGGGCCTGTCCGAGGAAGAGCGCGCCCAGCTTGACCGCCAGAAGCGCGACTACCAGCACCGGCTGGAGTGCTTCGCCCGCATGCGCGAGGCCGGCGTGAGGATGGCCTGCGGCTCCGACTCGGCCTGGGGCCACTACAGGATGGGTGGCTTCCAGCACGAGGTCGAGGCCCATGTGGAGGGCGGCATGTCGCCCCTGGAGGCCATCGTGTCCGCCACCAGCGATTCCGCCGCCTCCTGCTGGGTGGACCAGTCCGTGGGCACCCTGGAGCCGGGCAAGCAGGCCGACGTCCTGGTGGTCCAGGGCGACCCGTCCCGGGACATCAAGGCCCTGTGGAACGTCGTGGACGTGTTCCAGTCCGGCCAGCGCGTGGACAGGGGCAGCTACCTGTAGGCGTGGCACGCGTCGGCCGTCAGGGCTGGCCGTGCTCCCTGTCCTTCTCCAGAGGCAGGCCGGCGTCCCGCCAGGCGTTGGTGCCGCCCACCAGCAGCATGACGCCGGATACCCCTTGGCGCTCCAGCATGCTGGCGGCGGTGGAGGCCCGGAAGCCGGCGGCGCAGACTGTGGCGTAAGTCCTGTCCCTGGAAAGCGACGCCAGTTGCCCCGGCAGGTCGCCAAGCTCAATGTGCACGGCGCCCGGCACACGGCCCTCGTGCCACTCGTTGTTGAACCGCACATCCAGGGGCACGATGTCCCTGCCGCTGTCCATGGCCGCATATAGCTCCTGGGCGGTGACTGTGCTGAGGGTCGCCAGCGGCAGGCGCGCCCTCTTCCACGCCTCCATGCCGCCCTCCAGGTAGCCCTCCAGCGCCTCGTAGCCAATGCGGATGAGGTGGCGGACTATCTGCTGCCGCGCCTCCGGCTCGTCTGAAACCAGGACCAGCGATGCTTGCTCCTCCAGTAGCCAGCCTACCCAGGTCCCGAAGGAGCTTGTGAAGGGGATGTGGTATGCCCTGGGGATGTGCCCTCCGGCGTAGTCGGCGGGAGAGCGGGTGTCCACGGCGGTGGCGCCCCGCTGCACTCGCGTCCAGACCTCGCGCGGCCCCAGAGGGTACAGCACCGGCAGTCCGCCCAGGATGCGCGGCCCGCGCACGTTTATCGCCGCCATGCGCATGTAGTAGGCCGGCGTGGATGGCAGGTTGGAGGAGGCAAGCTCCAGGAACTCCTGCTCACTGGCGGCGCTGAAGAAGGGATTGGTGGCCCGCTCCTGGCCGATGGAGGTAGTCTTTGTGCCTGATGCCACAGGCGTCGCCATGCAGAAGGAGCCTCCGCCATGGGTAGGAAAGACGGCCACGGAGTCGTCCAGACGCTGTAGCTCCCGGCGCATGGTCTGGTGGAACCACCGCGCCAGGAATGGGGCCACGTCCCTGCCCATCAGGTCGCTACGAGCAACGCCCCCCACCATGAGCGCCCCACCGCTGAACAGGGCGTGGGGGCCGCTCCCTCTGGACATATCGCTGGCAAGGTAGGAGATGTGCTCGGGAGTGTGGCCAGGTGTGGCGATGACCTCCAGCCTTACCTCGCCCAGGGTTATGGAGTCCCCCGCCCGCAGAGGGCGGTGCTCGAAGACGTAGCCGCCGGCGCTGGGCGCGCATATAGTCGTGCCCAGGCGTGCCGCAAGCTCACGGCTGCCAGAGATGTAGTCGTTGTGGACGTGGGTCTCCAGCGAGTACAGGATGCGGCACCCGCGCCTCTCAGCTTCGGCGATGTAAATGTCCACGTCCCGCACCGGGTCAACCACGGCGCAGGCCCGGGCCTCTTGGGAGCCTATCATGTAGGACAGGTTGCCCAGGCTGTCTATATGGAACTCTTGGACGAACATGGCTGGACTCCTGGTGTTCCAAAGCCAGGCATACCGCTAGATGAAATACCACGGCCAGGAGCGTGTCAAGCACAACTCAGTGGCGCGGCCGTGGCCTTGAGAAACAAAAGAGGCCCGACACCGTCGGGCCTCTTTTCCGCTTCAGCGCTGGCTACCGCTCGATGGGCGCGCCGACGATGCTACCGTACTCCGTCCAGGAGCCATCGTAGTTGCGTACCTTATTGTAGCCGAGAATCTGGGTGAGCACAAACCAGGTGTGGGAGGAGCGCTCACCAATGCGGCAATAGGCGATAATCTCCCTGTCCGCCGTAATGCCCTTGTCGCCGTAGATCTTCTTCAGCTCGTCCACGGACTTGAAGGTGCCGTCGGCCTGGTTGACCGCCGTTGCCCAGGGGACGTTGATGGCGCCCGGGATGTGGCCGCCGCGCTGCGAGCCTTCCTGGGGCAGGTTAGGAGGCGCCAGCAGCTTGCCGCTGAACTCGTCCGGGGAGCGCACATCCACCAGGCCGATGTTGTTGCGGTTGCTCACCAGGCTGAGGATGTAGTCGCGGGTCGCCCTGATGCTGGGGTCAGGGTCGCTGGCCCGGTAGATGCGACGCTCGGGCCTGGGCACTTCGGTCGTCATGGGCCGGCCCTCGTTGCTCCACTTCTGTCGCCCGCCGTTCATAATCTTGGCCCGCCTGTGGCCGTACATCTTTAGCAGCCAGAAGGCGAAGGTGGCGAACCAGTTGTTGTTGTCGCCATACAGTATGACGGTGGTGTTCCGGGTGATTCCCGACTCCCCCATCAGCTTCTGGAACTGCTCCTTGTTCAGGATGTCCCTGCGGAGGGTATCGTTGAGCTGGTTGCTCCAGTTCCAGCCCACGGCGCCGGGTATATGGCCTTGCTCATAGGCCCTGGTGTCCACGTCCACCTCAACCAGGGCCAGGTTCTTGTCGTTGAGGTGTTCGGCCACCCAACTCGTCTCTACTATTGACTCAGGGTGAGCAACTTTTGCAGGCATCTCACGTAACCTCCTTGAGTGAGAAGTTTTACCACCAGAGTTTACCTTCGACGTCCTCTTTGAGTTCACCCCAGTCCTTGGTCCACAGGCCGATGCTGAGGTACTTCCAGCCTCCATCGGCCAGAAGGCAGACAATCTTCCCGCTATCCATCTGGTTGGCCAGCCGCCTGGCGCAGGCGACCACCGAGCCAGAAGAAATGCCAGCGAAGATGCCTTCCTGCTCCAGCAGCAGCTTGGTGTAGCCGAAAGCCTCGTCGCTGTCGATCATTATCCGCGCGTCAAGCACCGATAGGTCCAGGATAGGAGGTATGAAGCCCTCCTCCAGGCTACGCAGTCCCTGTATCACGTCATCGGGATGTGGCGCCACGGCCACTATCTTCACGTTAGGGTTGTGTTTCTTCAGCCTCCTTCCCACGCCCATCAGAGTTCCGCCAGTGCCAAGCCCTGCCACGAATACGTCCACGTCTGGCAGGTCGCGTACAATCTCCTCTCCCGTGGTCTCGTAGTGGGCGCGC
>DAOUAM010000048.1:0-12191 GCA_034433305.1 Dehalococcoidia bacterium | reverse complement strand
ATAGGTTACCGCCAGCTTCTCATAGCGGGTCGCAATGGCCCGGTACTGCTTGAGGCGGTTGATCAGCCGCTCCACCTGGTTGCGCTCCCCATAGGCCGCCCGGTCGAAGCGCACGTTGCAGCGCTCAGTCTTCCTGGTGGGAATCACCGCCCCGATGCCCCGGCGCCGCGCTGTAGCCCTTGTCCCCGGCTACTCGGTCGGGCCGCAGACGCGGCCGGCCTCGGCCAGCACGTGGGACCGCGCCCTGCTCAAGCAGGCTGGGCAAGACGGGCTGCTCGTGCTGCTCCCCACCCGTCAGTGCGAAGACGATGGGCTTACCTCGCCGTTCGACCCGGAGGTGGATTTTGGTGCTGAAGCCGCCCTGGCTCCGCCCCAGCGCTTGGGGCTCCCCCTTTTTGCCCCAGCGGCGTGCTGGTGGGCACGCACCACCGAGCTATCCACCAAATGCAGCGTCCAGTCCAGGTCGCCCGCCGCATCACCCTCCCTTTGGAGGGTGGTCAAGACGCGCTGCCAGCGACGGAAGCGGCTGTACACGGTCTGCCACCGGCCGTACCGCTCAGGGAGGTCGCGCCAGGGGGCGCCGGTCTTGAGGCGCCAGAGCATGCCGTTGAGGAGCATACGATGGTCCAGGTTAGGTCGGCCCTGGGGTGGTTTCTGGGGTGGCAGCAGCGGTGCCAGGCGCTGCCACTGGCTATCGGTGAGTTCGTGTCGTCGTACCATACTTCCAGTTTAGCATGTTTTCAAACACGCCCTAGATTCCTCGCCCGCGGCTCGGAATGACACTTTCAGCAAGGCATTGTAGCCTTCTTGTGGTAAGATGTCGCCTTTCCTCGGGGCGGCCATTTCATCCTGTGGACACCTGCGCCTGTCAGCTCTTTGATGGGAAGGGTTAGCCGAAGGTATGATGGAGTTTCTTCCAGAACGAGGTCTTTTCAGGCACTTCTTTACGTTACCCCCCGCCAGAATTGTTGTACCATGTATCCCCGGACGAAAGTACGCCTCCACAGGAGCCAGAGATGATCGTTGATGTGCATACGCACCTGCCCACCCACCAGGGCAGCGTGCCGGCCGGCGAGGAGCGCTGGGACACGGTGATGCGCCCCGACCGGCATATCAGGCTGACCAACTCCTTCCAGGACTACCTGGAGGCCATGGCGCCCGTGGACAGGGCCTTCGTCTTCGGCATTTACCCCCGGCCGGGCAGCGCCCGACTGGGCGGCTTCCCCTGGGGTGAGGATGTCAACGACCTGGCCGCCAGGGTGGCCGCGCTGGCGCCTAACAAGGTCATAGGTTTCATGTCGCTCCATCCTGACCATCCCAGGGTTATGGAGGAGCTGGAGCGGTGCGTGTACGACCTGAAGCTGCGGGGCATCAAGCTCGGCCCCAACTACCAGAATTTCGACCCGCTGGGCAAGCCGGCCAGGCGCATCTACGAGCAGGCCCAGAAGCTGGGGCTGCCCATTGTCTTCCATCAGGGCACGTCGCCCATGCGCGACGCGCCCCTGCGCTACGCCCATCCCCTGGTGATGGACGAGATCGCCATCGCCTTCCCGGACCTGAAGGTGGTCATGGCCCACATGGGCCACCCCTGGCACGCCGACTGCATCGCCGTCGTCCGCAAGCACCCCAACGTCTACGCCGACGTGTCGGCCCAGTTCTACCGGCCCTGGTCTTTCTACACCGGCTTCCGGCTGGCCTGGGAGTGGAAGGTCACCCACAAGCTGCTCTTCGCCACCGACTGGCCGGTGACGACGCCCGAGGAGACGCTGCGGGAGCTGCGCGGCTTCAACAGCTTCGCCCGCCGGCACCATCTGCCCGAGGTCCCCGACGAGGTGTTCGAGGGCATCATCCACCAGGACGCCCTGGCCCTGCTGGGCCTGGAAGACCCCGGCGCGGTGTCCTCCCGTTGACCGGCAGGCCAGCCTTCAGGCTGCCTCTGGCGGCCCTGGCCCTGCTCTTCCTGGTGGGAGGCATGCTCTCCTGCGTCATTCCCGCCGCGCCCGCCGAGTGGCCTCCCGCCACCAGGCCGCCGACCGCCGGGGCGACGGCGACGCCCGGCGCGTCGCCTTCGCCCACCAGCGGGCCGGTCGCTCTGCCAGCGCTGCCTACCTGCCTGCCACGCCACTTCTCCCTGGGCCTGGCCAACCGGCCCGAGGACATCCAGTGGATGGTTGACTCCGGCATACCCTGGGACTTCCGCTACCAGTACCTGGCGGGCGGCGTCAACACCGGCGAGGGCTGGGCTACCTGGACCGAGCCGCCGGGCAGCTTCGCGGCAAGCTACATACGCCGGAGCTACAGCCACGGCTACATGCCCGTCTTCACCTACTACATGATAGTCCACTCCAGGCCCGGCCCCGGCGACGAGGACCCTCACCCCAAGCTCCGGGACCCGTCCCTGATGAAGGACTACTTCAGCGACTGGAAGCTGCTGATGCAGCAGGTCGGCCAGTCGGGGAAGACGGTGGTGGTGCACCACGAGCCTGACCTGTGGGGCTACATCCAGCGCAATGGCCAGGACCCGGCGGAGACCTTCGTCGCTGTGGAGTCCTCGGGCTTCGATGAAGCCGCCGGGTTCGAGGACAACGCCAGGGGCTTCGCCCGTGCGCTGGTGGCCCTGCGGGACAGGTACGCGCCCGGGGCGCTGCTGGCCTGGTTGGCCTCTCACTGGTCCACCGGCGAGGACCTGGTCATCAACAACGGCGACCCGGTGTCCATCGGGGAGCAGACGGCGGCCTTCCTCAAGTCCCTCGACGCCGGCTTCGACCTGATTTTCCTGTCGCCCGCCGACCGGGACGCGGCCTACTACCAGCTTGTCCGTGGCGACCGCGGCGCCCACTGGTGGGACGAGCGGGACTTCACGGCCTACCGCCAGTACATCCGGACGCTGACGACGGCTACCGGCCTGCCGGCCATGCTCTGGCAGGTGCCCATCGGCAACACTCTGTACCGCAGCTCCGACAACACCAGGGGCCATTACCAGGACAGGTTTGTCCAGTACTTCCTGGCCGAGGGCAGCGAGCAGCACCTCATGGAGTACATGGCCGTCGGCGTGATAGGCATCCTGTTCGGAAGGGGCGCTGGCGGCCAGTCCAACTACCTGGACAGCGCCGCCGACGGCGTGACCAATCCGCCCCCCATCAACGGCAACGACCTGCTGGCCGAGTTCCCGGACGACGACGGCGGCTTGCTGCGCCTCAGCGCCCGGGCCTACTACAGCAAGGGGCCGCTGGCGCTGCCGCTGCCGCAGTCGCCGGGCGCGGAGTGCTGATTGGGAGCAGAGCTGGTACAAGTGCCTCATTCACCAGATGCGGCCATGGCATGCGGCAAATTGCAGGGGCGAGTCTGAGACCCGCCCCTGCGTTGCCCTGGGAAAGCGGCCTGGCCAGCCAGGATGTACACCAGGCCCTGAGACCGCTCTAGATGAAGATAGGCGCCAGCACCAGGGTGATGGTGCTGAGGAGCTTCACCAGCACATGGAGTGAAGGCCCCGCCGTGTCCTTGAAGGGGTCGCCGATGGTGTCGCCGACCACGGCGGCCGCGTGAATGAGCGAGCCCTTCTTCACCACCTGGCCGTCGCTGCCCTTCATGGCGCCAGACTCGATGTACTTCTTGGCGTTGTCCCAGGCGCCGCCGGAGTTGTTCAGCACCGTGGCCAGGATGAGGCCGGCGATGGTGCCCACCATCAGGAAGGCGCCCACGGCCTCGGCCCTCAGGATGAGGCCCACTATCACGGGCATCAGCACGGCGATGAGACCGGGCAGCAGCATCTCCCGCAGGCCGGCGCGGGCGGTGATGTCCACGCAGCGGGCGAAGTCTGGCCGGGCCTCGCCGGTCATGATCTTGGGGTTCTCCCGGAACTGCCGGCGCACCTCGTCAATGATGGCCCCGGCGGCGCGGCCCACAGCCCGGATGGCCAGGGCGCTGAACAGGAAGACCAGCATGGTGCCCAGCAGCGCGCCCACGAACACCTTCACGTCCGCCAGGTTCACCACGTCGAAGGCGGCGCCCGTCACCTTGGCCACCTCGTCCAGGTAGGCGCTGAAGAGCAGGAAGGCGGCCAGGGCCGCCGAGCCCACGGCGTAGCCCTTGGTCAGCGCCTTGGTGGTGTTGCCCACCGCGTCCAGCTTGTCGGTGACGGCGCGGGCCGATGCCGGGTTGCCAGACATCTCGATGACACCATTGGCGTTGTCAGTGATGGGGCCGAAGGTGTCCATGGCCAGGATGTAGGCGGCGGTCATGAGCATGCCCATGGTGGCGACCGCCGTGCCGAAGAGGCCGCCCGACACGTCGCCGGGCAGGTCGGCCTGAGAGCCGAGCCAGTAGGCCAGCCACAGGGCTATGCCTATGACCACGGCGGTGGCGAAGGTGGACTCGAAGCCCACCGACACGCCCGAGACGGTAGTGGTGGCCGGCCCGGTCCTGGAGGCGTCGGCTATGGACCTCACCGGCCTGTACTTGCCCTCGGTGTAGTACTGGGTGATGAACACGAAGGCCACGCTGGTGGCGATGCCCACCAGGCCCGCCAGGAAGAACCAGGCCCAGCCCTGGCCCAGCATCTGATGGGTGGTCAGGGCCAGGAAGCCGATGGACAGCACCACCGACAGGAAGTAGCCCTTGTTCAGCGAGGTCATGGGGTCCTCGCGGTCGCTGCCCCGCACGGAGATGATGCCGATGCCGGTGGCGACAAGCCCGAAGCCGCGCACCACCAGGGGGAAGAGTATCCAGTACTCGGGGTTGGGCAGGCCGGCGGAGCGGGCGGCCAGGAAGATGGCCACGCCCAGGATCATGGCGCCGATGTTCTCGGCGGCGGTGGACTCGAAGAGGTCGGCGCCGCGGCCGGCGCAGTCGCCCACGTTGTCGCCCACCAGGTCGGCCACCACGGCGGCGTTGCGCGGGTCGTCCTCGGGGATGCCGGCCTCCACCTTGCCCACCAGGTCGGCGCCCATGTCCGCGGCCTTGGTGTAGATGCCGCCGCCAAGCTGCGAGAACAGCGCCACGAAGCTGGCGCCGAACCCGAAGCCCACGATGAGGAAGGGGGCCAGGTCAGGCTTGTCGGAGCCGCCGTACAGGTAGAAGATGACGGCGACGCCCAGCAGGCTGAGGGCCACGATGAGGAAGCCCGAGACGGCACCGCCCCTCAGGGCGACGACGATGGCCTCCTTCAGGCTCTTCTGCGCCGCCGCGGCCGTCCGCAGGTTGGACTTGACGGATATGTACATGCCAATGATGCCCGCGATTGCCGAGGCCAGGGCGCCCAGCAGGAAGGCAACGGCAGTCCGCCAGCCCAACTCCACGCGGTCTGCCCCTGTCACCACGCCGTCGCCGGTCACATCGGTCTGGGACAGGAAGCCCAGTATGACGGCGATGATGGCCGCCGCCAGCAGCGCCAGGATGCCGATGGTGCGGTACTGGCGCTTCATGAAGGCCACCGCGCCCTCGAAGATCATCCCGGCCACTTCCTTCATCTTGTCGCTTCCCTGGTCCCGCCGCAGGACATCCCAGGCCAGGTACATGGCCAGAAGTATCGCGGCTATGCCAGCTCCAGGTACAACCCAGATCATGGAGTGCCATCCTCCTTCTTATGGCGGGTTTGGTTGCCGTTGGGAAACAGTCCCCGCAGGGACTCTGGCGGGCCTGTGACCGCCTCCTCCTCGGGAGGCAGCCTGGAAAATGCCATCGCGCAGGCCAGACCTGCGCGATGGCGAAGCCGGTAATAAGTATAGCACAAGCTTCCACGGAATCTAGTGTGGATTTTCACAAGCAAGGGGGCTGCCAGTGAGGGTAATAGCGTGACCAACCCCCTCTTCTTCGGCACGCTCAGAGCCTGTCCGAGCCTGCCGAGGGGACAGGTCTGGCTCTTCCCCGAAGGGGGCGAGGACCCTCCCTGCCCCCTTTGGGGGAAGGCCAGGAAGGGGGCCAGGCCAGCCCCCTCTCCGGCTCTCCCCCGAAGGGGGCGAGAACAGTCCCTGCCCCTCAGGGGAAGGTCAGAGCTTGTCCCGGGCCTGCCGGCGCGGGCCTAGACCACCGTGAAGGTGGAGCCTTCGGGGGTCTTGGTCACCTCGATGCGGACGGGGAAGGCTTCCTTGATCTGCTCGATGTGGGTTATGACGATGATCTTCTGGAAATCGTCCTGGATGGACTGGATGGCCTCTTTGATGCGCTCCTGGCCTGTGGCGTCCTGGGAGCCGAAGCCCTCGTCTATGAACAGCGTAGGCAGCGGCGCGCCAGAGCGCCGGGCCAGGAGCCTGGAGAGGGCGATGCGCAGCGCGAAGTTTATGCGGAAGGCCTCGCCGCCGCTGAAGGTCTCGTAGCTACGCGTGCCCACCTCGTCGGCGATCTTGATGTCCAGCTCCCTGGAGACCAGGCCCGTGCGTCCGTCCTTGCGCCCGTCCTGGATCTGGAGCTTGAGGGACATGCGGTTCTCCGTCAGTCGGGCCAGAAGCTCGTTGGCGTCCTGCTGCAACTGGGGTATGGCCTCGTTGATGATGAGCGCCTGGATGCCATTCTTGCCGAAGGCGACGGCCAGCTCATCGTAGATGCTCTTCTCGTCCGTCAGGTGGCGCACCTCCTGGCGGTGCTCCTGCAACTCCCTCTCGATGGCGGCGATATCCTCCAGCTCTCGCTCCAGGGTAGCCTGGTCCACCAGCGCCCTGTGCCGCCGCTGCTCCAGCTCCTGGTAGCAGGCCAGCGCCTCGGCCAGCCTGGACTCCAGCTCCGGCAGCACCTTCAGCTCTCTCTGGAGGGATGCCTGGCGCTCCTGGGTATCCTTTACCTCCTGCTGTCGGCGGGCCAGTATCTGGGACATGGCCTCCACGGCCTGCCGCTCCTCCGGCAGCTTTGCCTTCGCTTCGGTCAGGCGGCGGCTGAGGTCGGCGTAGGGCTGTAGCTCGGCGGCCAGGCGCTGCGCCTGGCTATGCTGCTCGGCGTCGTAGCCCAGGGCGGCCATCTCAGCCCGTAGCTGGGCCAGCGTCTGCCGCTCGTCGTGGGCGAAATCGCGGGCGCTGAGCCGGGCCTCCATCTGCTCCAGCCCCTGCTGCGCCGGCCCAAGCTCCGCCTGGGCCTTCTGGGCCGCCTCCAGCTCGTGCTGGAGCGAGGCGACCTTGCTCTGGTGCTGGCGCTGACGCTTCTTGAGGTCGGCCTCCAGCCGGGAGGCCAGCGAGGCAAGCTCCTCCAACTTGCGCTTGAGCTCCTTCTGCTCGGCGGCGTTCTGCTGGAAGGTCTCCTTGCGCTTCTTCCCCTCGGACTCGTACTCGTGGCGCAGGTGCCTCTGGCCCTCGGGGCCGAGGGGCTGCCGGCAGAGGGGGCAGCGGGCGTCGTCCTGGGCCAGCATGTCGAACTTGCGCCGCGTGTCCTCCATCTCCTTCCGTAGGGTGACGTTGGCGTCCTCCAGGAAGGTGACCCTGGCCTGGGCAAGCTGCATCTCCTTCCGCTGTCCGCCGATGTGCTCTTCCAGTTCGGCCAGCCTGGCCTGCTCCTGCTCCGCCGCCTCCAGGGCCGCCTGGAGCTCGGGCAGGCGGGCCGCCCTGGGGGCAAGCTCCTCGGCGATGCGCTGGCGACACTGCTGGGCCTGGGCCGAAAGCTGGGCCTGCTGGTAGGCGATGGCCTTCTCCACCTGGCCCACCTGGCCTTCCAGCTTCCTGAAGCCCAGGAAGACCTCGCTCAGCCGCGCAAGCTCGGCCTGGCACTGCTGGAGCCTGGCGGCCTGGGTGGAGATTTCCTCCTCTCGCTGGAGGAGGGACTCGTACTCGGCGGCCCTGGCCTGGTGGGCCTTGAGCTGGCGCTGAAGGTGGGCAATCTCGCCCTGGTAGTCCTTGAGCCTGCGGGTGAGGTCGTCCAGCTCGTGGCGCTGCCGCCGGAGGGCGTCCACATTGCGCTGTAGCTCCTCGGCGGTGGCCCGCTGCGCGTCCACCTGGGGCGTCAGTTGCTCCAGGGTGGCCTTCACCGAGGCCAGCCGCTCCTCGACCTCTGGCTTGCGCGCGGCCCGCTGCTCCTTGACCGCCACGGTGGTCTCGATCTGCCGTATTTTGTCCCGGGCGGCGCGGCCCTTCTCCCTGGCGCGCTCCTCCAGCTTGTCGTAGAAGGAGAGGCCCAGTACCTCGGCCAGGCACTCCTTGCGCTCGGCCGGCGTGCTGGTGGTGAAGCGGTCGGCCTTGCCCTGGAGCAGGAAGGCCGTGTTGACGAAGGTGTCGTAGTCCATGTGGAGGATGTCGCGGAGCCTGGCCTCGGTCTCCCGCACCGAGTTGCCGCTGATGGGCACGAAGCCATCTTCGGAGTACACCTGGAGGTCCAGGATGGTAGCGCCCTGCCTGCCCTGGGCGGCCCGCGAGTGCCTGCGGCTGACGCGGTAGCGCTGGCCACGGGCCAGGAACTCCAGCTCCACGGCCATGTCCTGCTGGCCCTGGTGGATAAGCTCGTCCTGGGTGCGCGCCCTGGACGCTCCCCACAGTACCCAGGTGATGGCGTCCAGCAGCGCCGACTTGCCATTGCCGTTGTCGCCGCAGAGACAGGCCACGTGGATGTTCTCCAGCTCCAGGGGCGGGACATTGTCCCGGTAGCACATGAAGTTCTTGACTGTCAGTCGCAAGGGAATCATGGTCCGCCTGAAAAAAGCGCCTGTCCCGGCGCCGTAAGCTCTAATGTTCCATGGCGCTATCATACACTCTTGTGCGCCGGGCTGGCTACCGTCTTGGAGAGCATCTTGGGGCCATCTGCCGGCAGTTGCCTGGCCTGGCAGCTTTGCTGGACTGCGTGGGCTGGCTATAATGGGCGCCAGGCTATGTGTGGAGGATGGAGCCTTGGAGTCCCGCAAGCTGGGCAACCTGCAGGTCTCCGCCGTTGGTCTGGGGACCTACCTGACCTTTGATGTGACCTCGGAGCAAGATATAGCTGTCCGGCGGCAGATCCTGGACAGGTGTATACAGGAGAAGGTTACCTTCATAGACTCCTCGCCCATGTACGGCAACGCCGAGAGGGTCATAGGCATCGCCATGGAGGGCCGGCGCGACAGGTTCCAGCTTGCCACCAAGGTCTGGTGCCACGGCAGGGAGCAGGGCAAAGCCCAGATGGCCCGCTCCTTCCAGTTGCTGAGGACCAACTACATCGAGGTCTTCCAGGTCCACAACCTGGTGGACTGGCAGGCCCACCTGCCGACGCTGGAGCGATTGAAGGAGGAAGGCAGGATTGGCCTGGTGGGCATTACCCACTACGACACCAGCGCTTACCCGGCCATGATGGAGCTTATGCGCAGTGGGCGCATAGACACGGTGCAGGTGCCCTATAACGTGGGCGAGCGCACCTGCGAGGAGAGGCTGCTGCCCCTGGCCGAGGAGCTGGGCATCGGCGTCATAGTCATGGAGCCGCTGGAGCGGGGGCGCTACGTGAAGGAATTGCGGCGCAAGCCAGACCTGTCGCCCCTGGCCGAGTACGGCATCCGCACCTGGGCGCAGGCGCTGCTGGCCTGGGTGCTCGGCGACTCCAGGGTATCGGTGGCGATACCGGCCACCTCCAGGCCAGAGAGGATAGGGGAAAACGCCGCCGCAGGCTCTGTCCGTCGGCTGCCACAGGAGCTACGGGACTACATCCGCCGCGAGACCGAGCGCTGCCTCTAGCGCCGGCGGCCCGGGCTACTCGTCGGTATCCGAGCGCTGCTCGTTGCCAGGCCCCTGCCCTTCGAACCGCTCGGTGATCTCCCGCAGGAAGCGCTCCACGTCGGGCGAGAAGGTGGCCTCCTGCTCCGGGGGAGGGCTGGCCAGGATGCGGTCGTAGTAGACCTCCAGTTGCTCCACCATGGCCCGGACCTCGGGGTTCTTCTCCACCGCGCGGCTGATGTCCAGGTACTGCTGCTGGCCGCGCTTGTGGTCGGCCAGGTAGCCGGGGAAGCCGTACACGGCGCACAGCACCTCCATGAGCCTGGCGGCGCCCATGTGGTCCTCTTCAAGCTGGACATACTGCGGGATGTGTACCATGAGACTGGAGGTCTCGGTCTCGGACTGGGTCAGGGCCTCGTTCACCAGGTTCACGATGCTGGTAGGCCCCTGGTAGGTGTTGCGCCTGGGCGACACCAGCCCGGTGGCCCGCTTGGCCTTGTCGTCGCTGAGGGAGCCGGTGACCAGCAGCGGCCTGGTGTGGGGCACCTGGTCGTACATGCCGCCGATGCGGCAGTACTCGGTGACGTCGAAGTGCTTGAGCAGGGCCACGATGGCGTCGGTGTAGTCCTCGCCCAGGATGTGCGGCTCGCGGATATGGAGAAACATGTAGTCACGGTCGCTGCTGTCGTCGTGGGCGAAGTAGACCAGGGTGTTGGGAGTGGTGAAAACTCGGCGGCCCTCTACCAGGCGTATACGGGGCCTGTACCGCGTGAAGTCGAAGTACTGGCCTGGACGCGCCAGCCTGCCCAGCTCTCTGGCGCCCAGGTGCTGCTCCAGCCGGTTGAGGACCAGGGTGCCCACCTTTCCCACGTCCACCCAGGGGCGCAACATGGCGATGGCACAGGTATTGTGCAACTCCGGGACGGGCTCGGTCACATCGAAGGCGCCAATTCTCATACCAATATGCTGCCAGACCGACCCATTTTGCGCAAGCCCCCCTGGTGCGGCATAAATCGTCCTGCTCTGGCATGTTGCGCCGGTCCGCCGCCCTGGAGGGCCGGCTTCCCCTGCCGCGCGGGGTTCAAAAGTGGACTGATTTTGAAGGAAAGGGGATACCAAGCCAGGGCAGAGGCGCAGACCTCATCCCCGTTCCCCCTCTCCGAATTCGGAGAGGGGGCGCACCAGGCCAACCCTGGCCCTATACAGCATGGGGTGAGGTCGGCCTGGCCTGGCCGCCTCCCAGCTACCCTCTAGACAGCGAGTTACAGGTGGCCCTGTCACAAGCTGACCAGGCCTTGGGCCGACTGAATGCCTCGGCGGATATACTGCCCAATCCGGAGCTCTATCCCTAGTTCATCCTTCTGCCGCCGTCCACGTTGATGGCCTGGCCGGTGATGTTGTGGGCGTCGTCGGAGGCCAGGAAGGCGGCCAGCTTGCCGATGTCCTCGGGCGTCTGCTCCTTCTTCATGGGAATGGTGGACTCCACCAGCTTCTCGAAGAAGGCCCGGCCACTCAGCCCGGCGAAGGCCGGGTCTGTGTTGAAGGTGGCACGGCGCTGCGCCAGCCGCTGGAACAGGGGCGTCCACAGCAGGCCGGGGCAGATGGCGTTGACATTGACGTTGTAGGGCGCAAGCTGCAGGGCGTGGGACTGGGTCCAGCTCACCACGGCGGCCTTGGAGGCGTTGTAGTGGGGTATGTCAGGGCCGCCCTGCCGCGCCGCAATGGACGCGATGTTGATGATCTTGCCGTACCTGCGCTCCTTCATGTGCGGCGCCACGGCCTCCGACACGATGACGACGCCTCTGAGGTTGACGGCCAGCACCTGCTCCCAGTCCTCGTCGCTGGGGGCCGAGCGCTCCCACCAGCCGGCGGCGCCTACTATCCCTGCGTTGTTGACCAGGATGTCAATCTTGCCCCAGTGTGCCAGGGTATCGGCCACCAGCCTCTCCACCGAGTCCCTATCGGTCACGTCCACCACGCTGGCCGCGCTCTTGCGCCCCCTGGCGGCCACTTCCGATGCGACCGCCTCCGCCGACTGGGCGTTCAGGTCGGCCACCACCACGTCCGCGCCCTGCTCCGCCAGCACCAGGCATATCCCCCTGCCTATGCCGCTACCTCCGCCGGTTACTATGGCTACTTTGCCACTCAGGTCTATCATCACGGGAGTGCTCCTGCCGCCGAGTTGTTAGCCATCAAGATATAGCGAATTCCCGCCGGTTTCAACGGTGTCCGTAGATGCCCTGCACCATGCTGGCTATGGTTTCGGCCCTCCTTGGTGCTCACAAGGGACCTCCCACAAGGACACGGCCTCAGCACATTTACTCTATTCAGGCACCAGGGAAAGCCTGGCCTCCCCTCGCTACGATGTAGTGCCACTTTCCTCCATGTCAGCCACGAGGGGCAGGCCCTTCACAAACTCCCGGACTGATGCAGTAGCACTCGCCAGGCTTCAATGGGGCCATAGCCTTTCAGCTATGGATACATACTCCTCTCCAGTCTCCTGGACAGCGAAATCATGGCTTCAATGGGGCCATAGCCTTTCAGCTATGGATACGGAGCAGGGCGGCCGGCGTGTGCGCGTAGGGGCTGCCGCTTCAATGG
>DAOUAM010000047.1:0-8246 GCA_034433305.1 Dehalococcoidia bacterium | reverse complement strand
GCCGTACCGCTCAGGGAGGTCGCGCCAGGGGGCGCCGGTCTTGAGGCGCCAGAGCATGCCGTTGAGGAGCATGCGGTGGTCCAGGTTAGGTCGACCCTGGGGTGGTTTCTGGGGTGGCAGCAGCGGTGCCAGGCGCTGCCACTGGCTATCGGTGAGTTCGTGTCGTCGTACCATACCTCCAGTTTAGCATATTTTCAAACACGCCCTAGTCGGAGGAAAGGTTGGGATGTGTGCAACCGCTGGTCCTCAAGCTGGCGCCTGCCCGAAGGCAAGCCAATTCTAGCACCCTGGGTATGGGGTGTCAAGGAACGTCTCCGGTGGCCGCCGCCTATCTGACATGCGATGGCCTTCTATTTCACCCTGGCTGTTGAGTGTATTCCGATAGTCCCATGGGGAGATACGGCCCATTTTCTGCCATGGGGCTATGGGAGGCGTGGCCGGCCAGGGCACTGCCCCAGGCCTTTCTCCAGGGCGCTCCCCTCCAGCGCCTCGCACGGCTTGCGGGGGCCATACGGGGCACCCATGTGGTCATACTATTCCATTCGCTGCGAATTATTATCAAAGTACCAGGGTTTACCATGAAGTCTGAGGGTAGTAGAATTATGTTAATACCCGATTATTTCCTCGGAAGCAGGGCAACAGCGCCCTCGGAGCGGACTTGTTAAGGGTTTTGGCCCGCGCCAAGGACCAGCCACGAAAACGTCCCTTTTACGGCTGGTGGATAGTTGCAGCAGGCTCAGTAAGCCAGGCCTATACCTCAGGGACCTTCTGGCAAGGCTTCGGTGCATTTTTTGACCCCATCGTGGAGCACTTCCAGTGGAGCCGTGCCATCACCGCCGCGGCCATCTCCATCCAGCGCACCGAGTCGGGAGTCATCTCGCCCTTCGTGGGCTTTTTCCTGGACAAGTACGGGCCGAGGAAGGTAATGCTGGGTGGCGTACTCCTGACCGGGCTGGGCTTCATCCTGCTCAGCCGCGTCACCTCTCTCTGGCAGTTCTACGCGGCCTTCATCGTCATCACCGTCGGGCTGTCCTTCGGCTCCTTCCTCATCGTCACGACTACCATTGCCAACTGGTTCGTCGCCATGCGGGCCAGGGCCATGTCCTACACCTCGGCAGGCTCCGCCATCGGCGGCATGCTGGTGCCGGGGGTGGTCTGGCTCATTGAGGCCACCGACTGGCGGATGGGGTTGCTGCTCATAGGCATTGGCTTCTGGGCCGTGGGCATACCTGTGGCCATGGTGATGAGGAGCACCCCCGAGGCTTACGGCTACCTGCCCGACGGGCGTGAGCCTGCTCGAGAGGGCGCCGCCGGTGAGCCAGCAGCCGCCAGGGCCAGGGGTAAGCCTCGCGCCGCCGATGGCCCTGAGGCCGACTTCACCATGAAGCAGGCTTTACGCACCCGTGCCTTCTGGCAGATGGCCATTGCCATGGGCATGGGACAGCTCATCATGTCCGCGTCCATCTTCCAGATACCGGCCATGACCAGCTTCAACGTGAGCCGGGAGATGGCCGGCCTGGTTATCCTGGGCGTGTCCATCATGAGCCTGACAGGGCGGCTGGGCAGTGGCATGCTGGGCGACAGGATGGACAAGCGCATGGTCATAGCCACCGCCTTCGGCTGCCAGTTCATTGGCACCGTCATCTTCGCTACCACCACCGAAGGCTGGCAGCTCTGGCACCTGCTGGGCTTCATCGTCTTCTGGGGCTTCGGCTTTGGCGCCTCCATACCGGTGCGCTTCGCCCTCCTGGCTGACTACTTCGGACGCAGGCACTACGGCTCAGTCATGGGCATCCTGACGACCGTAAGTACCGCCTTCAGCGTCATTGGCCCCGTCTTTGTCGGCTGGATGTTCGACCTGCGCAGCAACTACCGCGAGCCTTTCCTCATCCTTTCCCTCACCGTGCTGGTCAGCATACCCATGGTCCTCACCCTGACGAGGCCTGTGCAGGTCAAGGCCTCGCCCAAGCCCGCATAGCGCCCGCACGGGCTGGCCCCCTGGGGCCAGGGAAAATCCGAGCAGGGCTGGGCTTGCTGAAAGTGGAAGGGGCCGAGCTTTGTACTGATGCCAGCACGGCGCCAGCGGACGTCCCGGCCCCACCAGCGAGAACGCCCCTTTCAGGCCGGGGCATGGCCCCAGGGGCCTACCCCGCCGTGGCCGGGCGGCGTGGCCCGCTGACGGCGCGAGATGGCTGAACGAAGAACAGCAGCGCCAGCACCAGGTAGACAGGGTATATGACCACTTCCAGGAGCGACGGGTTGCCGTTGTACCCGAACAGCCCCTCCAGCAGGCTGCCCAGGACGCTGTCCTCGTGAAGGAGGCTGTTGGTATCCCAGACATGCTCCACGATAACGGGAAGCAGGCCGGCCTCCTGGAACTCGTGGATGCCGCGTGCCAGCAGGCCGGCGGCAAAGAGGATCAGGAGGATGCCTGTAATATTGAAGAAGGCGCGCAGGTTAATCTTGTAGCTGCCCTGGTACAGCATCCGGCCCAGGGCCACGGCCACCGCCAGGCCCAGGATGGCCCCCAGCGTCGTCTCCAGGGGGGTCGCGGTCCTGGAGGCGCCGAAGATAAACAGGGCCGTCTCCAGTCCCTCTCTGCCCACGGCGAGAAAGGCCAGCGCGGAAAGCGCCAGCCCGGAGCCACGGGCTGCCACCTGCTCTACCCTGGCCTCCAGCTCGCCTCGAATATGGCGGGCCTGGCTATTCATCCATATGATCATCCAGGAAAGCACCGCCACCGCCAGAAGCATAGCGGCGCCCTCAAATATCTCCTCGGCCCTGCCCTCCAGCCCGGTGCCAAGGCCAAAGAGCACGGCGCCCGCGCCGACGCTCGCCGCCACCGCAAGGCCGACGCCCTGCCATACGCGCCCGAACAGGTGCGCGCGGCCTGTCCGCCTCAGGTATGCCAGGACAATGACAACCACAATGGCTATTTCCAGCCCCTCTCGCAATGTAATCAGAAGTGCCTGGGTCATCTGCCTCTTGCCTTCTCAGTGATAATCTAGCGAGGGCCGTCCCCCGCCTCGTCGGATACATAGGACTCATATGGGCCCACTGGCCGCATGGCCAGGCCCGGGTCGCTAGACTAACAGCGCATCGCTTTCCTCCCGTGGGCAGCTACTCACGGCGTACACGGCCACCCACAGCCCACCGGTGGCCGTGGCATGGCCTGCCTGGCGACAGTCGGGGCAGCGTCTCCTGCTGCCCCTGCTCTGGCCCATGCATTGCCGCGCCGCTCAGTTTTCCCTATCCAAGTATGCGGCTTCTGAAGACGAAGAGCAACCCCAGCCATACCTGGCGGGCCAAGCGCCACCCGAGGCTACCCGATGGCACTGGCCGGGCTGCCCGACCTCACAGACAGACCCGTGGGACTCTTCGCTGCACACATGGGATGCCTCCATGTGTACACCAGGGACAACCACGTGGCCCATTAACCAGTGAGTAAGTATGCACGAAGTTTTATATTGTGTCAATACGTAACTTTCTGTGAGCAGCACACATCCCTGGCATGCTGCGCCCACGTGTTGCTGGCCACACCAGGTACAGGCCACCGCCTGCCCAGGCTGCCACCAGCCTGGGCAGGCGTGGCCATGGATTGCCCCATGTACAGGCCGTTCCGGCGGTGGCACGATCACCCAGCCTGAAGGGGGCGCTGCTGTATGGGCACTCGCTGGCAAAGACAGTGACCGCACACGTCGCGTACGTGAGTCCATACTAAGGTAATAGCTTCCTGTTGACACATTCTGAAAATATGTGCATACTGATTGTGCTACTGTGTATAGACTCCGCTGAAGTGGCAGTGAAGGGAGCAGGACGTCTATGCGGTACTACAGGTCCGGGCACAGGCACGGGAATGGGGTGCTGTTCTCCCCGAAGGCGTCCCTGTTCCTGACGACAGCGGCGGCCCTGGCCGTGGCCGTGGGTCTCTGGCTCAGGTGGTAGGCCCCTTCCTTCGCTGAAGCGTCCCTCCCATGTGGCCTCATGCCAGCTTTTACGGGCCGGCCGTGCTGCTGGCGGCCTCCTCCACCGTCCTCTCTACGCTACTCACCAGTCCCCTGATAGCTGACAAAGGCCCAGCGGGACGAGGGCACCTGTCCTGGCCTCTTGAGAGCAGACTGCTGTTGCGCAATTCATGTAACGGGAATACAATACCCTCTGTTCTGCTGAAATAAGCCCAACTATGCCCTGTGGGTACGGGGCGTGGTAGGGACAGGAGCAAGGGGATATCCCAGCAGCCTCGCGAGAATCTTTTTCCCACCTGGAGGGTAAATGCTAGAGCGATTCAAAGTGCCGGAAGAAGAGGCCATCAGGGTAAAGGAGCCGGACCTCCGGAAGACTGTCACCGAAGTATTCAGCAAGATGGGCGTTCCCAGGCAGGACGCCGAGCTGGCCGCCGACGTGCTGGTGCTGGCCGACCTGCGCGGCGTGGAGACCCACGGCGTCTCCAACATGCTCCGGGCCTACGTGAAGGGGTACAGCAGCGGCGAGCTTAACCCTCGGCCCAACTGGCGTATCCTGCGGGAGACGCCTTCCACGGCCAACATTGACTCGGACCGTGGGCTGGGCATCATCATCACTCCCAAGGCCATGGAGATCGCCATCGAAAAGGCGAAGAAGGTGGGGCTGGGGATGGTCACCATCAGGAACGCCCGCCACCTGGGCATGGCCTCCTACCACGCCATGCTGGCCCTGAAGCACGACATGATCGGCGTGTGCATGACCTCGTGCCCGCCCAGCGTGCTGCCGACCTTCGGCGCGGAGCCTCGGCTGGGCACCAACCCCATCGCGCTGGCCGCGCCGGCCGACAAGGAGCCGCCCTTTGTCTTCGACGCCGCCACCAGCACCGTAGCCGGCAACAAGCTGGGCCTGGCCCGGCGCCTGGGCCACAACCTGGCCCCCGGCTGGGTGGCCGACAAGGACGGCACTCCCATCATGGAGGAGGTGCCTCCTCCCGCTCCAGGCTACGAGGGCCAGAGCCGCGTCAGCTCCTACCTGCTGCCCCTGGGCAGCACCAGGGAACTGGGCTCTCACAAGGGCTACGGCTTCGCCTGCATCGTGGACATCCTGGGAGGCGTGCTCTCTGGCGGTGGCTACGGCGCCAATCCCGGACGGCCCAACTTCGGCCACATGGTCGCCGCCTACAGCATCGAGGCGTTCATGGACACCCGCGAGTTCAAGCGCACCATGGACGAGTTCCTCAGGATGCTCAAGACCACCAGGCCCGCCCCGGGCCATCAGCGCGTCCTGTACGCCGGCCTGCCCGAGTCCGAGGAGATGCAGGACCGCAAGTCCCGTGGCATCCCCCTGCACCCTGAAGTCATCCAGTGGTTCAGGGACATCTGCGGCGAGTTGTCCATCCCCTACACTCTCACCAGGGACTAGCCCACCCCAGGCCCTGGCCAACAGCGCTCCTGGCCTGACTGGCCGGGGCCTGGCTTTCCTCCGAAGTACCGCCTGTTTGCCTGGACGGCCGGCCAGTAGTATAATCTGCGCCAATGACCGAGACCTCACATAAGAGCGGCACTCCTCTGTGGCTGTAGAAGACGCCAGTAAAGGCCCAACGGAGAAGGCGGCGGCCCGGAGGAGCGATACCTCCACGCAGGACGTCTCAAGCCTGCGCCCGTGGTCGGCCTTTGCCTTCCGCGACTACCGCATCCTGTGGCTGTCCTCCGTGGCCTCCATGGTCACCATGCAGGTGCGGCTGCTGGCCACCAGCGTCTGGCTGTACCAGGAGACAGGCTCCGGGCTTCAGCTTGGACTCCTGGGCCTGGTGCAACTGGCGGCGCAGATTCCCGCGACCATCTACGGCGGCACCCTGGCCGACGAGGTGGACCGCAAGAAGCTCATGGCCTTCACCCAGGCCTCCAACTTCTTCCTCATCGCCCTCATGGCCGCGCTGGTCGCCATGGGCAACCTGCTGGCCTGGCACGTCTACGCCATCACCGCCGTGCTGGCCGTGACCAACGTCCTGGGCGGGCCTGCCCGCAGCGCCATGACCGCTGCCATCGTGCCCAAGAGCCACCTGATGCACGCCGTCACCTCCAACACCGCCACCATGCAGATAGGGAGCGTCCTGGCGCCGCTGGCCTTCGCCGGCGCGGCCAGGGGCCTGGGCATCACGGCGACCTTCATCATCGCCGCCGCCTTCGCGCTGCCCAGCACGGTGCTGCCCCTCATGCTCCGGACGGAGGGCAAAGTCCAGGGGAACGCGGGGAACGGCACGGTGCTGCGGCGCATCTGGGAGGGCTTCCTCTACGTCAAGTCCCACCCCATCCTGCCGGGCCTGTACATCATGGACATCGGCGTGACGGTGTTCACCTTCTACCGCCAGGTGCTGCCGCTGCTGGCCGACAAGCTGTTCCGGGCTGGGGCCGACGCCGTGGGCATGCTGACGGCGGCCAACTCGGCCGGCGGCGTGGCTGGCAGCTTCCTGGTGCTGTTCCTGGCCAGGTACCGGCCCAAGGGGATGATGGTCCTCTTCGCCACCCTGGGCTACGGGCTGCTGGTGGTGGCCTTCGGCTTCAGCAACACCCTGTGGCTGGGCACCGTGCTCATAGTAGCCATGGGCGCCACCGACGCCATCGGCATGGCGACGCGGCAGACCACGGCGCAGCTCACCACGCCCCAGCACATGATGGGCCGCGCCCTGAGCTTCCACTCCCTCTCGGCCATGAGCGCCAACAACCTGGGCACCTTCGTGGTGGGCACCATGTCCGACCAGATCGGCGCTGCCCAGACCATGGTCCTGGGCGGCGTCATCTCCATGATGGTGGTGCTGCTGGTCTGGCGGCTGGTGCGGGGCATCCGCGAGTACCGCTACCCGTAAGCAGCGCCGGTTGCCCCCTCAGCCCGTCATGTGGAAGGACAGGCCCGCCCTGGCCGGGGCCGCGTCGCCCAGGAGGAGGGTTGCCACTCGCTCGGCCTTGCTCAGCACCGAGGAGGCTGTGTCCTGCTTGACCGGGCTGTAGCCGTGCTCCAGCAGCGAGTAGTTG
The DNA here is from genome assembly GCA_034433305.1 of Dehalococcoidia bacterium. Lineage (GTDB taxonomy): Bacteria > Chloroflexota > Dehalococcoidia > Lucifugimonadales > DAOUAM01 > DAOUAM01. Next base: position 1,251 of record DAOUAM010000047.1, on the reverse strand, counting down.
CGGGGCTGCTGGACGGCCAGCACCAGGGCGATTACCTCGTCCCAGGGCAAAGCCAGCTTGACCTGGTCGCGCAGGACCTGTAGGCCCCTTTCCAGGGCGATGGGGCCGCCGTCGAGGCGTGCCCAGGGGTTGACGCCGTGGGCCAGCAGCGCCCGCTGGCAGGCCACCTCCACGGCGCGATAGGAGCGCAGCACCGCATCGGCGTAGCGCCCCTCCTGGAGCCGGCGCCGGCCGTTCTCCAGGGCGTCCGCCGATAGCCAGGCCAGCGCCTCAAGGATGCCTTGCAGCTTCGATGCCTCCAGCCTCTCCAGCTTCTCGGGGCTGTCCATCCGGCGCAGGGCTGGCACGAGCATGTCGCCGGCCTGCTTCAGCCGCTCGACGACGGCACTCAGGCCTTCCAGCACCGGATCGCCCTGGGCGAACTCCGCCCGCCGGCTGAAGCGCACCAGGCCCTGGTGGGCGCGTTCATAGTCCATGTCGTCCCACCTGGCCAGGGCCTCCAGGCCCTCCCTGACCAGGCCGGGCCTGCCCTGGGCTGGCAGGGCCTGGGCCCAGGCGAAGGCCGAGTGGTAGTGGCCCAGTCGGAGCAGGCGAAGGGCATGCTGCGCCTGGTTGAGCCACAGGGACAGGCTGACCGTGCGCATCTCGCCCACGACGCGCCCGGCGGTATCCCGCTGCAGGCCACCGGTATAGTCCACTATTACCTCGCAGCGGCCCCAGAACTGCTGGGCCAGGTGGTACAGCGCCGCGCTCAGCACCTTGGTGCCGCCGGTGATGTTCAGGCGGGCGCGCTCCCAGGGCTGGTCAAGCAGGGGGCGGATGGCCTCCTCCATTTCCGTGCAGGCCCGCAGGAAGTCTTCCGGGTCCGATATCTCGTACTCCCTGACCACAAGGCCCCGCTGGCGGGCCAGGTCGCGCAGCCTGGCGGCGATCTCGAGGGGCGCCTGCCTCTGGTCCAGGGACCTGCCATAGAAAAGGACCAGCGTGCCCGGCACCTGGGCGTCCTGGATGGCTCTGGCCAGCGGCGCCTCGGTGGTGCCGACAGTGACGATATGCAGAGTATTGCCCTGGGGACTCATGAATACCGGCCTCCAAAGTGTATGACGATAGCTTTCAGCTTTGTCCGCAAGCCCAGCCTCACAATCCCCTTTCGAGGATAAGCGTCTTTCCGACGACCGTCCATACGCGCCCTACGGCCGGTGCCCGGTGCACCGTTTCAATCCCCTTTCGAGGATAAGCGTCTTTCCGACG
>DAOUAM010000046.1:0-2879 GCA_034433305.1 Dehalococcoidia bacterium | reverse complement strand
CCACCAGCCCGAAGACCTGTACTCGGACATATATGTTCTCACCCTTTCTGTCTTTCCGTGCGCTGGCACCTCGCCCTAAGGCTCAAGGCCCTGGATGGTCATCCTGCCATAGAAATTGATGAAGTGGCCGCCGTGAGCATTCAGGACCTCCCTGGCCCGCTCACGTTCCTGGGAGTCGTTGACGCGGACGGCCAGGACGTGCTTACCGGAGCGCGCGGCTTCTTCGTAGCGCTTGAGCTGCTCCTGGTCCACGGCGTGGACGGCCTGCACAAGCCTGAGCAGCCGGGTCAGGACTCCGTGGCCCGTGCCGGAAGCATCTATCTTCTGAGCGTCCTCCTCTCCGGAAAAGACACTCACCGCCTCACCGGTGAAGCCAGCGGCCTCCAGGTCTCGCAGCGCAGGCCCCAGCTCAGCGGGGTCATCTATCACGCCCAGCAGGCTGTTGGTGGGATATGTCACCAGGTCCTGGGGCTTATCAGGGGTATCTGACATGGTACGTGCCTCCTGTGGCGGCTACATGGCGGGAGGCCCATACCTATGAAACCGTTCATTGCCCAGGAGGGCAACAGCCATGGGGACTAATTACCCTGGTCGTCAGTCCACCCGCTCGGCAAGCTCGACCGTGGCGACGTTGGTCTGGCCGTTGCTGATGTACTCCACCTGTATCTTGTCGCCCACGTTGAAGGTCCACAGCAGCAGGAGGAAGCTGGCCAGGTCTTGCGTGGGGATGTCGTTAACCCTGGTGATCACGTCGCCCACACGGATGCCTGCCTTGTAGGCCGGGCCATTCGGCACGGCATGTGTCACTATGACGCCCTCGGTCACCGGCAGGTTAAGCTGGTTGGCCCTGGCGGGAGTCACGTCGTCACCAGTCAGCCCTATGAGGGGCCGCCGCACACGCCCGTACTGGATGAGGCTTTCGATGATGGGCTTGGCCACCGACGCGCTGACGGCGAAGCCGATGCCCTGGGCCTGGCGCAGTATGGCGGTATTGATGCCTATCACCTCGCCACTAAGGTTGACCAGCGGACCGCCGCTGTTGCCGTCGTTGATGGCCGCGTCGGTCTGGATCATGTCGTAGAGCTGGCCCCGCTCGGTGTTGATGGTGCGGCCACGGGCGCTGATGATGCCCAGCGTGACAGTCGGCCCGCCCTTGAGGGCCAACGCGTTGCCCAGGGCGATTACCCAGTCGCCAACTCTGACGGTATCCGAGTTGCCAAAGACCGCCGTTGGCAGGTCCTGGGCGTCTATCTTTAGGACGGCCAGGTCAGTGACCATGTCCCTGCCCACCACGCTGGCGCTGTAGGTCTTGCCGTTGGGCAGATGGACTCTGATCTCGTTGGTGTTCTGGACCACGTGGAAGTTGGTGACGATGTAGCCGTCGGCCCGGACGACGATGCCTGTGCCGGCGCCCTCGTCGGTGAAGTCGAAGAAGAGTCCCCTGCTGACCGACTGGACGGAAATGGCCGCCACGGAGGGCCTGACCTTCTCTATGACCTCGGACAGGTTGGGCAGCGCGCCTTGAAGGTCCGGAGGTAGCGATAGCGGGGCGCTGGCGGGGGCCAGGGGCGCGGACCGGGGCACGGGCGAGGGTGTGGCGGTCGGCTCCGGGGTGGGAGTGGCTGCCGGGGCCTGGGAGCCGCAGGCCAGCGCCACCACAAGCAGGACAAGGCTCAGGACAATAGACAGCTTCCAGCGGCTTGCACGCTCACCCTGCCTCTGTGGATGCCACGACCCGAAGCCTGACACGTGTGAGACCCGTCCAGATGACCTTGAGGCCCTGCGTCTCTTTTTCCTGCGCGGCGCAGGCCGCATAGCGCGAGGTTACCAGCGCTCCGAATAACAGTATGATAGCCGATACATATACCCAGGTCAACAAAGCCATCACGGCGCCAATAGAGCCATATATGACGTTGAAGACGGGAAAGGCCTTGACATAGGTGATAAACCCCCACTTGGCGCCGTCGAAGGCAGCGGAGGCGGCCAGCGCGCCCAGCCACACGTCCTTTGTCCTGACACGAGTATTGGGCAGGTAGCGGTACAGCACCAGGAAGGTGAGGAAAGAGAGCGCCGGCGATGTCAGGCTGCCCACGAAGTCCCACAGCGCGGAAACCTCGGTGCCGGGGTACAGGTACTCGACTATTTCCCGCAGGAAGGACAGCGCCGCCGTGATGAACAGGAAGCCCAGCATGAGCAGGCCCGCGCCCAGGACCAGGGCGAAGTCCATCAGCCGCTCCTTGAGGAATGGCCGCGTCTTCTTGATGCCCCAGGCCGCGTTGATGCCCTTCCTTATGGCCCCAAAGGCCGCCGTGGACGCCCACAACAGGCCAAAGACCGAGGCGATGCCCGTTATGGCCCTCGCCCGCACTATGTCCTCCACGGTCTTGCTCAGGAAGTCGGTGGACACGGGTATGATGCGGGCCACCTCCTTGGCCAGTTGGGCCTGGCTCGCGCCGGGACCTATGGGAAAGCTGAGGATGGAGATGATGGCCAGGAACAGCGGGAACATGGAAAACAGGGTGTAGAAGGAGATGGCCGCGGCAATAAAGGGGCAGTTCTTATGCAGAAAGTCGTTGACCGAGTCGGCGCAGAACAGAATGAACCTTATGAAGTACAACTCCGGACTCCATAAAGTCTGGGCTTAGAGCCACCCCCGTTCTGGATCTCGCCCGATACTACAGGACAGCTATGCACTATGTCAAGCACAATACGCCAGACGGCAGGCCAGAAGGAAGAGGACCAGCGCGGCGAAGCGCGGGCATACCGGCATGGAGTGGCCCAGGCCGCCGATGGCCCTAGCGGCGCCGGCGGAACAGATTGAGGAACTGGTCCTGGTAGTACTCGAAGGCGCCCCAGCGGTCCAGCTCCTGCTTGAGCTT
>DAOUAM010000045.1:0-56191 GCA_034433305.1 Dehalococcoidia bacterium | reverse complement strand
CCCAGGCAACTGTTCGGGCTTTTGTGGGGGATGGGTGCGGCGACCACGCTCTCTAGCGGCCTCTTGTGGACCCAGGGGGTTTGGGTCTGCCGCACCCTCTCTTTCATTCTATCCCCCTTCCAAGATACAAGGGGGCGAGGCAGGGCGCCTACACTCTCGCGGCCACGTGTTCAGGCTCCGGGGCGGAGCGTGGCACGAGCCGGTAGCCTACGCCGTGGATGGTCTTGATGCACACGGGGCTGCTGGAGTCGTCGCCCAGCTTGCGCCGCAGCCGGCCTATGTATTTCTTGAGCCTGTCCCTGTTCTCCTCGTCATCGTCTGCCCATACGGTGCGCTGGATAAGCTCCTGGGGCACGGTCGTCTGCCTGTTCCTGGCCAGTAGGTACAGCAGCCTGAACTCCGTCGGGGTCAGGAAGATGCGCCTGGAGCCGATGGATACCTCGTAGGTGGCGGGGTTGATGAGAAGCTCTCCGCACTGGACCGGCCCCTGGTCGTTCCTGGCGACAGAGCCGTACCTGCGCAGGATGGCGGCGATGCGCGCCATGAGCACCACCAGGTTGCACGGCAGCCGTATGTACTCGTCGGCGCCCAGGTCTATGGCCTTGACCATGTTGATGGCGTCCTCGTCCTCGCTCCGGCTATCGGCTACCACAACGACGGGCAGGTGGGAAAACCGCCGGATCTCCCGGATGGCCGAGAGCATGCCCATGTCGGGCAGGTCGTTGCAGAGCATGACCAGGTCCGGGCACTTCTGCTCGATGGCCTGAAGGCCCAGCGTCCCCGTATGGGCGACGAGAGGCGCGGTGTCCGGCCACCGGAGCCTCAGGCCCAGGGTAAGGTGCTCCACTGTGCTGTTGTCCTGGCAGAAGAATAATACTCTCATGAATAGCCTGGGCCGCGCCCCTCCTCTCTGTGCATTACCGGCTCAAGCACCGGGCCTGTGGCTGGACTCAAGGCAGGCCAAGGCTGGAGCTGGCGTTGCCCGTGACCTCGATGCTCAGCGCGTTGCTGGTCTCGGTGCTGTACTCCACCTCGGCGCTGGCCCCGATGATGGCGGCCAGCGCCGCCAGCGTGGCCGCCTGGCCGTCTATGGACGTTTCCGTGTCAGAAGTTATGTTCAGCGTGATTTCTGTCCCGTCCTCGGCCTCGATTACTATCTGGCCCGCGAGAGTGTTCACCGACTTCACCGTGCCCCGGGCCGTGGCATCGTCCTCCGTGTCCTCCTCAGCCTCCGCCTCAGCCCTGGCCTCGATCTGGAGGGCCACGCCGGTGCTGGCGTCGTACCTCACCTTCACACTGGCGCCTGCTTCCAGGTCTGCCAGGGTGGCTGGCTGGCCGTTGATTTCTATCTCGGTAGCGGTGTCCACCCGCAGCCCGATAGTCCGGCCGTTGTCTAGCTCCACCGTCACCTGGCCGCTGGCGCTATCCACGCTGGCGATGACGCCCGAAGCCCTGGCCTCTGTCCTGGCCCTGGCGATGACCTCGGCGGCCACCATAGTCTCGCTGTTGTACCGCACGCTTACCACCGTCCCGGCCTCCAGGTCCGCCAGCGTTGCCTCCTGGCCGTTGAGCCTCACTTCCGTCTCGCTGTCCACCTTCAGGGACAGGGTAGCGCCGCTGTCGGTCTTGATGGTCAGTCCGCCGGCCGCGGCATCTACAGACTCCACGGTGCCGTGGGCTGGGCGCAGCTTCAGCCTGGCCTCGGCAGAGCCTTCGGCGCCGGCCAGGACGTCCAGCGCCTGCTGGTAGCCCTGGAGCGTCAGCTCGAGGGCCCCCTTCAGGGATGCCTGGGACTGTTCGGGCGCGCTGGCGATGACCCTGGTAAACACGTCCAGGTGCTTCTGCATGCTGGCTTCCAGCCGCGCCTTGAGCTGGGCCAGGTTGTCCCTGAGCCTTAGCTTGGCCTCGGCGCTGGCCTCAGCCTCGGCCCTCTCAGCCAGCTTGAGGGCGTGGGCCTCCAGCCGCTCCACGACCTGCGCGATCTTTACCTCGGCGTTGGCCTTGAACCGGTTGGACTTCTGGCTGGCTACGCCGATGAACGTGACAAGCTGGCCCTGGATGTCCTGGGATACCTCGTGGTCCAGCTCCACCTCCACCTGGTTGCCCTGGGCGTCCTGGGCAATCACGGTGTTGCCCGATATGTCCACTACCGTGAGCACGCGGTGGTGCCGCTGAGGCTCGCCCGGCACCACCATGACCTTGAGGGCGGTGCGGGCGTCGGCGTCGCCCTGGGCCAGTACCGCCACGCGGCTGCCCTCCTGCACGCTGTCCAGGTCGGCCTCTGTCTCGCCCGGCACGCGGAAGCTGGTGTCGGCGCTGATGGCCAACTCTAATTCCTCGCCCTGCCTGGTCCTGACCGTCAACTGGCTGTTGCCCTTGTCTACCACGGTCCCGAAGATGCCATACTTTTTGTCACCGTCCTCTCCTGGCGACTGGGCCAGCGCGGTCCCGATGCTGCCCAGGGCCAGCGCTCCGGCCAGTGACACGGCCATGAGTTTCCGGGCACTGCCAAGGATGGAGTCCTTCATCATTCGCCTCCTTATAGGCATACTCGTTGGGACGCCGGGAGGTTCACTCCACTTTTGCTGCGTCCAATAGCTACAACGTGCTGACGCCTGGAGTGTCAGGGTGCCTTAATGGCAGTAGTCGCCAGTGGCCTGGTCAGGGCACATAGATTACTGTGAGGACGCGGGCTGCCTCGTTGCCCTGGAAGTCGCTGGCCACGACCTCGATGACGTTGGGGCCTTCCTCCAGGGACAGGGACAGCGTGAAGCTGCCATCGGCCTCCACCGTGGCAAGCTCGCCGTTGACCGATACAACCGCGTCGGGCACCGTGCGTCCCTTCACCTCCACCGATGGCGCAGCGATGGTACTCTCGTCCTCCGGGGCGGCCACCTCCAGGAAAAACGGCACCAGAGTCGGGCTGGCGGCGGGCGTGGCTTCCGGGGCAGGTGTTGGCCGGGTGCTGGCCGTGGCCGTCGGCGCTGGAATGGCGGTAGCAGCGAGGCCGGGCGTGGCCGTCGCCTGGGGTGAGGTCGCGGGTGAGGGAGTGCTGACGCAGCCAGAAGCAAAGATTATGCCGTGGATAAGCAAAAGGAATAGGAGCTTCCTCATAGCCTGATGCCTCCATGGCCCACGTGTGAAAATGTCACCGAAAGCTAAAACGTTTATGGCCAATGAGCATCAGCAGGTAACGGGTGGATTTCCTGAGAAATGGGGTGAGGTGTTGCGGGGGGCTACGGGCCGGGCAGGAGGCAGGACAGCGCAGGCGGGAGCGATGGCCCCAGGACTTCTATACTGTCGGCCAGGATAGCGCCGTCGCTGGCCAGAGCGCCGCGCACTCGCACCCTCACCCCAGGGGCAGCCACTCCGTCCAGCGCGGTGGTGGCGGAGAGGCGCACCTTTCGTCCGTCCACGCACCACTCGCCGACGTCCAGCGAGGCCACCGTGCCGGTGAAGTCCAGGGCCTCAGGGGTGGGGGTATCGGTCGGCACCAGCGATGGTGTGGCGGTGGGCGCCGGCCCGGGTATTGGTGCCACGGTGGGTGTTGGCTCTGGCGTGGGCGTGGGAGTCAGCGTCGGGACCTGGAGCACTGTTGCCACCAGGGCCACGGTGACGCCATCCTCCCGCAGCACGCCCTCTATGGACACGACCGAGCCTGGCTCCGGCACGCCAGATACCAGCGCGCTGGCGTCCAGCACCACCCTGCGACCGCCTACGGTCCACTCGTCCCCCAGCGCCTGCTCCAGTGTGCCCTGGAAGGACACGGGCGCTGGCGTCGGAGTGGGCGTGTCCGCCGGGGCCGGCCCTGGCGCGGGTGTCGGAGTGGGCGTTGGCGTGGCCTCCTCCCTGGGGCCGTTCCCCCTGGGTGGAAACAGGCGCACTACCGTGGCGAGGATGGTGCCATCTTCCTGCCGGAAGCCCTCTATCTGGACGGTAGCGCCGACGGCCGGCAGGCCGTCCACCAGGGTAGTCTGGTCAATGGCCACCGCTTCGCCATCCACAAGCCACCTGTCGCCCTCCAGGGCCTGCAGAGTGCCCCGGAGGCGCACCTGGTCCCTGAGTTTCTCCTCGGGGCCTTTGTTCTCATTGCCTGGCCCTTTGCCCTCAGGCCCCTGGGTGGGACTGGGACGAGGAGGAGGCCCCAGCAGCCGGATGGTCACGGCCTGTATGCTGCCGTCGGGCTGCACCGTGCCTTCTATCTGGACACGGGTGCCAGGGGCCAGCACGCCCTCTATCTTGGTGTCCAGGGTGATGATTACCCTGCGCCCGTCTATTGTCCAGCGCAGGCCGTCCAGGAGTTCCAGCAGGCCGCTGACATTGACGGTGCGCTGCGGTGACGGAGTCGGCGTGGGCGTCTCGCCGGCCTGGCCCCCCACTGGCGTCACCACAATCCGCTGGGCGAGCACCACGCCCCCGGCCTGGGCCACGCCATCCACGGTGGCCGACGCGCCTGGCCTGGCGTCGCCCGTGATGGCGGTGTCTGGCGGGACAGCTATACGCTGGCCGGCCACAACCCACTCGCCCTCGCTCATGGACTCGATAACGCCCTGGACCTGAACGACGGTCTCGCGTGGCCTGCCGCTGTCGCCTGGCTCGCGCGGTGGCATGGAAGGCGCGATGCTCAGGGCCAGGAAGCCGCCACCTGGCTGGCCTTGGGCCTCCACCCTCACCCGACCGCCCACTTCCAGCGCCGAGTCCACGCGGGTCTGGGCGTTAACGGCAATGCGCTTGCCCCTGACCACCACGAAGTCCTGGGCCACCTCCTCGATGGCGCCTTCCACCTCGGCGATGATACCCTCCTCGCCGGTCAGCGGTGGCACTGCACCTGCACCGCGGCCTGGCCTGCCGTCGCGCTCGCGCGGCCTGCCGCCCCTGGACGGCCTGTCCGGTGGGAGCGTCTCAGGCTCCTGGGCCAGTACTCGTACCCTGGGGGCCAGGATATAGTCGTCGCGGCCGGCCATCTTTATGGACTCGGCGCCTTCGAAGTCCAGGAGCACCACGGTGGTCTGGCCCTCCTCCACCCGGAAGGGACGCACCAGGTCCAGGTGTCCACTGGGCACGATGGCCTGGTGCGCCTGGCCGTTGGCGACCACCGTGACGCTGTTTATCCTGAAGCGCACCTTGGTATATGTGCCAGGCTGCACCTGCTGCTCGCCCAGGAACCGGCGGACCTCGGCGATGCGTAGCAGGTCGAAGGTCTGAGGCTCCTGCGTAAGGGTGACCCACTGACCGCCCCGGGCCGGCGTGACCAGGTGGGCCTCTATCTGGTCCACCTGCACCAGGACCTGCTCCAGGTCGGGTGGTGGCGGGTCCGAGGCCCACAGTTGCAGCACCCCGGGAGCCGCTGAGGCGTAGGCTGGCGGCGCCTCGGCGGCCACGGTCTCTATGGTGGAGCCAAAGGCCTCGCTGGACTTTACGAAGACCTCGCTGGCAGCCTCGCGGGCGCTCTCCGGCGCGGCCTGCAGCGCCACCTGCAGGTTGGTCAGGGACTCGGAGGCGCTCTCCTCCAGGCGCACCTGGAGGCCGGCCACGGCGGACTCGTTGTCCAGCGCGCGGGCGATGTCGGCGGCGGCATCCAGGCTCTGGCGCAGGTCGTCCCCCACAGCCTTCAGCCTGTCCTCCCGCCCGGCGCTGACCAGCAGGCCCAACTCTCTCGCCCTGCGCTGGGCGTAAGCCAGGTGTAGCTCCGCCTTCTCCTCGTCCGAGAAGGCCAGGGCCAGCCGCGTCTGCTCCACGGTGCGCTTGACTGTGTAGAGGGGTTGGCCTGGCAGGGCGCTGGCCGAGGCCCTGGCCACTCCGAAGCCGCCAGCCAGGACAACCAGCACGGCGGCGGCTGAGGCCAGCGCCCAACGCAGGCCACGCCACGAGGGGCCTCCCCCGCCACGCTGCGCCTCGGCGCGCTCCAGCTCGCGCATCTCCGTCAGCAGGCGCTGGCGTCCCCGCTCCCTGGAGGCCGCGCTGGGTGTAAAGGCGAAAGCCCTGGCCGTCCTGAGGGCCACCTGGATGTGAGGCTCCAGCTCCGCCGCCAGGTCCGGGTAGCGCGCCAGGCACGCCTCCACCGGCTCACCCTGCAAGATGATCCGGGTGAGGCAGTCATCCAGGGCCTGGTCGAACCTGCTTGCCATGGTCTTGTGCGCCAGCACTCTCTATTGCTGTCCCAGAAGTTGGCGCAGCCTTTTGATGGCCGCGCTCTGCATTTCTCTGACCGCGCCAGGCTTTTTGCCCAGTGCCTGGGCCGCCTGCTCGGAGGTGAGCTCCGCGCCAAAGCGCAGCGCCAGCACCTGCCGCTGGGCCTCGCTGAGCTGCTCTATGGCCTTGTGTAGCTGGAGCACCTCCTGCTGGTGCTCCAGGTCTTCGCCAGGGTTGTCCCTGGCCGCCAGGGCGAAGGCGTTGTCCAGTGTAACAGAAGCGGGCCGCCGGCTCTTCTGTCTCAGGTAGTCCACCACTATGTTGTGGGCTATCCTGAAGATCCAGGCCTCCATGGGCGCGCCGGTGTCCCTGTAGGAGTCGGCGGAGCGCAGCGCGCGCACGAAGACCTCGCTGGCGAGGTCTTCCGCCTCGCCAGTGTTGCCGGTCCGCGCTGCTATATACCTCGCCACCCGTTCAAAGTGGGTCTCGTATAACTGGGCAACCGCGGTCCTGTATGTCGCCGAGCTTTCAGATGGCCTGCGCAGGAACAATGCCGCCCGTATACTGGCTGTCTTGGGCCAGTCCCTATGGAGTGGGGTTGCTGTACAGGAATGTATGGATAGCACGGTATTGTATCGCCCAGGTCTCACCTGTTACAACGTGAATTTATCACGGATGTCAGCCCAAACAGGCAGCCTGTAGGGAGAGGGGCACAGCTTGGCCACGGTGGGTGATATGCCACGGGTGAGGTCTGCCCGCGTTGACCCCTGGCATGGCCGTTGCTACACTGCCTGTCGCCAGGCAGGAAGCACTGGACTCCAGGAGAAACGAGGAGAGTATGGGCACTCAAGAGACTCAGCACCTGGCGGAGCGCTACCTGGAAGCGGTGTGGGCAGAGGCAGGGGCACCATCGCAGTTGCCCATGCGGGAGGCCCTGTGGCTTATCGAGCATGCCACGCGGCTCAGCGCCCTGCGGCTCAAGCTCCTGCGGGCGCTCCAGGCCGCGCTGCCCAGGTCAGAGGGCGCTCCCGCCGGGCTCAAGGACTTGCTGACGGACCTCATTATCATGCAGAGCCGGCTGGCTGACCGCGAGGCCAGGCTGCGCGACCTGCTGGGCCAGGCGTCCGAAGGGGGCGCCCCGGCCCATGTGTCGCTGGCTGAGGCAGACCTCAGGGACGCGGTCCAGGACGTGACTGACGCCATGGCCCACCTGCGCGCCGTCGCGGGCATGGCGGGCTGACGCGGCGGGAAAACCCAAGAAGAAGCCCTCGCGTCTATTCAGATGCGAGGGCTTCTTCTTTTGGCTAGCTCTGGCGCAGGCTACTTGGTCCCGACAAACAGGGGCGCGGTAGCCTCGGTGCCCTGGTCGCCGATGGCCCTGAGGGTATAGATACCCTCCTGCAGGTTAGTGGTAGCCTCCAGGATGAGAGCGCCGGACGCGTTGGTCTCGTTGCCGGCGAGGATCACATCCTGGCCGTTAGAGGCGCCCACCGCTGTCACGACCACGAACTCATTGGGCTTGAAGCCGGCTATCCAGAGGGTAAGCTGGCCATTCGCCCCGGGAGGCACAGTCCCGGCCATGAGCGTGCCCACGGCCCCCTCAGGCACGGGCGCTTCCACAATCATGACCGGCGTGCTGGCCCGGCTACCATCAGCGCCCTGGGCTATCAGGGAGTAGACGTTGCCTGGCTTGACCCTGGCCCTGGTGTCAGGGTTGCCGCCGATCTGGTTGAACCTTGCCAGGAAGGCACCAGAAGCGTCGGCGGTGGCCTCGCCTATTACCCTCTGCAGGAACTGGTCAATCTGCATGATGATGGTGACTGGCTCACCTACGCGGAAGCCAGACCCTCTTATCTCCAGTGGCTCCGTCATGGTCAATGCAGTCTTGTTGACCCACAGGTTAGCCTCAGGAGACACGGCGGGAGCGCCCGGAGGGCCTGGAGGACCAGCAGGGCCCGGAGGGCCAGGCTGGCCCGGGTTACCAGGCAGGCCTGGCAGACCTGGAGGGCCCGGAGGGCCCTGCGGGCCGGGCTGGCCCGGGTTGCCCGGCAGGCCTGCGGGACCTGGAGGGCCGGCCGGCCCTCTACATGCCAGGAGCACGAAGATCGAAAACATTGAGAAAAGCAGGGCTAAAAGTACGCCCCCTCGAAGAAAACGCTTTCTCATCTGACCCCCTTAGCTGAAGAATCCACAGTGACTAAGGATAACATAATACGGACATGAAAACGACTACTCGCCAGTTGAGTGGCCGCCTAGTCCGGCCATGTCAAACAGCGGCCTAATCATATTAACCGTAGGCAAGGATGTCAAGGGCTTTCAAGCACTCAACTACGAAGTTCCCTGAAAACCGCCTTCTTCGTTTCCCAGTCCGTAATCACCCTGCCGCCCGTTCGCTCCATGACGAACACCACATGCTTTCGCGGCCTCCATAGTAAGGTGCTATAATTTGTTTTTAGTGTGCCTCTGGCCTGTCGTCAGGCTACGGGGTCAAGGTGGCTTCTGGAGTTGGAAAACAGCGGCCAGTCCCTTACACACCTGGTCTTTCAGCTAGCAGTCATTCTCCTGGCGGCCAAGGTCGGCGGGGAGGTCTTCGAAAGGTACCTGAAGGCGCCGGCGGTGCTGGGAGAGCTGGCCGCTGGCGTCATTATCGGGCCTTTCGCCCTTGGGGGGCTGGACATCCCCGGCGTAGGCCCTCTATTCCAGGCCCGAGGCGGCCCTGGCACCGGGGAGTTGTCCGCCATCCCGGTATCGGACAGCCTCTGGGCCATAGCGCAAGTGGGCGCCATTGTGCTGCTCTTCAGCGCCGGCCTGGAGACCGACCTGCGCCAGTTTGTCCGGTACGCCGGGCCTGCGACGCTGGTCGCCTCCGGCGGTGTGTTGCTGCCCTTCATCTTTGGCGTCGTCATCACCGTCGCCTTCGGGCTGGCCGACAGCTTCACCGCCCCCGAGGCGCTGTTCATGGGCGCCATAATGACCGCTACCTCGGTGGGTATCACCGTCCGCGTGCTGGGCGACCTGGGCCGCCTCAACAGCCCTGAGGGGATAACCATCCTGGCCGCCGCCGTCCTGGACGACGTCCTGGGCATCCTGGTGCTCACCATCGTGGTCGGGGTCATTGACACGGGGTCGGTGTCCCCCTCTGCCGCCGGTGTCGTGGCCCTCAAGGCCATTGGGTTCTGGGCTGGACTCACTGGCATCGGCATTCTACTGTCTAAACACATCTCCAACCTGTTAAACAAGTTCCGCGTGGCGGGTGCGGGGCTGGCCCTGGCATTGGCCCTGGCGTTCCTGGCCGCCGGCCTGGCGGAGAGCTCCGGCCTGGCCATGATAATCGGCGCTTTTTCCATGGGCCTGGCGCTGTCCGGCACAGAGTTGGCGCACCGCCTGGGCCAGTCGCTGCGCGGCGTTTACTTCGCCCTGGTGCCTGTGTTCTTCGTGGTCATGGGCACCATGGTGGACGTTACCGCCATGGGTGGCGTGTGGGCCTTCGGGCTGGTCCTGACCGCCCTGGCCATTGTGGGCAAGGTGGTGGGATGTGGCGTTCCGGCCCTGTTCACAGGCTTCAATCGCTGGGGCGCGCTGCGCATAGGCATCGGCATGCTGCCACGGGGCGAAGTAGCCCTGATTATAGCCGGCATAGGTATCGCCGAGGGCATCATAGAGGCGGGCCTGTTCGGGGTCGCCATCATGATGACCGTGGTCACGACCATCGTGGCGCCCTTTGTCCTGTCCAGGGCCTTCCGTGCCCACGTGTCCGGAGCGCATCCCAGGCCCTCCGATGCCATGGCTCCATAAGCACAAGGCCAGGGCCAGCCATGCGCATGGCTGGCCCTGGCCTTGTGCCTGGGAATGGCAACTGGTATATTTTGTAGGGCAAGCCCCCGTAGCTCAGCGGATAGAGCACTGGCCTCCGGAGCCAGAGGCGTGGGTTCGATTCCCGCCGGGGGTACTCCGCCTCAGAACCACCTGGCCTTGTCCACCACGTTCCGCAGCGGCCTGCCCTCGTTGAAGCGTTTGCAGTTGTCTATGAACAGCTCGGTGCGCCTGTCGTCCAGGTAGGGGCCGACGCCGGCCACATGGGGCGTGATGAGCACCCCGGGCATTGTCCATAGCGGATGGTCTGAGGGCAGAGGCTCGATCTCGAAGACATCCAGCCCCGCGCCAGCGATGTAGCCGTCCCGCAGAGCGGCCACCAGGTCGTCCAGCACCACCGTCGCCCCTCGGCCTATGTTGATGAAGAAGGCGCTGGGCTTCATGAGCTGGAACCGCCGCAGATTGAACATCCGCTGGGTCTCGGGCGTCTCGGGCACGGTGACGATGACGAAGTCTCCCCTGGGGAGGACGCTGTCCAGGGCGTCGGGCCTGTGCAGCTCGGCGACGCCAGGGGGCGGCGACTCCACCCGTGGGTCAACGGCCAGGACTGTCATGCCAAAGGCCGCGCACAGCCTGCACGTCTCGCCCCCGATGCCGCCCGCCCCGATGACGACCGCCGTGGACTCGGGCAGATAGACAGGCTCGTAGCCTGGCTGCCAGTCCTGCTCCAGTTGCTGGGGGATGTACACGTGCAGCCCCCGCGCGAAGGCCAGGACGAAGGCCATGATGTGGGCGCTGATGTGGTCGTTGTAAATCCCTCGGGTGTTGGTCACTACCACGTCGCTCTCGATGAGGGCCTTGTGGTAGTAGCCCGCCCTGGGCCCGGCCTGGGGGCAGGCGATCCACCGGAGCTTCCTGGCGCGGGCGAAAAGCTCCGGCGCTATATCGCCGAAGGCGGCGTCCACCTCCCCTATGACCTCCATGGCCTCGCCCACGGAGCGGCACAGGTGTACCTCGATGTCGGGGATGGCTTCCTTCAGCTTCTTGGGCCACTCCTCGATGATGTCATGTTCGCTGCGGCGGTTGGGCGAGGGATGCAGGATCAGGAGCTTGAACCCCATCGTATTACCCTCCCTGGTGGCTAGTCTAGGGCAAGTTTAGGTATGGCCCAAGGCGCTGTCAACAGAAGGGGGAAGCAGGCCCCTCGTCTATATCCAGTGCCGCGCCCGAAAGAATAGCAGCATTACGCCTGCGATGGCCGCCATGATGACCAGCACCACCAGGAAAGCATAGGGGCTTTCCGCCAGCGGCAGGGACACGTTCATGCCATACAGGCCCGATACTACCGACAGAGGCAGCATGATGGTGGATATGAGGGTGAGGATGCGGATGACCTGGTTGGTCTGGTGGCCGGTCAGGGAGCTGTGGGCGTCGCTCAGGCCCTCGATGACCTCCTTCAGCTCCTCCAGTTGCACCCAGATACGCCGGATGTGGTCGGCCAGGTCGCCGAAGTACACATCCGGGTCCACCTTGAGGAACTCAAACTCGCTGCGCTCCAGCGCCTCTATGGGTGCGATCTGGGACCTGATAATGCGCCTGTAGGCGATGATGTCCCGCCGGATGATGGACAGTTCCCGCACCAGGTCCTGTGTCTGGCCATCAAAGACCCGCATCTCCACCTCGTCCACGTTCTTGATGACCTTGTTCAGGATGGGGAAACAGTAGTCCACCAGCACGTCCAGGATGCGGTACAGCAGGTAGCCGGCACTCCGGCGCATGATGCTGGCGCGCACTCCCTCGTTGGCCGAGCAGTCCTGGAACAGCTTGACCAGAGGCTTCAGCGTGCCACTGTGGACGGTCACCACGTAGTCCGGGCCGACGAAGATGTCCACCTCGGCCGGCAGGGTGATGCGGGCGCGGTGGTTGAAGATGGGGAAGTGGAGCACCAGGAAGAGGTAGGTGTCGTAGTAGTCTACCTTGGGGATCTGGATGGGGGACAGGCAGTCCTCCAGGGCGAGAGGGTGAAAGTTGTACCTGTCCCTGAGCCAGTGCATCTCCGCCTCGGTGGGCGAGTCAATGTTGACCCAGGTCAGCCCTCCACTCTCCACGGTATGGACATTCAGCTCGCCATACTTGGCCTCTGTACTCAGCAAGCTCCCTGCTCCACGTGTGCTGCGGACTAATTCTAGCATAACCTGGAGGCAACGCCATGGGAAGTCGCAAAACATGTCCTCCTGTGGCCCATCGGCTTGACAGCCCACGGCGCTGAGTGTACGTTCCAGCATACAGAAGCGCTGGAGGAGGTGTGGTCGGCCTGGTAAGGAAAGTCCTAGGCAGAGCCGGAGACGCCGTCAGCGTCCAGGAGGCTGGAAGCTGTTTCGGCTGGCGAGGCAGGCTGCTGCTGGGGCTGCTGCTGGTGGCGCTGCTGCTCCCTCGGGCCGACACGGTCTACCTGACCCCGGCCAAGCTGGTGGCGAAAGACTACCTATTCTCCATAGAGCTGTGGGAGGTATCCAGCTTCCCTCGCAAGTGGCTCCACCTGGTGTGGCAGTCCCTGCGGTTCCAGCGGCCTTCCAGAGAGCAACGGCTGGACACTCTGGAGGAGTACCTTACCCTGGCGCGCATGGCCCGGAAGGAGAAGGACAGGCTGGAAGGCCTCCTGGCCCGGCGTGGCGCCACGCTGGCCCCCACCGGTAACGCCTCGGAGGAAAGCCTCGCTGCCTCCAGGGAGTACCTCCGTGAGCTACTGGAGGACAAGGAGGAGCTGAGGGCCGAGGCGGAAGAGGCCATGGAGGCGGAGGTGAGCGCTGTGCTCGCGCAGCAGGGCCTGGACTCTCGCCTGGGCCTCCTGTTCCCGCCCGTGGACATGAGGTTCGGCCAGCCTCCCACCATCCTTGTCACTTCCCCGCGCGACCGCATCCAGCTTTGGGAGGCGGTGCTGCTGGACGCCGAGTTGCCCCTGCTGGAGAGGGACAAGCTGGAGCAGGAGGTGCTGAGGCGCTACAACTTCTCGGCCCTGGTGGACAACCTGGCGGGCCTCGCCACCTACCCCGCGATTATCAACGACCTCTACCCCACGCGGCTGGTGCTCCAGACCGCGGCCCACGAGTGGCTGCACCATTACTTCTTCTTTCGGCCCCTGGGCCGCAACATGCGTAGCTCCCCGGACATGGTCGTCCTCAACGAGACCGCTGCCGACCTGGCTGGCCGGGAGCTGGGGGACATGGCCTTCGTCAGGATGGGCGGCGACCTGACCGAGTCCTTCCGCCTCTACCTGCCCGACGAGGAGCGCGACCCCGACTTCACGCGGGAGATGCGCACCACGCGGGTGAAGGCCGAGGAACTGCTGGCCGAGGGCAAGGTTGACGAGGCCGAGCAGTACCTGAAGGAGAGGCGGTGGTTCCTGGCGCTGCGCGGCTACTACATACGCAAGCTGAACCAGGCCTACTTCGCCTTCCGGGGCAGCTACGCCGAAAGCTCGGCTTCGGTAAGCCCCATAGGCGACCAGCTAAAGGAGATGCGCGCCCTGCTTCCCAGCGTGGGGGACTTCGTCAGGACCGTATCCGGCATAGCCAGCTACCAGGAGTTCCTGGACACGCTGGAGCAGCTCAGGGCGCGGTCAGCCGCCGCGCCAGCGCCTGCCCCGTAGCTCCCTGGCCTGGTTTCTCCCACAGGGCCGGTCTTGACGCCGCCATGCGCCCAGAGTAGCATGGCGGCACGACGCCCCAGCGCCCGGAGGAGGTAGCAGCAATGGTGGACTATCAGCCCCTGGACATTGCCGCCCTGTGTAACGCCAGCGGTGAAGTAGTCCCCAACGGGCCGCCGCCCACGGGCATGCTCCAGCTACGTGGCCTGCCCTTCCTGGTAGGCCCCGCCGATGCACGCGCTTCGGCTATGCGCTTCATCGTCCTGGACGGGGCCTCAAGACCGGTCACCATCCCAGTAGGCAGCGCGGCCCACAGCGTGGTCTTCGCGCACCGGCTGCTGGAGTCGGACATCCTGGAGGGCGGCCTTCCGGGCAAGGTAGTGGCCGAATACCTCTTTCGCCTGTCAGGCGGCCGAGAGGTCCGCGTGCCGGTGCGGGAGCGGTTCGAGATAGGCGCTCTTGGGGACACCTTCGCCGGCATGGGCCAGCCCTACCTGGCCGTGAGCGACCGCAACGACTACCTCCTGCCGCGCCATCAAGGCCCCTGGGGCGAAGCGGGCCGCAGGCAGACGGAGGCCGCCAGGGGGAACCCGTCCGGGTACTACCTCTGGGCCTGGAAGAACCCGCATCCCGAAGCCACCGTGGAGTCCATCCAGGTCGTGCCACGAGGGCCTCGCTTCCTGCTGGCGGCGGTGACCCTGGGCCACGTGGACGAGCACCCCTTCGTGCGCCAGGGCAAGCGGGAGGCGCGCATTTACCTCACCCATCCAGAGGACGCGGAGAGGCCCTTCGACCTCAGCGTGGAAGTGGACAGGGGGGCTGCCACCTACGTCTATCCCCTGTCCCGGGCCTCAGTGGACGAGTTCCTGAGCGCTCCACTGAAGGGCTTCGGCGAGGCCCCCAGCGCGAAGGCAAGCCCCGCCTACGTGGAGATCGCGGCCATCCCGTCGGCCACTGTCACCGTCAGGAGTGGGGACGGGGAGCTGGGGCGGGTGAAGTGGGGCGACGTGGAAGAGAAGGGCGAGGCCTCGGCCGGCAGGGTGCGTGTCCAGCTCCTTGACCGGGGCCGCAACTGGGTCCACGTGACGGTGCTGGACGAAGATACAGGCAGGCCAGTGCCCTGCCGCGTCCACTTCAGGTCACCGGAGGGCATCCCCTATCAGCCTCACGGCCATCACAACCACGTCAACTCCGGCATGGGCACGTGGCACATGGACGTGGGCGGTGACGTGCGCCTGGGGCAGGCCACCTACGCCTGTATTGATGGTACATGCCAGGGCTGGCTCCCTCGGGGCGAGGTCATAGTAGACGTAGCCAGGGGCTTCGAGTACGAGCCGCTGCGTGCCAGGGTCTGGATAGAGCCAGGGCAGCGTGAGTTGACGCTGCGCATAAAGCGCTGGACCAACATGAACGCCAGGCGGTGGTTCAGCGGCGACTCCCACGTCCACTTCCTCTCCACCCAGGGCGCGCACCTGGAGTCGCGCTGCGAAGACATGAACGTGGTCAACCTGCTCCAGTCCCAGTGGGGCAGCCTCTTCACCAATACCGAGGACTTCACGGGCAGGCCCAGCGTCTGGCAGGACGGCTCCAACATCGTTTACACCGCCCAGGAGAACCGCCAGCACTTCCTGGGCCACATGATCCTGTGGGGCCTGAAGGAGCCGGTCATGCCCTGGTGCAGCGACGGGGTGAGCGAGGCGGAGCTTGGCGGCTCCATGGAGACCGTCATGAGCCACTGGGCAGACCGTGCTCACGCCCAGGGCGGCAGGGTCATCATACCTCACTTCCCCAATCCCAACGGCGAGCCTGCCGTGCTCATCGCCACGGGCAGAGTGGACGCTGTGGAGATGATACGCCACCAGCGGTTCAACCACCTGGAGTACTACCGCTACCTCAACGGCGGCTACCGCCTGCCCCTGGTGGGCGGCACCGACAAGATGACCAGCGAGGTGCCCGTGGGGCTGTACCGCACCTACGCCTACATCCCGGAGGACGAGGAGTTCAACTACGACAACTGGTGCAAGGCCGTGGCTTCGGGCAGGACGTTCCTCAGCGGCGGCCCCATCGTCCACTTCTCGGTGGAGGGCCACGGCATCGGCGATACGCTGGAGCTTTCGGGGCCGGGGACTGTGGAGGTGGAGGCCTGGGCCGAGAGCATATTCCCCATCCACAGCCTGGAAGTCGTGCAGGAGGGGCGTGTGGTGGCGGCGGCCCACAGCTCGAAGGGTGCCCGGCGCCTGCACCTGAAGGAGAAGCTAAAGGTGACGGGCCACACCTGGCTGGCCGCCCGCTGCGGCGGCCCCGACTACTACACCGGCCTCCTCCACCATGACGTCTGGGACCGTGGCGTGTTCGCCCACACCTCGCCCATCTACGTGGCCTGCGGCGGCCCGTGGGAGATGCACAACCCGGAAGTAGTCCAGTACATGCTGACCATGGTGGAGGGTGGCATGGCCTACATCCGGGAGAGCGCGGCCCACTATTCGCCAGGCTCCGTCACACACCACCACGGCGAGGCCGACCATCTCGCCTACCTGCTCAGGCCATACCTGGAGGCCCGCCAGTTGCTGACACGACGCATGAGGACCGGGTAGCCGGCTCCAGGCCCGGCCACTGGCGCAAGCCTGTGCAGGCATCGTGAGGCATGGCCTGTCGTTGCCACCCACCCGCCCTCGCTGCGTTTCTATCGCCCCCTGCGGGCCCAGAAGTGGACGGGTTTTCCAGCTAGATGGGAGGTCGGCACGTCTGCCTTCGTTCCACTCCCCTTTCCTCTCAAAAACCGTCCGCTTTTGGGCCCCAGTGGGGGAAGGCCCTGGCCTGCCCCGGCCTGGCACCACTCGACCCGATGAACCAGACCGCCTCCGGGTGCAACAATTCAAGTAGAGATGGACGACCGCGCGCTGATCAAAGCGGTTTCTGGCGGAGACGACCTCGCCCTGCGAGAGCTGTTCGAGCGGCACGCTCCGTGGCTGGCGGTGAGGCTCAGGCGCACCCTTGCGCCTGATGCCGTGGAAGATGTGCTACAGGAGACGTTCATCGCCGTCTGGAAGGGCGCTCGAAGCTATAGAGGTGGGGGCGAAGTTAGCGCCTGGCTCTGGGGCATAGCCCGCAGGCAGGCCGCCATGTGGCTCCGGAAGCGTGGACGCCCGGAGGTCGGACTGGCGCTGGACCTGCCCGGGAGTGACGATGCTGCCACGCTGGCGGCAAACAAGGCTGACCTGGAGCAGGCCCTCGCCACCCTCGGACCCAGCGGCAGTGAGCACAGGGAGCTGGTGCGCCTTCTGTGGGAGGAGGGCCGCTCGGTCGCGGAGGTAGCTGCGTACCTGGGCATTCCTGAAGGGACAGTGAAGAGCCGTGTGTACCGCCTGCGCCGCCTGCTGCAAGCCGCGCTGGAAGGAGGCAGTCCATGACTGTACATTCCGGTGACCCTTTGCACGTCGCCTCCTGTGCCGACTGCCAGGTGCGGTCGAACCTGGGAGGGCTGGACGTGGACCTGGACAGGGTCTGGTCGGGCATCGCCATGGAGGTATGGGCCCGACCGGTGGGCCGGCTGGAGCGCTGGCTTGGGACCGCCCTGCGCTCTCCGGCCCTGGCCCGGGCGCTGCTCATGACACCGTCCCTGGTGCTGTCCTGGGTCCTGGCTACCGCCGCGGTGCTGGCTGTGGGGGCGTTCTTCACCGCCAGCACTGATGTGCCGTGGACCGCTCTGTTGGCGCCAGCCCTGGCAGGCATCGGGATCGCCTACGCCTATGGCCCCGGCGTGGACCCGGCCTGGGAGCTGAGCAAGACTATGGCCGTCTCCGACCGTATGGTGCTGCTGGTGCGCGCCGTGGCCGTCTTCGGCGTCAACGCGGCGCTGGCGCTGCTGGCCAGCCTATTTGCTGACCAGGCGCTCATCCTGGCGCTGGGCTGGCTGGTGCCCATGACTACCGTCTCCTCCCTGGCCCTGTTCGTGGCTACCTGGACTCGCTCCGCTGCCACGGGCGTCGGCGGGGGGCTTGCGGGTTGGGCCATCGTGGTGCTGGCCACTTCGCGGGGGTTCCATGACCTGTCAGCGGTTGTGCCAGCAGGTGCCCTTCCCTTCTTTGGGACCGCGACGGTGGTGCTGGCTGCCCTGGCCCTGTACGCCACCGGCAACAGAAGGATAGAGGTGGCCCGATGACAGTGAACATACGAGTCAGCGGACTTGTCCACTCCTTTGGCCGCACCCAGGTGCTCAAGGGGATAGACCTGGAGGTCGGCAACGGAGTATTCGGATTGCTGGGACCCAACGGCGCTGGCAAGACCACGCTGCTGCGGGTGCTGTCCACAGTATTCAGGCCCAGCGGCGGCAGCCTGCGCATACTGGGCTACGATCCGACCAGCTATGGGCAGCGTCGCGCCCTGCGGCGCAGGCTGGGCTACCTGCCCCAGGCCATGGGGTTCTACGGCAACTTCACCGTATGGGAGTTCGTGGAATATTTCGCCCTCATGAAGGAGGTCCCGGTCGGCCAGGTCAAACGCCAGGTAGCCAGGGCCATCGAGCAGGTGGGGCTGGAGGACCGGGCGCGGAAGAAGCTGAAGACGCTGTCCGGCGGCATGCTCCGCAGGGTGGGCATCGCCCAGGCCATCGTCAACGACCCGGATGTGCTGCTGCTGGACGAGCCCACGGCGGGGCTGGACCCGGAGCAGCGCGTGGGCTTTCGCCAACTTATCAGAGAGATGGGTGCTCGTGGCACGGTCATCGTGAGCACGCACCTGGTAGAGGACGTGGGCGCCGCCTGCTCTCAAGTGGCAGTGATGAGCGAGGGGCGCATCGTCTTCTGTGGCTCGCCCGCCGAGCTGGCCTCCCTGGGCGTTGACAACACCATAGGTGACTCGCCCCTGGAGCGGGGCTACAGCGCCGCCCTCTCCCGCGCCAGAGTGGGGGTGGGAGCATGAGCGCGACCTTGCGAGTCCTGTGCATCGAGGCGCGCCGCAGCCCAGGCCTGTGGCTGTTCCCGGTTATGCTGGGCCTCGCGTGGTGGGCCGCCACCGTGGAGAGGGAGTCGGACAAGTTGGTCGCCCTGTGGCCAGATGTGAGCTTCGGCATCCGGGATAGCGCCGCCTTGTTGGGGCCAGTAGCGGGTGGCCTGGCCGCCTGGATGGCCGGCCGGAGCCGGCGCAGAGGTGTGGATGAGCTACTGGCTACGACACCCTACCCCGCTGCCGGCCGGGAAGCGAGCACGTTGTCGGGAACACTCGCCTGGCCTGGGCTTAGCTATGCCCTGGTCGCAGCAGCCCTGGTGGGAACGACCTCCCTGAGTGCCACCTGGGGTACGCCCGATGTGGCGGTTATCAGTGTCGGGCTTGCCGCTGTGGGTGCCAGCGGAGCGCTGGGCTATGCCGCCGGGCTCTATGTCCATAGCAGGTTCACGGCCCCGCTCCTGGCCGTGGCCCTGTTCGTGGGCCAGTTTGCTGGGGCCATCTACGCTGGTCCTTTCCAATATCTCTTTCCATTAGACCTGAATGCCCCCAGTGTCTTCTACAGAGTCCAGCCGGGCGTAGCTCTGCTGCAGTTGCTGTGGTTCCTGGGATTGGCTGGGGTGGCGCTGGCGGCCGTGGTGCTGAAGGGCAGGCGTTCCCTTATGTTGTGGGGAGCCATGCTGGCCTTACTGAGCGTGACGGCGATCGGGGCCGGCATGGTGGTGCGAGCAGGTTCAGCCTCCTGGAGACTTGAGCACTACTTGGAGCAGCGCACGGCAGAGACCATCACCGGCGCGGCATTCCGAGTATCCTCCAACTCCAGGCAGATGGGAGAGTCAGTGCCCTACGAGCCAGTATGCCTGGAGCGGAGCATACCGGTCTGCGTCCACCCGGCCTATGAGGCCATACTACCGGAGAGCGCCGACCTGGCGGACAGGCTCGTAGCGCCGCTTGCTGGCATCCCTGGTGGGCCTCGTCGCGCTGAACAGAAGGAGGTTGACGTCAGGCGAACGTTTCTGCCCGATGGCACCTTCACGTTTTCCCTGTACGTGGCCGCCAGGACCGGGAATATATGGTGGGCCGCCAGGGACATGGCCATGGGCCTGGTAGTTGATGAAGCCGCCATGGCGGCAAGGGCCATCGCGGATGGCGACAGTTCGTGGTCCATGACCGCAGCCCAGAAGGTGGTGGCCGACTGGCTGCTTGTCCAGGCCGGGGTGCCACTCCAGGGCCAGGTCAGCCTGGACGGGCAAGCTGTACCGGACGCACAGGCCGTTATGCGGGTAAGGTCAGCGGTCCCTGGATGGGCTTCTGGCCCAGAAGAGGAGGCTGCTCTGGAACGCTTCACGGCGCTGGGGCCGGACGTGCGCCGGGCCTGGCTGGAGGAAAACTACACCGCCCTGCGAGCAGGGGAACTGCCACTGGAGGCCCTGCCATGAAGCTGTGGTACTTGCATCTGCGCTCCCGGACGGTGGGATGGGCCGCCCTGGCCCTGATAGCTATCGGCGGCCTGACCGGACTCTGGCTGTCGCAGCTAGAGCAGCCGGGGACGGCCTTGCGACTGCTGCTGGTCGTCATGCCGCTGGCCGTGGCAGTCGTCATCGGCGCTAGCCTCCGTAACCCCTTCGGAGAGCTTGAGGCATCGGCTAGCTATCCCGTCCCTTTACTGCGCCTCGGGCACCTGGCGGGACTGCTGGCGCTCAGCATAATGGCACTGGGGGTCTCGGTGCGCGTTGGAGCAGCTGCTGGTATCGAAGGGCAGGTCCTGCGTAATCTGGCGGGCTTTGCGGGGCTGGCGCTGCTCAGCGTTCCTGTGCTCGGCAGCAGGCTCTCGTGGATAGTGCCCCTGGCCTGCGGGGTGCTGGCCTTCTGGATGGGCGCGTCGGTGCCTGGCGAGGCTGTCTGGTGGGCCTGGCCCCTCCAGCCAGGTGATGACAGGGTGGCCCTGGGGACAGCGCTGCTCCTCCTGGCAATTGGACTGGCGGGGGCGGTGCTGGCAGGAGCGCGAGATAGGCGTGAGGAGGGGGAGTAGGGGCTGCGCAAAAGACCTGGTGGGCCAGCTTGGAATCGAACCAAGGACCTCAGTCTTATCAGGACTGCGCTCTAGCCGACTGGACTAATTACCCGCGTTGGGCCTCGCTGGGGTGATAGGGGCCACATCTCATGGCCAATCGGCCCCAGTCACGTAAGCAGACCAGGCCGTATTCTCGAAGGCCTCGATAAAGCGTTCGACGAACTCACTGGCCCTTGTTTGAGGTAGTGTCACTCGCAACAGCTTGACCTTGCTCTGCTCCTGCAAGCTGCGGACGCTCCTGGCAAAACCTGCATCACGCGTGAAGCAAAGGTCATAACCCTGAGCGACTTCTCGGTAAAGAGTACCGTTGTCCAGGCCTTTGAGACGAAGGCTGTTGACCGAATCGGCCTGATGCCCAAGGCCCCGCAATCTGGCGAGCAACGACTCAGGGAGATTTTCGTCGAGGAGAATTCTCACGCGGCTGTTAGCCGGTCAGAGTGCGCCAGCTCGGTCAGCGTTCCCTTGATGGCTTCCTCAGTCAGGCTCGGGTACTCCCGAACGATTTCATCAATCGGCATGCCCGAAGCCAGGAGTTCGAGGAGCTGGGACACGGATATGCGCGTGCCCCGGACCCGGGGTACGCCGCCCAGGTGTTCGGGATCAGAGACTATCCACTTCGCCATTTAACGGTACAGCGGACTCACAGCTTGATGCAGGTCATATCTTCAACAAACGAGCAAAGCCCCATCGGAGGCTTTTCATATTTGGTGGGCCAGCTTGGAATCGAACCAAGGACCTCAGTCTTATCAGGACTGCGCTCTAGCCGACTGAGCTACTGGCCCGTGAATGTCCTGGAGGTGAGCGCGGCCTAGCGCCGCACCCTATTCAGTATATAACAACGAGGCCCGCGCTGGAACAGCCTCTTACGTGGGCTGGGCCTTCTGCGGCCTGTACTCCACCACTATCTCCACCGGCGCATTGCGGGCCACTATAAGCTCCATAGGCTCTGTGAGGCTATCGTTGACCGGCTGGTGGATGGCGTCAGGCGGCACGTAGATGAAGTCGCCCGGCCCGATGGGAGAAGATTTTTCCATGCCCTGGCCGTGAAGGAAGCGGCCACGGCCTCTGACCACGTAGATGGCCGACTCACAGTTGACATGCCAGTGAGGGCTGGACGCGCACCCTGGCGGGATGGTGGCTATGGCCAGGTGGATGCCCTTTGCCCCTACAAGCCTCTCCGACACTCCCGCCAGACGTGTCATGCTGCCGGAGGCCACTTCCACCTCCAGTCCATCGGGATGTATGACCTTGCACTCGCCTGCGGGCAGCGTCTCCATGGGCTGAGTATAGCTTCAGGTCCCTGGGGTGTCAAGGCAAGGGGCCTTCCCTACTCGGTGTCGGCTGGGCCTGCCGGGTCCTGGCGCAGCACAAAGGCAGTGGCCGCCAGGGCCACCGTGACCAGGATCAGCACCGACAGCACCATCTTCTCCATGAAGACCAGGGACGTGCCCTCCAGTATGGCGGCCAGCACCAGTGCGCGGACTGCGGTCTTCAGCGTAAGTATCTCCACCTAGAATTGCTGTGTGTGCACCATTATAGGCACAGGTGGAGGCACGTATCAATCAGGCGTTGGTTATAATAGCCATAAGCGGCATGCAGGTCCTGTGGGCATCTTGAGCATTGCCGCTGTTCTTGCTAGAATCTGGTATATCCTGCAGCCGGCTATAGCGGGCGGGTGTAACTCAGCTGGTAGAGTGCCTGCTTCCCAAGCAGGTTGTCGGGGGTTCGAGTCCCCTCACCCGCTCCAGCCTACCTGAAGGGACATCTTTCCAGACCGCCGCGCATGCGCGGCGGTCTGCTTTTTAACGTAGCTGCTACTGGTGCTGTGCCTGGAAGGCCAGAGCGACGGCGGCGGCCCGGGTCTGGACACCTAGCTTGGCATAGATGTTCTCCAGGTGTTTCTGTACAGTCCGAGGGCTGACGGCTAGCTGCTGGCCGATGTGAGGGTTTGTCCAGCCCTGCATGAGCAGCGCCATCACCTCGGCCTCTCGCTTCGTGAGGCCGAGACTCGCCAGCGAGGACGCCGATGGCTGGGCCACTTGCTCTTCCAGAACGAGCGTGTCCCGGTCGCTGGTACCTGCCCCTGGGGTGAAGTGTATGACCAGTCGTCCTTCGCCACAGGCGACAACCAGCGGGCCTGCCGCCTGAGGCACCGCGTCGGTCGCCTTGACTGCCCTTTGCTGCTGACGGACCCATTGCAGGAGGGTGTGTGGTAGCTGGCCATGGGGCGAGAAGGTACACTGGAAGTACTTTTCCAGCCAGGTGCGGGCCTGTTCAGAGACTGCTGGCGCCCTTCCCTGCCTGTCCAGGTGGACAAGCTCCGCCCTGGCTGTGATGGGCCTCTCCTCCAGGGCAGTGACCGCCTCGGCGTTCCGGAATGCCTGGGCCAGGTGCGGGCGAATGAGGCTGAGCATCTGACGCTCTTCCTCGGTGAAGTCCCTGTGCTCTCGGTTCAGCGCCACGCCGATAACCAGTTGCCTTGAACAAGGAATGCTGACGGCCATCTGGTGCTCCAGGCGCAAGGGCCGAAAGAACTCGGTATATATGCCCAGGTCGTGGAACTGCCGCTGAGAAAGGAAGTCGGAGAACTTCAGGGGCCGGCTGTCGCTGGTGCGGGCGATGTGCCTTATGAGAGGGTGCTCCGACATGTGCTCCAGGAACACTGTCTCCAGCTCCGAGGGTATCCTGCCTGGCGGGTCGGAAAAGTAGGTGTTCGTATGTGCCCTGGGGTCCACCATGTTGTAGGTGATGACCTCGCAGGGCACCAGCACCTTCACCGCAGAGTTCACGCGCTCCGGGAAACTCGCCGCGTCCGATATGGCGTACAGCTCCCTCAGGCACTCCAGCAGCGCCTGAAGGTTTGCCATTGTCAGCTCTCTCATGAAACGTCCTCGCTTATCGTCCTCCTGGATTGAGACCTCACTGGCCCTGCCGCCCGCCGTCGTGCACCAGCCCTCAAGAGGGCGAGCTGTCCTACCTGCTGTACCTTGACACGGCAACGCCACTATGGTATTGTGTCGCGCACCAGCCCTCAAGAGGGCGAGCTGTCCTACGCCATTTGACGTATGGACACAGCTAATAACCATCTTTTAAATACCGATTGTATACGATGTCAAGAGCGGGAACCACCGGCAACCTGTGGCCCGTCTACCATGGCTAAGTGCCTATCCGACAACCTTGGCGGACGCACTCGACCTTAAACGTAGGGGCAACCCTTGTGGTTGCCCAGGCCCCTGGGCAGGCACAAGGCCTGCCCCTACAAGATGGCCTTCCTTTTGTGGTGAATTCAAACAGAATCGGCCTTCCGCCTGGTGCCTATCCCACAACCTTGATGGTGGTCCGAGAGGCCCACCAGGAACGGGTAAATGACCGCTCGCCCTGAGCTTGTCCAGGGGCGCTTTATCAGCCGACGTGCAGTTATCCGAGTCCATGCCGTCTCTGGCCCGGGATCGAGGCCCCAACGGCGCAGGGCATCAGCCGTAAACAACATGTCATGAACGACAAAGCCTGTTAAGGCCGCTGGCGAGAGGCAGGCCCTGACCTGTATCGCCGGAGCGAACAGGCCATACACGTCAGGAGGCTAACAGCCATGTACGGTAGCATTTTCCGGATGAAGGTGAAGCGAGGCCAGGAGCAGAAGGTTGTAGACATCTTCAGGGAGTGGGACAGAGAGCACAGGCCCAGGGTCAAAGGCGCCGTAGCGGGCTTCGTGCTCAAGCCAGACAAAAAGACGGGCGAGCTGGTCGGCGTGGCAGTGTTCTAGGACAAGGCCGCTTACGTCGCCAACGCGGATAGCCCAGAGCAGGACAGGTGGTACCGCAAGCTCCGGGAGTTGCTTGTGGCAGACCCTGAGTGGGAAGACGGCGAGTTCCTCGTCAGCATGACGGGCTGATAACCCGACAAGAATTAATTAAGGAGGACCACGAGGTAATGACAACGGGCAGCTATGTGCTTTCAGAAGACATCCTGACCAGATGCATGGAGCGTGCCCCTGTCTACGACCAGGAGAACCGCTTCTTCGAAGAGGACTTTCAGGAGCTGGTGGACGCCGGCTATCTTGTGATGCCGGTGCCCAGGGAGCTGGGCGGCAAGGGCATGACGCTGCCAGAAGTCTGCCGGGAGCAGCGTCGCCTGGCCTACTACGCGGCCCCGACAGCCCTGGCCGTGAACATGCACCTCTACTGGGTTGGCGTGGCAGCGGAGCTTTGGCGCCACGGCGACAAGTCCCTGGAGTGGATGCTGAGAGGGGCCATGAACGGCGAGGTGTTCGCCGCGGGCCACGCCGAGGGAGGCAATGACCTGCCTGTGCTGTTGTCCACTACCAGGGCTGAGCGCGTCAACGGCGGCTACCGCTTCACGGGCCACAAGGCCTTCGGCAGCCTCACGCCGGTGTGGACGTTCCTGGGGCTGCACGCCATGGACACCAGCGACCCCAAGGCCCCCAAGATTGTGCACGCCTTCATGCCGCGCAGCACTCAGGGCTATACCATCAAGGAGACCTGGGACACGCTGGGCATGAGGGCCACCAGGAGTGACGATACCATCCTGGAAGGGGCCTTTGTGCCCGACAGGTACATTGCCCGCGTGGTGCCCGCAGGCGGCGCGGGCATAGACCTTTTTGTCATATCTGTTTTCGCCTGGGGCTTGATGGGTTTTGCCAATGTGTACTACGGCCTGGCCCAGCGTGCCCTGGACCTCACCATCGAGAACGTGAAGAGCAGGAAGTCCTTAGCCCTGTCGCGCTCCATGGCCTACCATCCGGAAGTGCAGCACAATGTGGCCGAGATGGTGATAGACCTGGAGTCCGTGGGGCCGCACCTGGACAAGATTGCCCAGGACTGGGCCAATGGCGTGGACTACGGCCCGGCCTGGGTCCTGAAGCTGATGGCCGCCAAGTACCACGCCGTGGAGGCTTCCTGGCGCGCCGTGGACAAGGCCTTGGACCTGGCGGGAGGATTTGGCATATTCCGCAAGTCCGGGCTGGAGCGGCTGTTCCGCGACGCCCGACTGGGCCGCATCCACCCGGCCAACTCCTCCCTTACCCACGAGCTGGTGGCCAAGACGGCGCTGGGCATTGACCCCGACGAAATGCCCCGCTGGGGCTAGGGCCTGGCCCGGGACACCTCCAGCGGGCGCGTCTGCCCTTTAGGCCTGCATTCTTGCGAGGAGCGGCTTATAGCCGCTCCTCGCTGCCTTTGCGGACCTGCCTTCCTCCTGTGTTCTCCTGGTCCAGTCCCCGTGGCCTCCTGTGTCGCGACCCGGCATTCTCCCCGGACGCATCAGCCTCGTAACCCCCCGTGAGACTCTCGCCTGTTTGTGGTATCATCCAGGCTAATTCAAGAGGAGCCTTCAGGAGCACCCTATGAAGATAACTAACATTGAAACGTTCATCGTGGACGGCGGCTGGAGGCCGTGGACTTTCGTCAAAGTTGAGACCGACGAGGGCATCAGGGGCTACGGCGAGTGCAGCGATGGCAGGTCGCCCCACGGCGTAGTGGGCACCATCGAGGACCTGAAGCCCCTGCTCATCGGCAAAGACCCCCGGGCCTATGAGATGCGCTTCTGGGACATGTACAGGGCCACGCGCCAGAGCGTGGGAGGCATCGCCGCCAAGGCTATCGCCGGCCTTGACTGCGCCTTGCTGGACATCAAGGCCAAGGCGCTGGGCATCTCCGTCGTGGAGCTGTTCGGCGGGCCTACCAGGGACAGGGTGCGGGTGTACTGGTCCCACTGCGGCACCACCCGGGCGCGCCACCCCGAAATCCTGGGCACTCCGCCCATCAAGAGCATGGACGACATCCGCGAGCTGGGCCGCGAGGTCATCCGGCGCGGCTTCACGGCCCTCAAGACCAACATCGTCATCCCCGGTGAGCCGGCCTCGGTCTGGGGCGGTGGCTTCGGCGGCGGTCTGGGCAGCACCGACGGCGTCGTGTCCAGGGCGCTGCTGCGCCACATCGAGACGCTCATCGGCACCTTCCGCGAGGCCGTCGGGCCTGACATTGACATCAACCTGGACCTCAACTTCCACTTCAGGCCCGAGGCCTGCATGCGCATCGCCAGAGTCCTGGAGCAGTTCGACCTCCTGTGGCTGGAGATTGACATGTACGACCCCGATGCGCTGCTCCAGGTGAAGGAGTCCACCAGCACGCGCATCTGCACGGGCGAGAACCTCTACTACCTGCGGGACTACATCCCCTACTTCCAGCGCCACTGCGCCGACATCTTCATGGTGGATGTGCCCTGGAACGGCTTCACCCAGTCCAAGAAGGTGGGCGACCTGGCCGAGGTGTACCAGCTCAACGTGGCTCCCCACAACTACTACAGCCACCTGGCCTCCTTCGTCAGCGCCAGCCTGTGCGCCGTCCTGCCCAACGTGCGCATCATGGAGATTGACATTGACGACGTGCCCTGGAAGGACGAGCTTGTGACGCAGCCGCCGGAGATCATCAACGGCTACATGAAGGTGCCCACCGGGCCTGGCTGGGGCACCGACCTGAACGAGAAGGTCGCCCGCGAGCACGCCTGGGACAGGCGCAGGCGCTAAGGGGTGCGGCCGGCGGTGAGAGCCGTCTTCCTGGGCACGCCGGCCTTCTCGGTGCCCGTCCTGGCCGCGCTGCTGGACGCCGGCTACCAGGTGGCCGGCGTCTTCACCCAGCCCGACAGGCCGGCCGGACGGGGCCAGCGGCCCACGGCGCCGCCCGTCAAGCAGTTTGCTCAGGAGCGCGGCCTGGCCGTGTACCAGCCGGCGTCGCTGCGGCGCGATGTCCAGGCGCGGCAGCAGCTAGCTGCCCTGGTCCCCGACGTTATCATCGTCGCTGCCTATGGCCTGCTGGTGCCTCCGGAGGTCCTGGGCCTGCCGCCTCTGGGCTGCCTCAACGTACACCCCTCGCTGCTGCCCAGGTACAGGGGCGCGTCGCCCGTGGCCGCGGCCATACTCAACGGCGACCAGACCACCGGCGTCACCATCATGAAGCTGGACGAGGGCATGGACACTGGCCCCATCGTCGCCCAGCGGGAGACGCCCATCGGCCCCGACGAGACCGCCGACGTGCTTACGGCGCGGCTGTTCCAGATGGGCGCCGCCCTGCTGCTGGAGGTGCTACCGCGCTGGGGCCGTGGCGAGCTGGAGGCGCGGCCCCAGGACGAGGCCCAGGCCACCGTCACCCGGCGCCTGGAGCGCGAGGACGGCCGGCTGGACTGGGGCCAGCCAGCCGACCGCATCGCCCGGCAGGTGCGGGCCTACCATCCCTGGCCGGGGACATTCACCTACTGGCGGGGCAGGCTGCTCAAGGTGCTGCCTCCGGTCCGGGCGGAGCCGGACATCGCCGCCGCTCCGGGGCAGGTGGTGCCCCTGGCGGGAGGCGGCGTGGGCATCGGCACGGGCCAGGGTGTCCTGGCGGTGCGCCAGCTCCAGATGGAGGGACGCCGCGCCGTCGGCATCGTGGAGTTCCTGCTGGGCTACCCTGATTTCCCCGGCTCAGTTGTGGGTGCCTGAGTGGTATAATCCTGAGCTATCAGCTATCAGCTATCAGCTATCAGCTTGCCCCATCCCCAGGATGGGCGGGGTGCTGACCGCTGATAGCTGAATGCTGATAGCTAAAAAGGAGGACAGGATGGGTAAGGCGCTGGAAGGTGTGCATGTGCTGGACCTGAGCCGCGTGCAGGCAGGCCCCTCGTGTGCCCAGTTGCTGGCCTTTCTGGGCGCCGACGTCATCAAGGTCGAGGACGTGGACGGCGGCGACAGGACGCGCTGGGAGATGGCCCACATCAAGGGCCAGGACAGCGTCTACTTCACCATATTCAACAACAACAAGCGGGGCATCACCCTGGACCTCAAGACGCAGCGCGGCAAGGAGCTGCTGACGGGGCTGGTGAAGTGGGCCGACGTGGTGCTGGAGAACTTCTCCAGGGGCGTCATGGAGCGCCTGGGCTTCGGCTACGAGAGGCTCAGGGAGATAAACCCGCGAGTCATCCACGCCAGCATCAAGTGCTTCGGCGAGTGGGGCCCCTACAGCGACTACAAGGGCTTCGAGACCTCGGCCCAGGCCACGGGCGGGCTGATGGCCGCCAATGGCTATCCTGACGGCCCTCCCATGCAGGCGCCCCTGGGCGCAGGCGACTCGGGCACAGGCCTGCACATGGCCATTGGCATCCTGGCCGCCCTGCGCCAGCGCGACCGCGAGGGCGTGGGCCAGCACGTGGAAGTCGCCATGCAGGACGGCATCGTCAACCTCATGCGCATCCGGCTCATCCGCAGCCTCAGCGTCGCCACGCCCAACAAGCGCAACGGCCCCAGGGGCTGGTCGGGCCTGCCCGTCGTCTTCCGGTGCCACCCCGGAGGCTATGACGACTATGTGATGGTCCACCTGCGCGGCGACATGTGGGAGACCATCCTGGCCGTCATCGGCCGCGAGGACCTCATCGGCGACGAGCGCTACGCCACCGAGGAGGCCAGGTCCCAGCGGGCCGACGAGATCGAGGCTATCATCACCGAGTGGACTTCCAAACGCACCAAGTACGAGGCCTTCGAGGCCCTGGCCGCGGCCGGCGTCTGGTGCGGCGCCGTCCTCAGCCCCGAGGAGGTGCTGACCAATCCCCACCTTATCGAGCGGGAGATGGTCGTCGAGGTAGAGGACCCCGTGAGGGGCAACTACAAGATGATCGGCTGTCCCGTAAAGCTGGAGCGCTCGCCCGTCAAGGTCACGCCGGCCCCGCGCTACAGCCAGCACACCGATGAAGTCCTGACCACCATCCTGAAGGTGTCACCGGAGGAAGTGGCGGAGCTCCGGCGGCGGAAGGTGATTATATAGTGTGTCCTGGGACACCAGATGCGGCGACGCTGTCCGGCTAATGCAGGGGCGGGTTTGAAACCCGCCCCAGGGGTGCCACCTTGCGTATGTCTTGAAGGCAGGTGGAGCGCATCCCACAGGAATTGGCAAATGACGCACAAAAGCTAAATGCCAGGGAGGGAAAGCTTGATGGAGCGAGCCCTTGAAGGTGTTAAGGTCCTGGACCTGACCCACGTCCAGGCCGGGCCGTCCTGCACCCAGTTGCTGGCGTTCCTGGGCGCCGACGTCATCAAGGTCGAGGACACCAGGGGAGGCGACTCGACGCGCAAAGAGCTGGCCCACCGCGAGGACACGGACAGCTTCTACTTCCTCATCTTCAACAACAGCAAGCGGGGCATCACCCTGAATTTGAAGACAGATAAGGGCAAGGAGCTGTTCCGCCGGCTGGTGCGCTGGGCCGACGTGCTGGTGGAGAACTATGGCCCCGGCATGCTGGACAGGCTGGGCCTGGGCTACGACACCCTCAAGGAGATAAACCCTGGCCTGGTCTACGCCTCCATCAAGGGCTTCGGGACCTACGGCCCCTATGCCCACTTCAAGGGCTTCGAGATGGTGGCCCAGGCCGCCGGCGGGGCCATGGCCACCACGGGCTACCCTGACCTGCCGCCGGTGCTGGTCTCGCCCGGCGTCGGCGACTCGGGCAGCGGCCTGCACATGGCCATCGGCATCCTGGCTGCATTGCGCAAGCGCGACCGCACCGGCAAGGGCCAGATGGTGGAAGTGTCCATGCAGGACAGTGTGGTCAACCTCCTGCGGATGCGCGTCACCTCTACCCTGGCGCTGGACCAGCCCGACGTCCGCACCGGCAACCACGGCATGCGGAAGATACCCCTGGTCTTCCCCTGCGCCCCTGGCGGCCCCGACGACTACGTGATGATTCACCCCCGGGGCGACATGTGGGACCTGCTGCTGGCCGCCATCGGCCGGGAAGACCTCATCGGCGACGAGCGCTACGCCACCTTCGAGGCGCGGGCCGAGCGGGCCGAGGAGGTCGAGGCCATCATCTCCGGGTGGACCCGCCAGCGCACCAAGTATGAGGCCATGAAACTCCTGGCCGAGGCCGGAGTGCTGGCCGGCGCCACGCTCAACCCCCACGAGCTGCTGGAGGACGAGCACCTCATCGCCCGCGAGATGGTGGTCACCGTCCATGACCCGGTGCGGGGCGACTACAGGATGATCGGCTGCCCCATCAAGCTCTCCGACGAGCGCCCCAGGATCACCCCGGCCCCGCGCCTGGGCCAGCACAACGAGGAGGTGCTGACCACCATCCTGGGCTGCACCCCCGAGGAGGTCAGGGAGCTTAAGGCGCAGGGGGTTATTTGAGAGGGTGTGCCCCAAGCCCCTCCCCCTGGCAGGACTCATGATGCATATGGGCCGGTCCTCGCCCCTATCCTGACCTTCCCCCACAGGGGGAAGGGAGGGTCCTCGCCCCCATTGGGGGAGAGCCAGAGAGGGGGCTGGCTCTGCCTGCATACCGACCTGACCCCAATGTGTACCATGCATGTCGAGGGAGAAGACACAGCCGCCAGGAGGCCATCATGGACACCGTACCCCTGCCATTCCTCACCATCAGCGAGCTGGCGGCCCTCATCGGTACGCGGCAGGTGTCGCCAGTGGAGGTCACGGAGGCCTACCTTGAGCGCATTGACGAGGTGGAGGAGCGGGTCAACGCCTTCATCACCATGATGACCGATGAGGCGCTGGAGGCCGCTCGGCGCGCCGAGCAGGCCATCCAGGCCGGCCAGTACCTTGGCCCGCTGCATGGTGTCCCCATCGGGCTGAAGGACCTGTTCTACACCAGAGGAGTCCGCACCACGGCGGGTTCCCAGGTGAAGCGCTGGGCCGAGTTTGTGCCGAAGGAGGACGCGACGGTGGTGGCCCGACTCCGGCAGGCCGGGGCCATCATCCTGGGCAAGCTCAACCTGCACGAGTTCGCGGCCGGCGCCACCAGCTACAACCCTCACTACGGCCCTTGCCGCAATCCCTGGGACCTGTCGCGCATCACCGGCGGCTCTTCGGGCGGCTCTGGGGCGGCGGTGGCGGCGGGGCTGTGCGCCGCGGCCATGGGGACGGACACGGGAGGCTCGGTGCGCATACCCGCGGCCCTGTGCGGCGTCGTGGGCCTGAAGCCCACCTATGGCAGGGTCAGCCGGCACGGCATCGTGCCGCTGGCATGGTCGCTGGACCACGCCGGGCCGCTGACCAGGAGCGTGCGGGATGCCGCCCTGGTGCTCAACGCCATCGCCGGCCACGACCCCAGGGACCCGGCCTCGGCCCAGGTGGATGTGCCCGATTTCACCCGGCACCTGGACGAAGGCGTCCGTGGCCTGCGGGTGGGCGTGCCACGGGAATTCTTCCTGGACTCGGCCGCGCGGGAGGTCAGGCAGGCCGTGGAGCGGGCCATCGCCGTCCTGGCGGGCCTGGGCGCGGCGGTCGAAGAGGTCTCGCTGCCCAGTGCCAGGATGGTCCCCCTCTTCCACAGCGTCATCTCCATGTCCGAAGCGGCGACGTACCATGAGGAGGTCATACGCTACTACGCCAACGAGCTTACGCCCAACGTCCGCCAGCGCTTCGAGACAGGCGCGATGCTGCCCGCCGTCCACTACATCCGCGCCCAGCGGGCCAGGGCGCTGGTGCGCCAGGAGATGGCCAGTGTCCTGGAGCAGGTGGACGTGCTGGCCACGCCCGCCGCGCCCATCACGGCGCCGGAGATAGGCCAGGAGACCGTTACGACGGACCACGGCGAGGAGCCGGTCCTGACGCTCCTTTCGCGCTTCACCAGCCCCTTCAACGACGCGGGCAACCCGGCCTGCACCGTCCCCTGCGGCTTCGACGGCACTGGCCTGCCCATCGGCCTCCAGGTAGCCGGCCGCGCCTTCGACGAGGCCACCGTCCTGCGGGTGGCCCACGCCTACGAGCAGGCCACCGAGTGGCACAGCCGCCGGCCGGCGCTGTAGCGAAGGTACTGCCTACTTCTTGCCCAGCAGGCCCAGCACCTTCCAGCCCGCCGGCAACGCCAGCGCGGCCAGGCCCAGCTTCAGCAGGTCGCCGGGGATGAAAGGCTTAAGGCCCAGCGCCCAGACGTTGTCGGCACCGACGTAGCGTGCCAGCCAGGGCAGGCCGAAGACGTAGATGATGACGTTGCCCAGCAGCATGGCGGCCAGCGTCGTCCAGACGCGGCGGTCCCAGCCGCGCTCGGCCAGGAAGCCGGTGACGAAGGCAGCGGCGATGAAGCCGACGATGTAGCCGCCCGTGGGGCCTGCGATTATGGCAGGGCCGGCCTTGGCCTGGGCGAAGACGGGCAGCCCGGCAGCGCCTTCGGCGGCATAGGCAGCCAGGCTCAGGGCTCCGCGCCTGCTCCCCAGCAGCGCGCCCACCAGCAGCACGGCCAGCGTCTGCCCTGTGATGGGCACTGGGCTGAAGGGTAGCGGTATGGCGACCTGGGCGCTCAGGGCCACCAGTATGCTGCCCGCCACTATCAGTGCCGCGTCGTAGAGCAGCGCGTGTTGCCTTGCTGAGGGCCTCAGCACATCGGCGTAGGTCATCTGAACATCACTCCTCGTGGCCCGCTCCTGGGAGCGGGAGATAGCCTTATAGCGTTATTGAGTTGCGTGTACACGACGATATGCAGGGGCGGGTCTCAGGCCCTCCCCTGCGTTGCCCTGTGGAGATGGTCTATCCGTTCATAGTATGCACTCAACCTGAAAACGCCCTAGAAGAACTCGTCCAGCAGCTTGTAGAACTCCACCTTCGCCCAGTCGGGCCTGGAAAGGCCGTACTGGGCGAACAGCGTGGGCACCCACTCCTGGCCGACGTTGTAGGCCAGGCTGCGGGCAGCCAGGGCCAGGTCGCGGTACCGGTCGCTGACGCCGGCGCGCCCCAGGTCCACGAACCCGCTGATGCGCCCCCGGTGTACCAGCACGTTGGGAAGGCAGTAGTCGCCGTGGGTGAACACCAGGTCCTCCTCCCTCGGGCGCATGTCCAGCAACTCCCTCAGCAGGTCGCCTGCCCGCCGTCCCTGGCGCTCGGGGTCGAAGTCCTGCTCGTCCACCAGCCCCCTTGCCACCCGCTGGCTGGCGGCGGCGATCAGCATGTCCAGTGTGCTGTCGAAAGGGCAGTCCTCCACCGGGACGGCGTGGAGCATCCGCAGCCCCTGGGCCAGCAGGCGCACCAGCGCCGGCGCATCCGACCTGTGGGACGGATGGGAAGCGTCCAGGCCGGGCACCTGGGACAGCAGCAGGTACTCGCGCTCCCGTTCCTCGGCGAAGGCTACCACCTGCGGCACCGGCAGCTTGTCGGAAATCCACCGGAGGCGCTCCGTTTCCCCCAGCAGGGAATCGCCAGATGGGCCGCGCGTGGCGGTCTTCAGGTACAGGCCAGGCCCGCCGGGCCTCCACAGGAAGAACACCTCGGCCCCAGAGCGGCCGACCGTCGTCCTTCGCCAGGAGTACCCGGCGACAAGCCCAGCCATCTGGCCGGGAAGGTCAATGGGCGCTAGCCCTGGTCCCATGTCACACGCCGCTGGATATTCTCTAACCTGTCGCCATAGCTGTCAACAGCGTCCTGCGGGGCTACTTTAAGCAGGTCGCCCGAGTTGGTATGCACTTTCAGGTGCTGGCCCCCTCTCTGGCTCTCCCCCAGAGGGGGCGAGACCCTCCCTGCCCCCTGTGGGGGAAGGTCAGGAAGGGGGCCAGAGGCCTGTCGAGGGAATGGGGCAGGGTACCTCGCTCAAATGCGGCCACCTGCTTAGTCTGGCTGCCAGGACGACTTGTGGTAAACTTGTCTTGAGGGAGACTCATAACACCATCTGCTTGCTCTCCGCTTGTCAGGACGCACACGCTCAATGGGCTGCCTTTCGCGCTGTACCCTGCAAGGGGCGTAGCCTGCCTGGCGGGACAACCCCTTCTGTAACTGTGCTGGAGGTGAGGGACTGGGACCGATAGGACATACCGTGGTTGCCGTGGGAGTAGGCGCCGGGGTGTGGGCCGCCACAGGCTCGCCCCTGGCTATTCCCGTGGCTATAGGCACCGGCGTGCTCATAGACGCCGACCATGTGCTGGACTTCCTTGACTGGTTCCTGTCTGGCGACAAGAGGCGCATGTACGTGCTGTTCCACGCATGGGAGGTGTCCATCCTGGGCCTGCTGTCGCTGCTATTCCTGGGCCATCCGCTGTTCGTGGCCGCCGTGCTGGGCTACACTGGCCACCTGTTGGCCGATAGTCTAGCCAACCGGACGTACCCGCTGGCCTACTTCATACTCTACCGTCTCTACCGTGGCTTCGACCGGCGTTACCTGACCCTCAACCCGGACACCATGTCCCTCATGCTGCACCGCCACGACGTGCCGCTGTGGGCGCGCATCGAACCCTGGCTGTACCGGCTGGTGTACCGGGCCAGGGCCAGGCACCGCTAGCCGGCGGCCGGCCGGGCCTGCTTCACGCTCTTGAGGAACTCGGCGCTGGCGCTGGCCAGCAGCGTCGGCACGTGGGTATACAGGTACCTCACGCCTCTGGCCAGGTAGCCGGAGATAGCCTGGGCGTTGCCAGCGGACCCCGGCACCTTGCCCGCCGCCACGATGGCCGCGAAGGCCCTGTCCATGGCCTCTCGCACCGCCGGGACGCCCGACTGGCCGGGGTAGCCCATGGACTGGGACAGGTCCGAAGGCCCGATGAAGAACACGTCCACGCCCTCCACGGCCAGGATGTCATGGATGTTGCGCAGCGCCTCCTCTTCCTCAAGCTGGACGCACACCAGCGTCTCGCGGTTGGCCTCCTGCACATAGTCGGCCATGGACTGGCCGAAGCCGTAGTTGGCTGGGCGGCTGCCGGCGGCCAGCCCGCGGTTGCCCAGCGGGTAGTACTTCACCGACTCCACGGCCCGCTTGGCGTCGGCGCCGGTGTTGACGTGGGGCACCTGCACGCCCATGACGCCGCGGTCCATGACCTGCAGAATGGCCTCGGGGCTGTTCATGGCGGGCCTGGCGATGGGCGTGATGCCCGTAAGCTCGGCGGCCATGGCCATAAGCTCCACGCTCTCCGGCGAAATGGCGCCATGCTCGCAGTCAATGAGCACCCAGTCGAAGCCCAGTCTGCCCACCATCTCCACCACCTGGGGCGACGGGAACATGACCGACACGCCAAAGGCCGGCTCGCCCGACAGCAGCTTTTCCTTGAGTCTGTTCTTTCTCACTGGTGCCCCCTGTTGTCAGCCTGCTGGCTACTGGTCTGGCACAACACTGTAGCCGCCAGCCGGCGCAGCGTCAAGGCGGCGGGTGGCATTTGCCCTGACTCGTCCACTTCCTCGCAGTGGACGAATGGCCTCCAGTGCGGTGACGACGGCCTTCCATGTTGACACGCCCACGGTCGGCCACTATCATTCTGCTGCTTGCAAAGCTGGATGGAGGAATCTGCCATGCGCCTGGCGCTCCTGGGCATGTCCCACGAGACCAACACCTTCTCTCGTGTCCCCGCGACCTACGAGAGGTTCAACATTTACCGTGGGCAGGAGATAGTCCGTCAGTACAAAGAGTCCCACAGCACCAACGCCGGCTTCCTGGAGGCCGCCGACAGGTCCGGCTTCGAGGTAGTCCCGCTCATCTACGCCACCACCGGCCCCATCGGGACCATCACGAAGGACGCCTTCGACCGCATCGTGGGCGAGATGTTGCAGCTCCTGCGGGAGCACGGCCCCTGGGACGGCGTGCTGCTGGCCCAGCATGGCGCCGCCGTCTCCGAGGAGTACCCTGACGCCGACGGCGAGATCGCGGCCAGGGTGCGCCGGTTAGTGGGGCCTGACGTGCCCATCGGCATGGCGCTGGACCTGCATACCAACCTGTCCCAGAAGATGATCGCCAACACCACGGCGACGGTGCTCTACCGCTC
Source organism: Dehalococcoidia bacterium (assembly GCA_034433305.1). Taxonomy (GTDB): domain Bacteria; phylum Chloroflexota; class Dehalococcoidia; order Lucifugimonadales; family DAOUAM01; genus DAOUAM01. Next base: position 19,852 of record DAOUAM010000045.1, on the reverse strand, counting down.
CAACCCGCACCTGGACCCCAGGCCGCGGGCCGTGGAGTGCGCCGAGATTATCGTCAGGACCATCAGGGGCGAGGTGCGCCCGGTACAGGCGCTGGAGATGCCGCCCGTGGTCATCAACATCGTCAAGCAGTTCACCGGCGAGGAGCCGATGCTCTCGGTAATGCGGGACTGCGAGGAGGTGATGAAGCGGCCCGGCATCCTCTCGGCCAGCGTGGGCGAGGGCTACCCCTATGCCGACGTGGAGGAGATGGGCATGGGCTTCCTGGCCGTCAGCGACGGCGACCCGCAGGCCGCCCGGGAGGCCGCCCGCTGGATGGCCAGGCGGGCCTGGGACCGCCGCCACCTGTTCGTGGGCGACATACCTTCGCCGGCCGAGGCGCTGAGGCAGGCCATGGCCGCGCCCAGAGGCCCGGTGGTCATCATGGACGTGGGCGACAATATCGGCGGCGGCAGCTCCGCCGACTCCACCATCCTGCTGGCCGAGGCCATACGCCAGGGCATCAGGGGCGAGAAGGTCTTCCTCCAGTCGCTGTACGACCCCGAGTCGGTGAGGGCCTGCGTGGCCGCCGGCGTCGGCTCCACCGTGACCATACGAGTCGGCGGCAAGACCGACGACATGCACGGCTCGCCGGTAGAGGTCACGGGCAGAGTGCGCGTCATCTCCGACGGCCAGTTCGAGGACCCGACGCCGACCCACGGCGGCCAGCGCTACTTCAATGGCGGCACCACCGCCGTCCTGCAGACGACGGACGGCTACACGCTGGTGCTGACCAGCAAGCGCGTGGGCAACACCAGCCGCCAGCAGATGTACTCGGTGGGCATCCGCCCGGAGGAGTACAGGATAGTGGTCGCCAAGGGCGTCGTGTCGCCGAGGCCGGCCTACGCGCCCATCGCCTCCCGGATCATCCTGGCCAACACGCCCGGCGTCACCACCGCCGACCTGTCCTTCTTCACCTACCAGCGCCGCCGCAAGCCGCTGTTCCCCTTCGAGCCGGAGGCGAGGTATGGGTAGCGCTGGCATGAGGCGAAGACTTCCCCCATTCCTTCCTCATCGAGGGGAATTTCCCTTCCCCCGTTGATGGGGGAAGGTCAAGATGGGGATGAAACGTTCGCCTACGACAAGGATTGGCAGGCAAGACAGACCTGCACTGGCGCACCCCAGGAAGGCTCTTGCCCCTACTCCAGGTGCCGCAGGTACTGGCCCACGATGTCTATGCCCACCAGGCCGCTGTAGGCCTTCTGGAGCCGGTCGGTCACCGGGCCGGGCACCTTGCCCTCGCCGATGGTGGCGCCGTTGAGGCTGGACACAGGGCAGATGCAGAAGCTGGTGGAGGTCACGAAGGCCTCATCGGCGGTGTAGGCGTCGAAGGGGTCTATGTCGGCCTCACGGACCTCGATGCTCAACTCCTGGGCCAGCTCTATCACCGTCTGCCGGCTGATTCCGCCCAGCACGTACTGCTCCCGTGGCGTCATGACCACGCCGTTCTTGACGATAAAGATGTTGCTGCCAATGCCCTCGGACAGGTTGCCGTTGGTATCCAGGAGGATGGCCCATGCGTCCGGGGCCTGGGACTTGACCTCCATCTCGGCCAGGATCAGGTTGATGTAGTTGTGGACTTTGGCCCTGGGACTCATGGACTCGGGCGGCGTGCGCCGGATGGAGGGCGTGACCACCGGCAGGCCATCGCGGTAGTACCTGGCCCGGGCCTTGAAGGGCAGCGGCATGCACTCTATGACCACCGTCGGCCTTTGCTGGCCCTCCTCGCCGCGCACGCCCCTGGTCACCCGCTGGGTCACCCAGTAGTCGTCCTGGGGGGCCAGCAGGGGCAGGTTGGCGTTGAGCACCTGCATGGTCAGGTCCGCCATCTGGTCTTTACTCAGCCCCGGGTCTATGCGCATGTACTTCAGGGAGTTGTAGAGCCGGTCCAGGTGCTCCTTCAGCTTGAATATCCTGCCGCCGAAGGTGCGGGTGGTGTCGAAGACCGCGTCGCCGTACACGAAACCCCGGTCGCGGATGGACACCTTTGCCTGGCTCTCAGGCACTATCTCGCCGTTGATGTAGACCACTCTCTCTTGCTGCGCCATGCTTGTCACCTCCTGGCCTGGCTAGCGCCTTATCACTGGCAGGACGATGTGGGACGGCCTTAGCTCGTCGTGAAAGACCGTGTTGATGGCGGCCTGGCCCGCCGCCTCGCGGTGGATGGGGCCGCCGGTGTTCAGGTTCCGGTCGAAGCGTGGGAAGCAACTGCTGGTCACCGACACGCGGATGCGGTGCCCCGGCAGGAAGACGTTGCTGGTGGCCCACAGGTCCACCTCGAACCGGTACACCTTGCCCGGCTCCAGCAGCGTCGGGTGCTGGAAGGACTCGCGGCAGCGCGCCCGCAGGATGCCGTCGCACAGCAGGCGCGAGTAGCCGTCGGGGTGGACATCGGTCAGGCGTACCACCCAGTCGGTGTCCGGGGCCGAGGACATGGCGTAGAGCACGGCCTTGACTGGCCCGGTGACCTCCAGCGGCTCCTCCAGGGGCGCGCTGGTGAAGGTGATGCACCGCTCCTCCACGTCGCGCTGGTCGAAGACGCCGTTGGGGATGCTCAGGGTGTTGCCCCCCTTGGTGGGCACGGGGTCATAGGGGTCGTACACGTAGCTGTCGGGGGCCTCGCTGCCCCGTGGCGCTTCCGCCGACAGCGTGCCGTCCCTCAGGGACTTGATGGAGCCGCTGCTGCCGTCGTGGAGGTAGAAGGGCGTGTAGCGCGTGTCGGGCAGCGGCCAGTCGGACTCGTAGCGCCACTGGTTGATGCCCATGACGAAGAGTCGCACCGGCGGGTCGTCCATGATGCCGGTGTCAATGCCCTTGAGCCAGTAGTCGAACCAGGGCAGGCGCAGCTCATTGAAGTCCAGCGCCGCCTGGGGGCCGAAGTCGAACTCGCCGGCCTTGCGGTTGTTGATGTTGGCCGGGCCGTGGACCCATGGACCAATGATGAGCTTCTGCCCCTGCCGGGCCTCCTGGGTGCGCGCCCGCTTCCGCAGGCCCACGAAGTGCTTCAGGGTGCCAGCCAGGAAGATGTCGTACCAGCCGCCCAGGTGGTACACGGGCGTCTCCACCTGGTCGTGGTACTTCTCGATGTTGAACTGCCACCAGTAAGGCCCGTCCTCGGGGTGGGCCAGCCAGTCGTTGTACCAGTCGCTGAGGCCCTGGAAGAGCGGGCACGGGTACAGCGGCAGCCTGGAGTGCCAGCTATCTATCTCCTGCCCAGCCTGCTCCAGGATGCCCTTGTGCCGCTGGTAGGCCTCGCCCGTGGCCAGGTGGTGCAGGTTGTTGAAGGTGACGCCCCGCGCCCAGCCCAGGTTGAAGCCCAGCTCGAAGGCGCCGCCCCGGTACACCCACTCCTGGTAGTAGTCCGCCGAGGACTCGCGGACGAAGAGGGCGCGCAGGTGAGGGGGACGGCTGAGGACGTTGCGGTACTGGGTCGCCCCGGAGTAGGAGCCGCCTATCATGCCCACCCTGCCGTTGGACCAGGGCTGCGCGGCCGCCCACTCCACGGTGTCGTAGCCGTCGCGGTTGGTGCCGGCGCCGTCGTCGCGGAAGGGATAGAACTCGCCGTCGGAGGCGAAGCGGCCCCGCACATCCTGGATGACTACGGCGTAGCCGCGCCTGGCGAAGAAGTTGGGCGAGTCCAGGGCCGGCCCGCTCTCGGAGCTGGACTCCTTGTTGTAGGGCGTCCGCTCCAGCAGCACCGGGAACCGGCCCTCGGCCCTGGGCCGGGTGATATTGGCACGCAGGACTGTCCCGTCCCGCATGGGTACCGCCACGTCCTTCTCGTGGACCGTCTCATAGGTGGCACGGGAGACCACGCTTTCTTTGACCATGCTGCTATCCTCCTGCTGGCCGGCAGTGGGCGCAGGCCGCGTCTGGATGCCTATTATACAGGTTTTCACTCTACTGGCACTGTACACGGGACATAATATGTTTTAGGCTTTAGACTAAGGGCTTGGCAGAGCAGACAAGGAGTAAACTATGAACAGGCTCGGCGGCAGTGGCCTTCTCATTGCAGCTATCATAATGATTGTCCTGGGCATCATCCTGAGATGGGACCTTATTGACTGGATAATAGATGTCACCGGTCTTCTGCTCATAGTGCTGGGCGCGATACTGCTGGTGGTCAGCCTGGTCAGCCTGGTGGTCGGCGGAGGCAGAAGGCGCGCCAGCAGGTACTAAGCAGTTAGCCGTGGTCCATATGGACTTTTGTATGTCAGCCGGGTATCCCGCCCCCTTCCTGGCCTTCCCCCACAGGGGGAAGGGACTGTTCTCGCCCCCTCTGAGGGAGAGTCAGAGAGGGGGCAAACGTTGGCACCGGAAAGTGCATATCAATTCAGGCTATCTGCTTAGTCCGGCGGAAGGCCTGCACCCTATGACTCTGAAAAGCTAGCACAGGCGGAGGTAGGTATGGGACTGTTTTCCCGAATGTCCACCATCGTAAAGTCCAAAGTGGGCCGTATCCTGGATGCCGCGGAAGACCCCAGGGAGACGCTGGAGTACTCCTACGAGAGGCAGATGGAGATGCTGCGAGACGTCAAGCGGGGCGTGGTGGAGATGGTCACGGCCAAGCGACGGCTGGAACTCCAGGCCGCCAAGGTCCAGGAGAACATAGCCAAGCTGGATGTCCAGGCGCGCCAGGCCCTACAGGCCGGGCGGGAGGACCTGGCCCGGCTGGCCCTCCAGCGCAAGCAGGTGGCCCTCATGGAGCTTCAGGGGCTTGACCAGCAGATCGCCAACCTGGAGGTAGAGCAGCAGAAGCTGACAGCCGCCGAGCAGCGGCTCCAGTCCAAGGTCCAGGCCTTCAGGACCAAGAAGGAGATCATCAAGGCCCAGTACAGCGCCGCGCAGGCGCAGGTCCGCATCGGCGAGGCCCTGTCGGGTATCTCCGAGGAGATGGGCGACGTCGCCATGGCCATCGAGCGGGCCGAGAACAAGACGGAGCAGTTGAAGGCGCGGGCCGTCGCCATTGACGAGCTGGCCACGGCTGGCGTCCTGGAGGACTTCTCCGGGCGCGAGGACGACATAGGCCGGCAGCTTGCCCAGTTGACCGCCTCTCAGAACGTGGAATCGGAGCTGGCGTCCCTCAAGGCCAGCCTGGGCCAGCCAGCGCCCCAGGGCCAGTTGCCTTCGGGCCAGGGCCAGTCGGCCTCTACTGAGAGCAGGCAGGAGTCGGAGGGCCGGCCGTCATGATTGTGCGCATTCTCACCGAGGGGCAGTACGACCTGCCAGCCGCCTTCGTGGAAGAGCTCAACCGCATAGACAACGAGCTGGTGCAGGTGGTGGAGGGCGGGGACGGCGCCAGGTTCCAGGGGCTGCTGGCCCAGATGCTGGACCTGGTGCGGACGAAGGGCAAGCCGGTGCCTGTGGACGAGCTGGTGGAGTCGGACCTGGTGCTGCCAGAGCCAGACCTGACGCTGGAAGAGGCCAGGGGCCTGTTCACCGGCGAGGGCATCCTGCCAGGCTAGGCGTGGGGTAATACCCGTAGGGGCAGGCCTTGTGCCTGCCCAGCCATAAATACGGTAGGGGCAACCCTTGTGGTTGCCCAGGGCCAGGGCAGGCATAAGGCCCGCCCCTACGGTATTTATGGCCTCATCATGGCGACCTGGTATAAGGCCGGCCAGCAGCCTTTATGAGTTACACCGGCACGGCGGTATGCAGGGGCGGGCCTGATGCCTGCCCCTGCGTTGCCTGGGGGAAGTGGTCTGGCCATTCATGGTGTGCGCTCGGCCTGAGAAACGCTCTAAAGCGGGATGCCCCACAGGGCGTACCACTGCTCCAGTTCCTGCTCCACTGGTACCTTCTCCGTCTCCATCAGCGTGCTCAGGCGCATCTCGGCGGCGTTGTCGCGCTGGCGAGGGCCGGAGATGACCAGCGGGTAGAACTTGCCCCGCTTGTAGTTATAGATCCAGTACGCTTCCCTACCCTCGTAGCGGAACTGAAATACCGCCGCCAGCAGCCGGTCGGCGAAGCCGTTGTCGGCGATGGTCTCACTGACCAGGTGGATGGTGGACACCAGGTCCTCGAAGTCCGGGTCGTCCAGCGTCACCCAGCGCGTGCCATAGCTGTCGTTCTTGATCTCGTAGCGCGTGCTAGTGGCCTGGCCGCTGATTTTCAGCAGGTCACGCAACTCCTTGTCCAGGTTCTCGAAGAAGGTGGACTCCACCGGCCGGAACACGATGCCAGCCTTCTGGGTGGGCACCAGGTCGGTCCGTCCCCTCAGGGACTCCGCCGCCGTGATGACGGTGAAGAACTTCTCCCTGTTGGGCTTGCGCAGCTTGTTCCGCCCGAACAGGACGCTCAGTATGCCCAACTTCTACCTCAGCCCCCCTCTTTCCATTTGCAGATGCATCCGCTTCAGCCGCTCGATGCGCTTCTCCACCGGCGGGTGGCTGGAGAACAGGGACGCGACGGTGTTGCCCTTGAGGGCCGGGATGATGAAGAAGGCGCTGGCATGCTCCACCTGGCGCAGGTCCTGCTCCGGGATGCGGTACATGTCGCTGCTTATCTTCTGGAGCGCCGAGGCCAGTTGCAGCGGCGCGCCGGTCAGGATGGCGCCTCCACGGTCTGCGGCGTACTCCCGGTACCTGGACAGGGCCAGGATCAGGAGCTGGCTGACAAAGTAGATGATTATGGTGCCGACGTAGACCGCCAGCATCACCAGCGCCGCCTGGTTGGCCTCGCGCCGGTCGCGGCCGTTGCCGAAGCCGCCGAACATGCTCATCCAGAAGAGCATCTGCAGCAGGTAGCCCGCCATTATGACGATGATGCTGGCCCAGGTCATAACCATCACGTCGCGGTTCTTGACGTGGCTGAGCTCGTGGCCCAGCACCGCCTCGATCTCCTTGTCGTTCAGGCGGTCCAGCAGGCCGCGAGTGACCGCCACCACGGCGTTCTTGGGGTTGCGTCCGGTGGCGAAGGCGTTGGGGACGTGGGTCTCCATGATGGCCACCTTCTTGGGCTTGGGAAGGTCGCCCATGGCGGCCAGCCGCTCGATCATGGCGTGGAGCCGTGGCTCCTGCTGCGGCGTCACCACCCTGGCCCCGGTGGTCATGAGCACCAGCTTGTCCGACATGAAGTACTGGAACAGGGCCATGCCCACGGAGATCACCAGGATGAAGAACCAGGGAATGCCCGCCCAGAACAGCAGCCCGATGAAAGCGACATAAATCAGCCCGAGCAGGAGCATGGTGAACATCATGCGGAAGGTAAGCTCGGGGTCCCTCCCATAGCTCCTCTGTCTCATTGGGTCCTCCTCCTATATATGGACAGCAGATGTATCCACGTATAGGTATGTACGTATAGATTGTAAGGCATTGACCAGGTAAAGTCACGTGTGCTGGACAATGCTAAAGTAGCGCCGATTATCGAGCAAGGACTTGCTGTCCGGCTACCCTCTGGTATCATGATGGCTAGCTTTCCCCGCGAGGTGTGCCATGAAGTACAGGCCCCTGGGCGCCACCGGAGTCCAGATTTCCGAGATAGTCTTTGGCGCCGGCGCCGTCGGCGGCATCGTCTTCCGGCCCGACCGCGATACGCGCCTGGAGGCCGTGCGCCGGGCGCTGGCCTATGGCATCAACTGGATAGACACGGCCCCAAGCTACGGTGACGGCCAGTCCGAGGAGAACCTGGGCTGGATACTCCAGGAGCTGGGCGCCGCTCCCTACATATCCACCAAGGTCCGCATCGGCCCCGAGCACGTCGGCGACATCCCCGGCGAGGTGCGGCGCTCCTTCGAGGCCAGCCTCAGGCGCCTCCAGCGTGACAGCGTTGACCTGGTGCAGCTACATACCCCCGTGACGCGAGTCCGCGGCGCCTTCCGCGGCTCTATATCTATAAACGATGTTCTGGGGGAAAAGGGTGTGGCCGAGGGCTTCCAGCGGCTGAAGGAGCAGGGGCTGGTCCGGTTCCTGGGCTTCACAGGCTTCGGCGACACCGACTGCCTGCACGAGCTGGTGAAGAGCGGCTACTTTCACACCGTCCAGGCCTACCACAACATGCTGAACCCCAGTGCGGGCCGTCCGGTGCCCCGTGGCTTCCCGGCCCAGGACTACGGGGACCTGATAGGCCTCGCGGCCCGGCATGGCGTGGGCGTGCTGAACATCCGCGTGCTGGCGGCGGGCGCCATCGCGGGCCAGGAGCCGCCCGGGCCTGCCGCTGGCCTGTCGCCAGGCTCCAGCGCCCAGGCCGACATGGAGCGGGCCGCCAGGCTACGGCAGGCGCTGGCTGTCCTGCCCGGCTCCGCCGCGCAGACGGCCATACGCTTCGCCCTGATGAATCCTGGCGTCTCGGGCGTCCTGGTGGGCTTCTCCAGGCTGGAGCATATTGACGAGGCCGTGGCCGCCGTGGACATGGGCCCGCTGCCCGCCCACGTGCAGGAGAAGCTGCAGGAACTGTACCGCACCGACTTCGGCAGGCTGTGAGTCTTTCCCACAAACAGTGGGACAACTTTTATGGGCCGCAAAAGCGGACAGATTTTGAAGGAAAGGGGAGATGGTAAGGGCCGACATCCAGAACTCACCCCTGTAGCCCCCTCTCCACCCTTCGGCAAGCCCTCGGCCTGATGGGCCTCGGCCCGAAGGCTCAGGGCCTGCCCCGAGCCTGTCGAGGGGGCAGGCCCTGACTCGGCCCCCATCCTGGCCTTCCCCCATGGGGGGGAAGGAATTTCTCGCCCCCTTTGGGGGCGAGCTAGTAAGGCCAGGGGACAGACGTTGGCTTCTGAAAATGTTCACCAACTCAGGCCGCCTGCTTAGCCGGACAGGACGAGTGTGCCACTACTCCCGGCGGGCCAGCCCTCCTTTATAATTAACGGGTACAGTCTCCAGCCGGCCCCAGTTAAGCCTTCATCGCCGGGCCTCACCGTCTGCGCGGGCCGGGCGGGACACCCGCCGAGGGCGTCACATAGAAAGCGGTGGCCAGTCATGGAAGAGATCTTCGGCCTGGACATGGATGTCATCATGGTGGTGGTGCTGGTGGCCTTTGTCGCCATCCTGGTCGGCGTCGGCGTCACGGCACTGCTGAACCGGGTCATTTTCAAGATCGGGCTGCGCAACATACCGCGGCGGCCCGCCCAGACCACCCTCATCATCATCGGCCTGATGCTCAGCACCCTCATCATATCGGCGGCGCTGGGCACAGGCGACACCATCAACTACAGCATCCGCTCCCAGGTGTACTCCGCCCTGGGCGAGGTGGACGAGGCCGTGACGGCAGTCCGCGGCCAGGAGTCGCTGGACGTGTTCGCGGGCGCGAGAGGCGTCCTGCCCGCTCCCTATTTCCCAGAGGAGCGTTTCCTCCAGCTACGCCAGTCCCTGTTCGGCAACGACATGGTGGACGGCCTGGCCGTGCTGATAGCGGAGCGTGTGCCGGTCGTGGACATCCAGACCAGGCAGGGCGAAGGCCAGATGCACGTCGCGGCGCTGGACCCGGCCTCGGCTGCCTCCTTCGGGCCTGTCCTCGCCACGGGCGGGACGCCGGTGGACCTGGCGGCGCTGGGCGAGGGCGAGGTGTTCCTCAACGCCTCCGCCGCCAGGGAGCTGGACGCGGCGCCAGGCCACGAGCTCCAGCTTTTCTTCCAGGGCCAGGCCGTCCCTCTCCGCGTCAGGGACATCGTCCAGGATGGCGGGCTGGCCGGTGATGACCCCACAGTGCTTTTCCCGCTCTCCGTGGGCCAGCGCATCTTCAACAGACAGGGCCAGGTCAACACCATCTTCGTCTCCAACAGGGGCGATAGCCAGGGCGGCGCCAGGCTGAGCCAGCAGGTGACCGAGCACCTGCGCGCCCTGCTCACCGACGAGGCCGTCGCCAGGGAACTGCACGGCGCGCTGAGTGCGCCCAGCGTCGTCGGGGCCATACGGGAGCGCGCCGACACCCAGAGGCAGGCCGGCCTCAAGGGCGACCTGACAGACCTGGCCACCTTGCTGGAGGGCGGGAGCTTACGCCAAGACTGCGCTCGCTGCTGGCCGATGATGGCGTTTCGGCCCAGGTGCGGCTGGCCGTGGCCGCGCTGGGCGACCAGGCCCTGACGGACAGGGTGTCCGGCCTGCTGGACAGGCTGAACATCCTGAACGTGGGGGACGTGAAGGCCGACGCGCTGGACCAGGCCGACCTGGCCTCCAGCGCCATCAGCTCGGTCTTTGTCCTGTTCGGCATGTTCTCCATGATGGCTGGCGTCATGCTCATCTTCCTCATATTCGTGATGCTGGCGGCGGAGCGCCGACCAGAGATGGGCATTGCCAGGGCCATCGGCATGAAGCGCCGGCACCTGGTCCAGTCCTTCGTACACGAGGGGCTGGCCTACGACCTGCTCTCGGCGCTGGCGGGCGCCCTGCTGGGAATCGCCGTCGGGTTCGCGCTGGTCACCATCATGTTCGGCATCTTCGGCGGCCAGGAAGAGGACTTTGTCCTGAGGCGCTACTACCATCCCCGCAGCTTCATCGTGGCCTACTGCACGGGCGTGGTGCTGACCTTCGTCACGGTGCTGGTGTCGTCCTACAGGGCCAGCAGGCTGAACATAGTCGCGGCCATACGTAACCTGTCGGAGGTCTTTGCGGCCAGCAGGCCGGAGCCTCGGCTGCGGCTGCTGCTCCGGGCGCTGGCGGGGCCTGCGCCGCACCTGTGGCGTGCCCTGCGGGCGCTGGTGCACCTGCGAGTAGGCGCGTTCCTTGGCCAGTTGCTGGGAGGCATTGCGCGGCTGCTGTTGTGGCCCCTGAGCGTGGTGTGGGCCGTGGTGCGCCTGGCGTCGCCTGCCCTGGCCCAGGGCTGGCTGACCTTCCTCCTGGGCGTGCTGCTGGTCTTTGCAGGCCCGCAGGTGGACCAGGTGGCGGTCTATACCATCGGCGTGACGTGCATCGTCATTGGCATAGCCCAGATGATGCGGCGGCTGTTCATCAGGCGGCGCTGGCCGGCGGCCATCCAGGACCGCTTTACGGCGGGAGCCATATGGGTCGTCTGCCTGTTCTGGCTGGCTGCGGGCATCGTCCAGTCGCAGCCCTTTACCATTGCGATAGCTGTCGCCGTGGCGGCCTTCGAGGCGCTGCGCCAGGTGGCCATGGCCCGCGAGCGCATAGTGACCGACCCCGAGGACCGCAACGCCTACACCTTCGCCGGCCTGTCCCTCTTCCTGTTCTGGGGCACGCCCTTCGATTCCCTGGACTTCGCCGTACCGGAGATGAGCTCCAGCATCGAGATGTTCTTCATCTCGGGCATAAGCATGGTGACTGCGGCGGTGTGGGTGGTGGTCTATAACTCGGACCTGCTGGTGGGTGGCATGACCGCGGTCTTTGGCCGCTTCTCCCGCCTGCGCCCGGCGCTCAAGACGGCGGTGGCCTACGCCCTCAGCTCCCGGCTGCGGACTGGCCTGACGCTGGCCATGCTGGCGCTGGTCATATTCACCCTCATCGTCATGTCCATGCTCACCACCACCTTCGGCTCGGCCATGGGGGACACGGAGGCCATTACGGGCGGCTGGGACGTGGCCGGCTCGGTCAGCTTCAACAACCCCATCGGGAATATCCAGGGGGAGATGGAGAGCGCGCTGGGGCAGCAGGCCGCCAGTATCGAGGCAGTGGGTGGCTACCTTACCCTGCCGGTAGAGGCACGGCAGGTCGGGGCCAGTCCCCAGGAGTGGCGGGCCTACAGTGTCCAGTTGTCTGACCGCTCCTTCCTGGAGAACAGCCACTACGGCCTCAGGCTGTTCTCCAGCCAGTACGGCAGCAGCGAGGAGGACATCTGGAGGGCACTGCGGGAGACCCCTGGCCTGGCCGTGGTGGACTCCCTGGCCGTGCCCACGCGCCAGGGAGGCGGCTTCGTGGTGGGCGGGCCACAGTTCCGGCTGGAGGGCTTCTACCTGGAGGACAAGGACATGCCTCCCACCCAGATCGAGGTCAGGGAGCCCAGGACCGGTGCTACAGTGCGGCTCACGGTCATTGGCGTCCTGGACGCGCTGGCTGACCGGTTTGGGGTCATCATCTCCTCCAAGGAGGCGGTGGACCAGGGGCTGCCGGCGCCCCTGCCGGTGACGGCCTACCGTTTCAGGCTTACGCCTGGCGCGGATGCCAGCGCGACGGCCAGGGCCGTCGAGGCGGCCTTCCTGGAGCACGGCATGGAGACGGAGGTGCTGGCTGAGACTATAGAGGAAAGTCGCCAGCAGAACGTCGCTATCAACAGGCTGCTTCAGGGCTTCATGGCCTCGGGGCTTATGGTAGGCATCGCGGCCCTGGGCGTCATCAGCTTCCGGGCCGTGGTGGAGCGGCGCCAGCAGATAGGCGTGCTACGGGCCATAGGCTACAGGCAGTGGATGGTGCTGGTGACCTTCCTCATGGAGTCGTCCTTCATCGCACTGCTGGGCATCCTGCTGGGTGTGGGGCTGGGGCTGCTGCTGTCCTACAACCTGGTGAGCTTTCTCAGCGAGCAGGTGCCCGGACTGAGGTTCACGGTGCCGTGGCTGCAGCTTACCATCATCGTGGTGCTGGCGTACCTGTTCTCGCTGCTGACGACCTGGGTGCCTGCGCGGCAGGCGTCCAGGGTGTACCCGGCGGAGGCGCTGCGCTACGAGTAGTCGTGGCCTGCCGGGACAACGGGCCTAGCTCCCGGTCTGGTACCATGGACGCCAGCCTGTTTGGCATGCTGGAAGCACACGGATGCGGGATGGGCGATTTGTATACCTATGGAATCTGTCCACTTGTGGAAGCGTGAATCATGGTGCCACCAATGGCACAATCAGGGCAGCACTCCCTGGGACTAGCTTACCTTGACACTCAAGGGCGAGTGCCTATAACATCAAAGTATGAGGGCCTAGTAAGCCTAGGCCCTGGCATATCGGTTAGGAGGGTGAGTCGCGTTGGAAACTGTTATTGTCGCGCTACTCGCCGTCCTGATCGGCCTAGCATTAGGGGCACTTGGTGGTTACTTTGGCCGGAAACTACTCTATGGCAGGCGTATTGAATCGGCCAAGCTAGAGGCTTCACGGCTCCTGGAGGCAGCCAGGGAGCAGGAGAGACAAATCCTGCTGGCTGCCAAAGAGGAAGCCCTCCGCGTCCACGCCGAGGGTGAGGCCGAACTCAAAGAGCGGCGCTCCGAGCTACAACGCCTGGAGCGCCGTCTTGCTAATAGGGAGGAAAACGTAGAGCGCCGTGCCAGTAACCTTGATCGGAGAGAGCGTAACCTGGCCCAGAAAGAGAAGGCCATAGAGGAGCTGCAGGCCGAGATAGAGCAACTGAAAACCAAGCAGTTGCAGCAGCTTGAGGTCGTGTCTGCCCTCTCCCTGGCCGAGGCCAAGGACATGCTCATGCGCCGCGCGGAAGAGGAGATACAGCACGACCTGGCGCGCCGCTACCGCGATATGGAGGCGCAGGCAAAAACGGATGCCGAGGCCAGGGCCAGGCTCATCGTCTCCCAGGCAATTCAACGCCTTGCCGCGGATGTAGTCTCCGAAGCAACTGTAACCACTGTTCCCCTCCCCAACGAGGATATGAAGGGTCGCCTCATAGGCCGTGAAGGACGGAACATCAGGGCCATCGAAAAGGCTACGGGGGTGGACCTGATTATAGATGATACCCCGGAAGCCGTGACCCTTTCGTGTTTTGACCCCATACGCCGGGAGGTCGCCAGGCTGTCCCTTACCAAGCTGATGGCCGACGGCAGGATCCATCCCGCGCGCATCGAGGAGATGGTAGCCAAGGCTGAGAAAGAGGTCGCCGACGCCATCTGGAAGGCCGGCGAGGAGGCCGTCTTCGAAACGGGCGTCCGCGGCCTGCACCCTGAGCTTATCAAGCTGATGGGCCGCCTCAAGTACCGGTACAGCTACGGTGAAAACGTGCTGCAGCACTGCATAGAGGTCGCCCACCTGGCAGGCATGATGGCCGCCGAGATCGGGGCCAACGTCAAGGTCGCCAAGACCGGCGGCCTGCTGCACGACATCGGCAAGGCCCTCACCCACGAGGTCGAGGGGCCGCACGCCGAGATTGGCGCCGAGGTGGCGGCCAAGCACAACGTGTCGCCCGCCATCTGCGCCACCATCGCCGAGCACCACAGCGACGACATGAGCTCGGTGGAGTCCTTCATCGTCGCCGCCGCCGACGCCATCAGCGCGGCCAGGCCAGGCGCCCGCAAGGACACCGTGGAGCACTACATCAAGCGCCTGGAGGCCCTGGAGGAGGTCGGCAGGGCCTTTGAAGGCGTCGAGAAGTGCTACGCCATCCAGGCGGGCCGCGAAGTCCGCGTGCTGGTCAAGCCCGAGGACGTGGACGACGTCGCCGCCTCCAAGATGGCCAGGGACATCGTCAAGAAGATAGAGGAAACGCTGGTCTATCCAGGCCAGATCAAGGTCACGGTCATTCGTGAAAGCCGGGCTGTGGAGTACGCCAGGTAGCCCATCAAGCTCCAGGCGCTTACACAGGCACGCAGGATACGCCAGAGGCCACGACATGCGCGTGGCCTCTGGCGTGTCTGCTCAATAACTGCTATGGTTTAAAGAATGACCTTTTGCAGAGGAGTGCGTTTGCGAGTCCTGATGATCGGGGACATAGTGGGCAAGCCGGGCAGGAAGGCGGTCAGCGCCCTGGTGCCTGGGCTGCGCAAGGAGCTGGGCCTGGACCTGGTCATAGCCAACGGCGAGAATGCCGCTGGCGGCTTCGGCATTACCCCTGAGGTAGCCCAGGAACTGCTGGCCAGCGGCGTGGACGTCATCACCTCGGGCAACCACATCTGGGACCAGAAGGAGATACTGCCCTACCTGGATGGCAAGCTGCCCATCTTGCGCCCTCTCAACTACCCGCCCAGCGCGCCCGGCCAGGGGTACATGGCCGCCGGCAGGGCCCTGGTGGTCAACCTCATAGGGCGCGTGTTTGTGGGCACCTTCGACTGCCCCTTCCGGGCCATGGACCTCCTGCTGACGCAGTTGGCCGACCGTCCCAGGGTGGTCATAGTGGACCTGCACGCCGAGGCCACCTCCGAGAAGGAGGCCATGGGGCTGTACCTGGATGGTCGCGTCAGCGTGGTGGCCGGCACCCACACCCACGTGCCCACCGCCGACGCCCGCATCCTGCCCAGGGGCACCGCCTTCGTCTGCGACCTGGGCATGGTCGGCCCCGTCCACTCGGTCATCGGTGTAAGCTTCGAGGACGTCATGGTGCGCTTCCTGGACCAGACTCCCCAGCGGCTGCGGGTGCCTTCCTCAGGGCCAGTCCGCTTCAACAGCGTCCTCGTGGATATTGACGAGGCCACCGGCAGGGCCACCAGCATAGCGCGATGGGACAGAGAGCTAGCCTGATGATTGAAGTTGACCTGCACCTCCACACCACCTTCTCCGATGGCAGACTCACCCCTACCCAGCTTGTGCGGCTGTGTGCCCAGCGGGGGCTGAGGGTCATCGCCATCACCGACCACGACACCACCAACGGCCTGCCAGAGGCCCTGGAGGCCGTCCGGGCCTTTCCCCATATGTCCCTTATTCCTGGAATAGAGCTCAGCACCGACGTGCCCGGAGGCGAGGTACACCTGCTGGGGTACTTCGTCAACTACACCGACCAGTCCTTTCAGGAGACGCTGAGTCGCTTCCGTGATGGCCGCGCAGACCGTGGCCGCCGCATGGTGGAGAAGCTGAACGAGCTGGGCGTCAAGATATCCTGGGAGCGGGTGAAGGAGATAGCGGCTGGCGCGGCCATCGGCAGGCCCCACATCGCCCAGGCGATGGTGGAGGCGGGCTACGTCCAGTACCCCAGGGACGCCTTCGAGCGCTACATAGGCCGCAACGGCGTCGCCTACGTGGAGCGCCTGAAGCTCACGCCGGTGGAGGCCGTCAGGCTGCTGCGGCAGAACGGCGCGTTGCCGGTCATGGCGCATCCCACCTACTCCTCCACCAGGGTCGGCCGGGACGAGGTCACCAACCTGCGGGAGACCCTGCAGGGGCTGAAGGACGCCGGCCTGGTGGGCATGGAAGTGTACTATGGCGACTACACGCCAGAGCAGGTGGCTATGCTGACCAGGCTGGCCGCCGAGTTGGGGCTTGTCCCCTGCGGCGGCAGCGACTACCACGCCTCCGGCAACCCCGGCGAGCCTGAGCCTGGCACCGTGGGGCCTCCCCTGTCCACGGTGAAGGCCCTGGAGGCGCTGCACCGTGTAGGGCTACGCGGCGACTAGCCTCCGTCGCTGCGGACTGCTGGCGAGAGGCCGCCTTCCTGCTCCGCTGGTCACCTTTGCATCTCTGCGGCGGATACCTTATCCTAAGCTCGGAGTGAGCGCGACCCCTGGCCTGCGCTGGCCTGAGGGTCGTGCCAGCACCCTCTGGTGAGTCCCTGGACTTATGGCTGTCGTTTACTTTGTCCTGGCATACCTCTGGGGGGCCATTCCCACGGCCTACCTGGCCGCCCGGTACCTGAAGGGCGTGGACATACGCCAGTTTGGCTCTGGCAACGTGGGCTCTGCCAACGCCATGGCCCACCTGGGCCGGCGTATCGGCTTCTGCCTGGGCGTGTTCGACTGCCTGGGCAAGGGCACGCTGCCGGTGGTGGCCGCCAGGCTGATGGGCCAGGACCTGGCCGTGCAGGTGGGCGTGGGGCTGGCCGCCATCGCTGGTCACAACTGGTCTCCCTACATTGGCTTCACCGGAGGCAGAGGTGTCGCCACTGCCATAGGCGTCGTGTTCTCCTTCTTCGGCATGGGCATGTGGAGGGAGTTCCTCATCCTGGGCCTGGTCATGGGCCTGATAGGCCGGCTGCTCCTCAAGGACACCGGCTTCTGGACCTTCCTGTCCATGCTGGCGCTGCCCGCCCTGGCCTTCCTGTTCGACAGGCCGCCCGAGCTGCTGTACATGAGTGTGGCTATCGGCGTGCTCCTGGTCATGAAGCGCCTGACGGCCAACTGGGAGCGGCCCGATAGCCGCTACCCCTTCGTCCAGGTGCTGCTGTTCCGCCTGCTGTGGGACCGTGACGTGCCCAGGAAGGAGGAGTGGACGGAGCGCCGCCCGCGGCCAACGGAGAAGAGTCTGTAGGCCATGACCAGCCCTGTATACTGCGCCCGCCACGCCGACGTCGAGACCAGCCTGCGCTGCGGCAAGTGCGACACGCCCATCTGCCCGCGCTGCATGGTGCAGACGCCCGTGGGCGCGCGCTGCCGCGACTGCGCCCAGTTGCGCCGCCTCCCCACCTTCCAGCTCAGCGGCACCTACGTCGCCCGCGCCGTGTCGGCCAGCTTACTGCTGGGAGCGGCCGGCGGCGTGGCCTTCATCTTCCTGAGTCCCCTGCTCTACCGCGTGCGGCTGCTGGACCTGGCGGCGCTGATAGCCATAGGCTACTTCCTGGGACAGGGCGTCAGCCTCGCCGTCAACCGCAAGCGGGGGCGGCTGCTGCAGTTCATCGCGGCAGGCGGCATGCTGCTGGCCTACCTCGTCATCACCCTGCTGGGAGTC
Source organism: Dehalococcoidia bacterium (assembly GCA_034433305.1). Taxonomy (GTDB): domain Bacteria; phylum Chloroflexota; class Dehalococcoidia; order Lucifugimonadales; family DAOUAM01; genus DAOUAM01. The sequence goes on along the minus strand of DAOUAM010000045.1, from coordinate 2,411 downwards.
GCCAACCTCGGCCTGCCCGGCATCCTGGCGGCGGTCATCGCCTTCTACTTCGCCATCAGCCCCTTCAGGTAGGGCCTGCCCGGCCGGCGTACCGCAGGCCCCGATGGCGGGATATAATCGAGTTACTTCCCCCAGGAGGCATGCAATGCACGAGGCTGTCATCGTAAGCGGCGCGCGCACCCCCATCGGCAGGTTTGGTGGAGCATTCAAGGACATCCCCGCGCCCGACCTGGGAGCCATAGCCATACGGGCGGCGCTGGAGCGGGCGCACCTGGAGCCGGACATGGTGGACGAGGTGGTCTTCGGCAACGCCTTGCAGGCCACCGAGGCTGGCTACGCCGCGCGGCTCTCGGCCCTGCGGGCCGGCATCCCCGAGAAGGTGCCTACCATAGCCATCAACCGCCAGTGCTCCTCGGGCCTGGAGGCCATCAACATGGCCGCCCAGCTTGTCCGCACGGGCGAGGTGGAGATCGCCGTGGCCGGCGGCACCGAGAGCATGAGCCAGACGCCCTACCTGCTTGGCTACAAGGCCCGGTTCGATGGCCTGCGTCTGGGCGACGCCACGCTGATAGACGGCCTGGTGCAGGGCCTGGGCTGCCCGGTGAACCACTACCACATGGGCGTCACCGCCGAGAACGTGGCCGAGCGCTACGGCGTCAGCCGCCAGGACCAGGACGAGCTGGCGCTGCTCAGCCACCGCCGGGCCGTGGCCGCCATCAAGTCCGGGCGCTTCGCCGACCAGACGGTGCCGGTCAGCATACCCCAGCGCCGGGGCGACCCCATCCGTGTCGCCACCGACGAGGGGCCGCGGGAGGACACCAGCCTGGAGCGGCTGGCCCAGTTGCCGCCTGTCTTCAAGAAGGGCGGCACGGTGACGGCCGGCAACGCCTCCAGCATCAACGACGGCGCGGCGGCGGTGGTCATCATGTCGGCGGAGAAGGCCAGGGAGCTGGGCCTGAAGCCCCGGCTGCGCTGGCACACCCGTGGCGTGGCCGGCGTGGACCCCGCCCTGATGGGCACCGGGCCGGTCCCTGCCGTGCGCAAGGCCCTGGACAAGGCCCGCATGACCATCCGGGACATAGACCTCATAGAGCTAAACGAGGCCTTCGCCGCCCAGGCCCTCTACTGCATCCGCGAGCTGGGCCTTGACCTGGAGAAGACCAACGTCAACGGCAGCGGCATAAGCCTGGGCCACCCCATCGGCGCCACGGGCGCCATCATGACCGTCAAGCTCATGGACGAGCTGGAGCGCCGCGAAGGGACGCTGGGCCTGGTCACCATGTGCGTCGGCGGTGGCCAGGGCGTGGCTACCATCTTCGAGCGCGTGGGCTAGGCCGGGGCCGACCGGCGCGGGCCTTTCCGCCCCCCCGAAGCGGTTTCAGGCCAAGTGTAGGCCATGAATGGCTGGGCTACTTCCCCAGGGCAATGCAGGGGCGAGTCTGAGACCCGCCCCTGCATACCGCCGCGTACACGCGACTCAAAAATGCCATAGGGACCATTCTGCGGCTGCCGCCTGGCGCTCCCCCTGTTACACATCGTGCATACTTGACACATCGTACACACCTTGATAGCCTCAACGCAGGAGGCATGACATGGGAAGGCCAGGCTACATGAACGTCAAGGAGGCGGCCCGGCACTACGGCGTGAGCCGCGCCAAGCTGCACCGCCTCATCCGCCAGGGCCGGCTGCGCACAGCCAAAGACCCCCGCGACGAGCGGGTGACGCTGCTGAGGACTGAGGACCTGGAAGCCCTGTTCAAGTTCCACCAGGAGAGTGTGTCCAGGGGCGCAGGCCAGAAGGGAGAAGGCCCTGCTACCCAGCCTCCTGCTCGCAGGCCCGGACAGATAACACAGGAGTTGGTGGACAGGCTCAATGCCTTGCGCAAGCGCATCGCTGCTGAGATGGGAGGCATCCAGGACCAGGACAGCGTCGAGATTCTCCGGGAGCAGCGAGAACTCCGGAGCAAGCAGCTCTACGAGGCAGCCTTCGGGAAGCCAGAACAGGAAGGACCGGGTGATCGTCGTAATTGACGCCAGCATTGCCGTCAAATGGGTAATCAGAGAAGAGCACTCCACAGAAGCTCTCGCCCTTCTGAACATCTGGTGGGAAAGGGATGACCAGGTCTTTGCGCCGCCCATCTTCCGGGCCGAAGTAACCAACGTCCTCCATCAGAAAGTCCGTCGTGGGCCGCTTAGCCACTCCAGCGCTTTGAGCGCGCTGGAGTGGGTCCTGTCTCTCGTCGCCATCAGCGAGCCAGACGGCCTCTATGCTCGTGCCCTCAACCTTGCCAACGAGTTGGGACTGGGGGCCGCCTACGACGCACTTTACCTGGCCCTGGCGGAATACGAAGGGTGCGAGCTATGGACGGCTGACCAGCGCCTCGCACGGCAGGCCAGGCCGCGCCTGCCACT
>DAOUAM010000044.1:0-31088 GCA_034433305.1 Dehalococcoidia bacterium | reverse complement strand
TGCCTGCCCAGGGCCTGGGCAACCACAAGGCCTGCCCCTACCAAATACGGCGTCATCCTACAGAATTGGTATTACGGCGACGGGGCCGCAGACATGGGCGAGGGCCTTCCGCTGTTCCACCAGAAGGCCCTGCCGGTGTATACTAGCCAGGATAGTCCTTCTGGACGACTGTACTGGGAGAGTAACCAATGAAGCTGGCGGAAAGAATGGGCCGCCTGGGCACCGAGACTGCCTTCGAGGTCCTGGCCAAGGCCAAGCGCCTTGAGGCCGAGGGCATGGATATAGTGCACCTGGAGATAGGCGAGCCCGACTTCGATACACCACAGAATGTTGTCAAGGCAGCGACCGACGCCCTGGCCCACGGCTACACCCACTACTGCCCGTCGCCTGGCCTGCCCGCCGTGCGGGCGCGCATCGCGGAGGAGGTCTCCCGGACGCGGGGCATCTCAGTCACCGGCGACAACGTCGTTATCACTCCCGGCGCCAAGCCTGTTATGTTCTATGTCATCGTCGCCCTGGTAGACGAAGGCGATGAGGTCCTGTACCCCAACCCTGGCTTCCCTATTTACGAGTCCATGATCCGCTTCGTGGGCGGCGTGCCGGTCCCCATGCGCCTGCACGAGTCCAGGGACTTCAACATTGATGTTGACGAGGTGGCGCGCCAGATCACGCCACGCACCAGGCTCATGGTCGTCAACTCACCCAACAACCCCTGCGGCAGCATCATCGCCAGGGAGGAGATGAAGGCCCTGGCCAACCTGGCCAGAAAGCACGACATCATGGTGCTGTCGGACGAGGTGTACAGCCGCTTCCTCTACGAGGGCGAGCACTGCAGCATCGCCAGCTTTCCGGGCATGAAGGAGCGGACCATCATCCTGGACGGCTTCTCCAAGACCTTCGCCATGACCGGCTGGCGCATAGGCTACGGCGTGATGCCCCAGGAGCTGGTGGAGCCTATCTCGCGCCTGGTCACCAACAGCGTCTCCTGCACCGCCACCTTCACCCAGATGGCCGCCGTCGAGGCGCTGGATGGCCCCCAGAACGACGTGGACAACATGGTGGCCGAGTTCAAGCGGCGGCGCTCCATCATAGTCGAGGGCCTGAACAGGCTCCCCGGCGTGCGCTGCCGAATGCCCAGAGGGGCCTTCTACGCCTTCCCCAACATCCAGGGCACGGGCATGAGCAGCCGCGAGTTCGCCGACAGGCTGCTGGAGGAGGCCGGCGTGGCCTGCCTGGCTGGCGAGTCCTTCGGCGAGTACGGCAAAGGCTACATCAGGTTCTCCTTCGCCAACTCCGCCGAGAATATCAAGAAGGCGCTGGACAGGATCGGGAAGTTCCTGTCGAAGCGCGCCAGGTAGCGGGCCAGCGCAGGACTGGCGCTCAGGCGCTGCAAGGCCCGCGCGCCACCAGGCGGGGCACCCTCACCGAGTCCGAATGCGATGACTACACAGCGAGACCGGCGCTCAGGACACCCGTACCACATGTACGAGGCCATCCTGGGGCAGCCCGCGGCCATGGCGCGGGTGCTGGAGCAGGAGCGGAGTGCCACGGTTGGGCTGGCCGGCCTGCTGGCCCAGGCCGAGCGCATCCACATCGTGGGCATTGGCACCTCGTGGCACGCCGCGCTGGTGGGCGAGCACCTGCTGCGTACCCTCGCCGGCCGGGACGATAGCCGCGCCTGGAACTCCTTCGAGTTCTGCGCCTATCCGCCACGGCTCGGCCCTGGCGACGTCGTGGTGGTCATGAGCCACCGTGGCACCAAGCGCTACTCGGCGCGGGCGCTGGAGCTGGCCAGGGCCAGCGGCGCCCCCACCGCCGTGGTCACCGGGCTTGGCTCCTCTGCCCGTGCCGACCTGGCCGATGTCGTCGTGCGCACATCGCCCCAGGAGAAGTCCTCCGCCTTCACCATAAGCCACACCTCGGCCATGACTGCGCTGGCCATGGTGGCCGTCGAGCTTGGGCTGACGGCCGGCATCCCCCTGGCACGGGAGTGCCGGCAGACCCTGGACCGCCTGCCGGAGCTGGCCGGGCAGGCCCTGGGCCTGGAGCCACAGGTCCGGGAGTGGGCGAAGCGCGCCGTCCCGTCTCGCTGGCTCTGCTTCGCTGGCTGGGGCGCCAACGCCGCCACCGCTTACGAGGTAGCCCTCAAGCTCAAGGAGGCGTGCTACGTGCTCACCGAGGGCTTCCAGATAGAGCAGTTCCTTCACGGCCCCTTCGTGGCGACCAGCCTGGGCACCCTGGCCACCTTCATCGTCCCTTCCGACAGGGGCCGGCAGCGGGCCATGGATATAGTCCAGGCGGTCAACGCCGCCGGCGGCGAGACGGCGGCGCTGCTCCACGAAGGGGAGCCAGACATGGCCGGCCTGGTGCGGACGGCCATTACGCTGCCAGCCATGCCGGAGCCTCTGACGCCCATCATATACCTGGTGCCGTTACAATTGTTCACTTACTGGCTGGCCGTCGAATTGGGGCGCGACCCCGATGTATTCCGGCTCGATGACCCTCGCCACGTCGCCGCGAGGCAGCGGTATCAGCTATGATATATCTGTGCTAAACCGCATGAGCTAGAGGGAGGCGCTATGCGCACCTTCAGACTGGCGATGGCCCAGGTAAACATGACCGTGGGCGACCTGGAAGGCAACACCAGCAAGATCATCGAGTACATTGAGCGTGCCCGCGCTCTGGAAGCAGACCTGGTCGCCTTTCCTGAACTGGCCGTGACCGGCTATCCGCCTGAAGACCTGCTGTTCAAGCCCCACTTTATAGAAGGCAACCTGGCCTGCGTGCGCCAGATAGCCGGGGCCACACAGGGCATTACCGCCGTGGTGGGCTTCGTGGACCACAGCGGCACCGACATCTTCAATGCCGCGGCCATCGCCAGCAACGGCGAGCTGGTGGGCGTGTACCACAAGATGTACCTGCCCAACTACGGCGTGTTCGACGAGGACCGCTACTTCCTGGCCGGGGACCAGTGCCCGGTATACGTTATCAACGGGACGCCAGTGGGCGTCAACATCTGCGAGGACATCTGGTACGCCGTGGGGCCTACGGTGGTGCAGCGGGCCGCCGGCGCCGAGGTCATAGTCAACATCAACGGCTCGCCCTTCCACGCCGGCAAGCGCGGCTTCCGGGAGAAGATGCTGGCGACCCGCGCCAGCGACAACGAGCTATTCGTGGCCTACGTCAACCTGGTGGGCGGCCAGGACGAGCTGGTCTTCGATGGCGCCAGCATGGTGTTCAACCCCCTGGGCGAGATAGTGGCCGAGGGCAACCAGTTCCAGGAAGAGCTGATAGTCGCCGACCTGGACGTGGAGGCGGTCTTCCGCTCCCGGCTGCGTGACCCCAGGCCGCGCAAGGAGAAGCCAGCCATAGTCAGCGAGATCGGGCAGTCCAGGGTGCTCCACGTCTCCGGCTACTCGTCCAACTCCCACCGCCGGCCAGCCATACCGGAGCGCCTGATGCGCCACTACGACGCCGCTGGGGAGGTCTATGAGGCGCTGGTGCTGGGCACGCGGGACTACGTTCACAAGTGCGGCTTCAAGAAGGTGCTGGTGGCCCTGTCGGGCGGCATAGACTCCAGCATCGTGGCGGTCATAGCCGTGGACGCCCTGGGCAATGAGAACGTGGTAGGCGTCTCCATGCCATCGCGCTTCTCCTCCGAGGGCAGCATCACCGACGCCAGGGCGCTGGCCGAAAACCTGGGCATCGAGCTGTGGACCATTCCCATCGAACCCGTGTTTACAGCTTTCCTGGACACCCTGGCCCCGCAGTTCGAGGGCACGCCCTGGGGGATTGCCGAGGAGAACATCCAGTCGCGCATTCGCGGCAACCTCATCATGGCGCTGTCCAACAAGTTTGGCTGGCTGGTGCTTACCACGGGCAACAAGAGCGAGATGGCCACGGGCTATGCCACCATATACGGCGACATGGCCGGCGGCTACGCTGTCATAAAGGACGTGCCCAAGACGCTGGTGTACCAGTTGACTGCGTACCGCAACGCCATGGGGCCGAAGCCCGTCATACCGCAAAGCGTCATAGACAAGCCACCCAGCGCCGAGCTACGGCCCAACCAGAAGGACGAGGACAGCCTGCCGCCCTACGCCATCCTGGACCCCATCATCAGGGCCTACGTGGAGGAAGACCGCAGCTTCGAGGAAATCCTGAGCATGGGCTTCGACGAGGAGATGGTGAAGCGGGCCATCGGCCTGGTGGACCGCAGCGAGTACAAGCGGCGCCAGGCCCCGCCGGGCATCAAGATCACGCCGCGCAACTTCGGCCGCGACCGCCGCATGCCCATCGCCAACCGGTACAGGCCGTTCTAGGGCGGCCCTTCAGACTGCACCTGCTTCAGCGCCTCGTCTGGCAAGAGTAACTGAAGGCTGTACTTCTCCATCACACCGCAGGCGTTCAGGTCGTCCATCAGGGCCGTGTCGGTGGTCACCAGCGGGGCCTCTGTCTCGACGGCCAGCCTCACGACGGGCGTATCGTCGCGGCTGCCAGAAGGGATATCCGACTCCTCAGGAAAAGGGGAGGCTTCGGGCCTGAAGTCCATTTTGCCAACCGTGCGGAAAGCGTTGGCCAGGATCGGCAAGATGCGGAACCCTAGCTGCGGACTCGGCACGCCCAGGGAGTTCAGTTGACGCTGGTACTTGGCCCAGAGAGCGGCGTCCAGCACCAGGGTATGACAGATGCGAATGATGGCGACAAGTAGCTCCAAACAGGTGGCGTCGCGCTCGCCCCTGTCGTTCTCGCCTTTCTGCGCCAGGATTACTGCGTTCTCGTCAAGGATAAATCGGCGGGTCATGCTCGCTGTTGCAGGCCCTTGATGTAACGGTCAAGTTCTTCCAGGTCAGGCTCAAAGAAGTCCTTGATGCCACCCTTCACCCTGCCATCATCGGTGACTTCCAGTGCGCTGGCGCCGCAGTCCCCGCTCTCGTCCTTCTCGAAGGCGTATATAGCCAGGTCTTCCGCCGACAGCTTCCTCTCCGCCACCAGTGTGAGCAGCCTGCCCAGTATGTGTTCGCTGTGCGTAGTCATGATAAGCTGCTTGTTCTTGGCTTTCGCCTCTTCGGCCAGCAAAGAGGCTAAGTTAGCCTGAGCACGTGGGTGAAGATGAATTTCCGGCTCTTCTATCAAGACTGCGGCCCCGCGAGACACAACAGCAAGCTGCAGGAGCAGCAATATCAGTGCATTGGTCCCGAAGCCTTCGGCCACGATATTGAAAATGCCAACAGGTGTCAGAGACTCGATCTGTGATTTAGGCCCAGGCACGAGTCCGCCCCGGATTTTCACCCCTGTCACCTGATGTAGCCAGGCCGAGATTACGTCCTCAAATTCTCGCCTGTATACCATGTTTGTCACGGCCTGTTCCTCAAACAGGCCAGAACCAACCGATAGTGAGAGATCAGGCGCAGGCTCATCCCTGAGAAGATATTCGGGCCTGGTAAAACCGCGCGCCGCCGGGACAAATCTGATTTGACGCAGCACCTCACCAACGACCTCTAAAATCGAGGAAAATGCCAACTCCAGGTTGTCACCTGGCGATACATCCCACTTATGCACCTGAACAAATCGTCCAGTCTGTCTCACGCGGGATAGAGTGGCTGCGTAGGTATTGATAATTAGACCTTGCTTGGACTCGCTGTTATCGGCCACACGTATAGTCTGTTCTTGACCATGAAAGTTGAACTTTATCTTGCCAGTGCTATCAATAAGGTCTGTGCCCTTGAAAGAGGCCTGATAACTGTACTCAATCTGCTCACCAATCCCTACATCAGCGTACCCAGGCAATTCAACCAAACCGCCGAGTCCCAGGCATTTGATGGAATTGGGCCCCTTTTCCTCTGCTGCCCTCCTCTCCATTAGCGGAAGGTCTATTACATTACCCCTGGCAACAAGCTTCTGCTGTCCCAGGGACTGCTTCAGCAGGAGCAAAGCCTGTAACACACTGGACTTGCCACTGCCATTAGGCCCGATGAAGACAGTAAGCAGGCGTGGGCGCAGGTCCAGCTTGCGGAAGCACTTGAAGTTCTCAATGGCAATGCTAGTAATCATTGGACTCCCTCAGCGGGAGTATAGACGAGATGTGCGTGTTCAAGCAAGCGGAGGATGAAGCTTGCGCATTGAGGGAGCCGGCCCCTACCGCGCCAGCTTGCGCAGTCCGGCGGCGGCCAGGTCAACGCCGATGACCAGGACGAGGTAGCATACCAGCAGCAGCGCCAGGTCGTCGTACTGGAGCCAGCTCATGCGCAGGCGGAACTCCCGGCCCAGGCCGCCAGCCGCCACGAAGCCCACCACCACTGTCGTCCGGATAACGACTTCCCAGCGGTAGAGCAGGTAGGTGAGGAACTGGGGCAGCACCTGGGGCATGATGCCGTACATGAGCATCTGGAAGTTGCTGGCGCCGGCCGAGCGCAGCGCCCGAGCCGGCCGCGGGTCTATGTCCTCCACTACCTCGGCGGAGAGCTTGCCCAGAATGCCGTAGTTGTGCAGCCCCAGGGCCAGGGCGCCAGGCAGTACCCCCGGCGACAGCACGAAGACGATGAGCATGGCCCAGACCAGCTCTGGCACGCCCCGGGTGAAGGTGAAGGTGCCCCGCACGACAAAGAACATGGCCCGGCCCGCCAGGGAGCGCGAGCCTGCCAGATCCCCGAAGGCCACGTTGCGCGCCGCCGGCAGGAAGGTAAGCAGCACGCCAACGCCCGCGATGCCCATGGCCAGCACGCTCATGGCCAGCGTCTCGATGGACAGGGACAGGGCGCCGCGCCAGGCGCCAGCGTCAAGGAAGGCAGGCGTGCCTTCGGCTCCCCTGCCCAGCAGGCCGCCGATGAACCCCCACGCGCGCCCCCAGGTGTCGCCGCGGAACAGGTCGGCCACGCCGCTGTCGCCACCCAGCAGTATGTAGCCCCACGAGGCCAGGGCCAGCAGCACAGACCCGGCCAGTGACGCAGCCGGCACGCTGATGCGTACTCTGGATGCGCGGCTGCCCGCCCGGAGCGTGCTGTCGTAGCTCATGAGGTCATGCTCCTGCGCACGACACTGCTCCAGAGGTCCACCAGCACGATGAGGGCCACCAGGAACAGGAGCAGCGTCCACACCCGCCCATAGTACAGGTCGTCCAGGGAAAGCTGGATGTGGTAGCCCAGGCCAGGGATGCCAACGAAGCTGAGGATGGCCGCCGAGCGGATGGCGCACTCGAAGCGGTAGAAGGTGTAGCTGAGCATGTCAGGCAAGGCAGCCGGCAGTCTGCCGTAGAAGAAGACTTTCACCTCAGACGCGCCGGCCGAGCGCAGCGCCCGTAGGGACTGCTGCGGCACATCGGTGAGTATCTCGGAGTAGATCCTGCCCAGGATGCCACCATAGGGGATGCCCAGCGCCAGGACCGCCGCCAGCGGCGACAGGCCAATGGCGACCACGAAGAGCCACGCCCACACCAGCTCGTGAATGGAGCGCAGGAAGGCCAGCAGGAAGCGCACCCCCGCGATGCTGCCCCAACGCGCCCGGGCGGAGCGCGCCAGCACGCCCGATGCCACTACTCCCAGGGGCAGGCCGATAGCTACTGCCACCGTCATGCCCGCCACGGCGTAGGCCAGCGTGGTCCAGGTGGCTTCGACGGCCAGCTTCAGGAACGCCGGCGAGAACTCCAGGTCCAGCAGCCCCTGGAGCATCTGGCCAATGGAGGCCATGCCGCCCGGGTGGATGATGCCGCTGCTCCAGCGCACCGACGCCAGGCTCAACAGGACAGCGCCCAGCAGGATGAGGGTCAGCAGCGTCCGGCTCTCGATGAGGCTAGTCCTGGGCGACGACGCTCTCACCCCTCAGCCCCTCAAGCTCGTAGAGCTCAGCAAGCAAGCTGTCGGTGACGCGCCGGGCGGGCAGATCGAACTTGAGCTGCCCGTTGCGCAGGCCGATGATCCTGTCGAAGTGCTCTCGCGCCAGCTCTACGGAGTGCAGGCTCGCCACCACCGTCTTGCCCGACTCCCTGGCGATGCCCAGCAGCAGGCCCAGTATGTCCCTGGCCCGCGTCGGGTCCAGGGAAGATACCGGCTCGTCGGCGATGATGGCCCTGGGGTCCTGCGCCAGCAGGCGGGCGATGGCGACGCGCTGCTGCTCGCCGCCCGACAGCCGCGAGGTCCGCTCGTAGAGCTTGTCGGACAGTCCTACCCTGCCCAGGGCCGCCAGCGCCAGGTGTCGCTCCTGTGGTGCCACCAGCGAGACCAGGGACCGCCACAGGCCCCACTGGCCCAGGCGGCCTGCCAGCACGTTGTGGACGACGCTTAGCTGCGGCACCAGGTCTAGCTGCTGATGAATGAACCCCACCAGGCTGGCCAGCTCGCGGCCCGGTCTGAGGTCCGCCAGCGAGTGGCCATCCAGGAAGATGCCCCCCTGGTCGGGCTGGATGACCCCCCCAAGCAGGTAGAGCAGGGTGGTCTTGCCACTGCCGCTGGGGCCAACAATGGCCACCGCCTCGCCGGCCCTGATGTCCAGGGACAGCGGCGCCAGGGCCACGGTGCCGGGGTAGGACTTGCTGGCCTGGCGCAGCCGGAATATGACTTCAGGACTGGGCTGCTCGCTCATTGCTGAATGATGCCTAGCGACGCGGCCACCTCCTGGATGGCCCGGTAGTTGTCGTTGCGGGTCTCCACGAAACGGTCGGTGGCAAACAGGCCCACCACCTCCTGGTGATTGGTGCCGTCCAGCTTCAGCAGCGCCTGTCTCACCTTCTCCTTGAAGCCGCTGCCGAAGGTCTCGTCCACGTCGCCCCGGATGGTCCAGTGGTAGTCGTAGTATGGGGGCGTGGTGTAGAAGGCCCTGACCTGGCTGGTGTCCACCTGGCCCTCCCTCACCGCCCTCTCCCAGACTGCCTCGTCCAGCACGCCGGCCTGGAAGGCGCCACTCTCCACCAGCTTCCAGGTCTTGTCGTGGGAGCCGGAGAAATTGGGTGGGCCATTGAAGTCCCTGTCCGGGTCAATGCCAGCCTGCTTCAGGAAGTACCTGGGCATCAGGTGGCCGGAGGTGGAGCTTTCGCTGCCGAAGGTGAAGGTAAGTCCCTTCAGGTCCTCCAGGCTGTCCACGGGCAGGCCGGCCTGGGCGATGAACCTGGAGTGGAACTCGGCGTCGCGCGGCCTCTGGGCGATGGCCTCGGAGTCGGGCACCAGGAGCCTGGCCTGCACGCCCGTCAGTCCACCGAACCAGGCCATGTGGACCTCGCCTTCCTTGAAGGCGGTGACCGTCGCGGCGTAGTCCACCGTGGGCACGTACTCGACTTTTACACCCAACTCCTTCTCCAGGTAGGAGGTGAGGGCCTGGTACCTCTGGACGAGGACGCTGGCGTTCTGCTCCGGAATGCCTGCGACCTTGAAGGTCTCTTCCACTCGGCCGCCGCACGCTACCAGCGCGGCCGCCACCGCTGCAATTGCCAACAGTAGCCACCTGGACATGGGCGTATCACACCAGACCGCTGAAATTGACGATTTAGAAGTTTAATAGGCAGCATATATCATAGTCAATGGAGTGTGCGTTGCGGCATACGTGGCAGCCTGGAGGGATGACCTAGCCAAAGCGACGCCCCACGGGCTGTCTGTGTCGAGTGGCTGCCTGGCCCGGCCTCAAACTTACAGGAGGCTTCACCAGCACAGGGCTTTCCGGGCTGTGACAACTAGGTGACGTGGGAGTACCCTGCGTACAGCTTGCTCTGCGCCAGGTCCAGGACACGGTAGGGCAGGCCGCTGTCCCTGGCGGCCCGCTCTCCGGCGGCGGTCACCAGCAGCGTGCCGCCCGTACCTACCACGCGGCCATCCACCATGATCACCTTGCCAGCCACCAGGGCCATGACCGGCTGGTTAGCTTGCGGGTCCAGGATGGTGATATCGGCGTCGGCGCCAGGGGAGAGGTGGCCCTTGGTCAGCAGGCCCAGCATCCTGGCGGGCATCCAGGACAGCTTGGCGGCCATTTCCATGGGTGTGAGCGCGCCGAACTGCACCAGCGCCATGGTGCTCTGGATGGCGATGTTGCGGGGGTGCGACCCACCATCGGTGCTGACGGCGTCCACCACGAACTGGCCGGCCCGGTCTTTCGCCGTGGTGAGCCGGAAGGCGGAGGAGGGCAGGTTCACTGGAAAGCTCATGCCCACGTCGGTGTCTGCCTCCTCGAAGAGGCGGAGCGCCTCCTGGCCCTTCACATAGACTATGCGCCCTCCCTTCTGTGCCAGCACCGAGGCATAGCCGTCCAGGATGGCCTGCCGCATGCCTTCTCTGGTGGGCGGGTAGCCCCTGAGCCGCAGGCAGTTGCGCGGCACGTCGGCTATCACCTCGCCCTCACGGTCGCACCGGCCATTGGTGCCGTTGGGCACGGCGTGGTAGGCCTCCGAGTTAAGCTGGCCCTTCATGGACTCCAGGACGGCCAGGGCCTCCTCGCACTCGGCCTGCGGCTGGGCTATGACGCCCCGGCAGTAGGAGTTGACGTGGCAAACGTGGAGCCGGCCTGCACCGACGATGGCCGGCAGCTCCCTGACGCCCCCCAGGTGGCTGCCGGACTCCTTGCTGCCTACGTGGTAAGCCACGTAGGCCCGCTGCTCGTTGCAGGCCCGGATGATGTCAGAGGTCTTCTCCGGCGAGAAGGGGTAGTAGCCGCCCAGCATTTTGACACCCAGGCAGCCCTGGCGCAGCGCGCCGGCCACCATGTCTCGTAGCTGCGACACGCTGGGGTTGTCGTTGGGAATGGTGGTGCCGGGGATGAGAGCGAACAGCCCGGCGACGTTCAGCCCGGCCCCTTTGCGCTTGATGCCGTCCATCAGGCCCGGGCCGGTCCCGCCCATGTCCAGCACGGTGGTGGTGCCTGCCTGGGCCAGCATGGCGTAGCCGATGGCCGGGTCCCATCGCCGGGACAGCCCGGCCACGTGGGCATGGGTGTCTATCTGTCCGGGCATCACCCATTTGCCGGTGGCGTCTATGACGTCCTCGGCGTCGAAGGGGTCCAGGTCTGGCCCCACCTGCTCGATCCTGCCCGCCTTGATACCCACGTCGCTGGTGCCCTCGTACCCGTTGGCCGGGTCAAGGACTGTGCCGCCACTGATGATAAGGTCGTACCTGGCCATGCTGCCCTCGCTGGTTAGTGTTCTTGCGCACCTGGCAGGCTGTATAATACATCATAAATACCCTGGAGCGCCCATGTTAGCGGCACGCCTGCGGCCTCGCTCCCGGAGTTGCCAACACCAGGAGGAATTCATGCGATTAGGCGTCGTCTTCCCGCAGACCGAGATCGGCGCGGACCCCATAGCCGTACGCGATTACGCCCAGGCCGCCGAGTCGCTGGGCTACGACCACCTGGTGACCTTCGACCACGTAGTGGGCGCCAACGCCGCCAGCCGGCCAGGATGGTCTGGAGCGTACCGGCATACCGACATGTTCCACGAGCCGATGGTCCTCTTTGGCTACCTGGCGGGCCTCACCAGTCGGCTGGAGCTGGTGACGGGCATACTGATACTGCCACAGCGGCAGACGGTGCTGGTGGCCAAGCAGGCGGCGGAGGTGGACCTCCTGACTGGAGGGAGGCTGAGACTGGGCATCGGCATCGGCTGGAACGACGTGGAGTACGAGGCGCTGGGCGAGGACTTCCACAACCGCGGACGGCGCTGCGAGGAGCAGATTGACCTGCTGCGCAGGCTGTGGACCAGCGACCTGGTCACCTTCCAGGGGAAATGGCACAGAGTCACCGATGCGGGGATTAACCCCCTGCCTGTCCAGAAGCCCATCCCCATATGGCTGGGCGGCAGGGACGACCGCGTGCTGCGCCGCGTCGCCCGCGTCGGGGACGGCTGGTTCCCGCTGTTCCGGCCAGGCGACGACGCGCGGGAGATGGTCGCCAGGCTGCACACCTATCTTGCCGAGGCCGGACGGGAGCCTGCCAGCTTTGGCATGGAGACCTGGATAAGCATAGGCAATCGCCAGGAAGCCGAGTGGGCCAGGCAGGCAACGCTGCTCAAGGGCCTGGGCCTGACTCACCTGGCGGTGAACACCATGAGGGCGGGCCTGCCATCACCTGGCGCCCACATAGAGGCCATCAAGCGCTTCAAGGACGTGGTAGCCGACGCGGCCGGCGGCTAGCGCGCCTCAAGACCGAGAGCTGGCAAAGCCCGTACCCCTATCGCCGAGAGGGGGTAATAGCGCCTCTCCCGGCGATAGGGCTGGCCTGGCCTCTGCGGAAGGCCGTTAGCGGGCTGGCCGCTCTGGCCCATCGGCCCTGGGGAAATAGACCTCGAAGGTGGTGCCCTGGCCCGGCTCGCTATGCACCAGTATGTAGCCGTTGTGCCGCTTCACAATCTCGTAGCAGGTGGACAGGCCCAGGCCCAGCCCCGACTCCTTGGTGGAGAAGAACCGCTCGAAGATATGCGGCTTGACGCTCTCGGGAATGCCGACACCCGTATCGCTGATGGTGAGCATCACGTAGTCGCCCGGTATGGCGTCGGGGTTGCGGTCGGTGAAGCTGGAGTCCAGGGTGACGTCAGCCGTCCGAATGGTGAGCTTGCCGCCGGTGGGCATGGCATCCTTGGCGTTGGAGGCCATGTTCATCAGTATCTGGTGTACCTGGCCTGGATGTACCTGGACCCACGGCCTGCTCGCCTGCAGGCCCACAGTCAGCTCGATATCCTCGCCTATGAGGCCCTGGATAACAAAGTTGGCGCTGCTCACGAGGTCATTGAGGTTGGCCAGCACCTTCTCGGTGGACCGGCCCTGCGGAAAGCTCATGATCTGCTGGATGAGCACCGGGATGCGGTCGGCCTCCTCCTTGATATCCTGCAGGTATGCGCGCAGGCTGTCAGGAGGGAGCATGGAAATGACGCCCATCTGGGCATAGCTGAGGACGGCACGCAGCATCTTGTTGAACTCGTGGGCCGTGCGGCTGGCCATGGCCGTCGTCTTTTCAAGCTGACGTGCCTGGAGGAGCTGCTCCTCCAGTTGCCGGCGGCTGGTGATGTCCCGCAGGACCAGGATGGCCCCGCTGACCTTGCCCTTGCCATCGGTCATGGGGGCGCCGCTGATGTCCACGTTCCTTTCCACTCCATCGCGCGTCAGCAGGGTGAACTCGTGGGTGACCCGGATGGTCAGGTCATCCTCGTCGCCTTCCTGCTCGGTGGAACGGGACAGCAGGAACTCGGCTTGCTGGTCGGTGATGTTCAGCACCTCGGTCAGCCTCTTGCCCCTGGCGTCCTGGCTGCGCCAGCCCGTGAGCTTCTCCGCCGCCGGGTTGAGATAGTTCACCAGGCGCTGTTCGCCGATGGTGACCACCGCGTCGCCCATGCACTTGAGCAGGGTGGAGAGTTGCCGCTCCCGCTCCTTCACAATCATCTCCATCCTGTGCTTGTAGAGGGCGACCTCCACGGCCGCCGCAAGCTCCCTGGCGCCAAAGGGCTTCAGTATGTAGCCGTAAGGCTCGGTCAGCTTGGCCCTCTGGATAGTTGCCTCGTCGGCGTAGGCGGTCAGGTAAACGATGGGGACGTTGAACTCGCTGCGGATCGGCTCCGCCGCCTCGACTCCGTCAATCTCGCCCTCCAGGCGTATATCCATAAGCACCAGGTCCGGGTGGCACTCGGCGACCTTGGCGATGGCCTCGTTGGCCGACGAGGCCATGGCTGGCACGTCGTAGCCCAGGCCGCGCAGGGTGTGCCTTATGCTGGCAGCCACGACAGGCTCGTCCTCCACCACCAGCACCTTGACGCTGGTGATCACCTTGGGGCTTTCCGGACTACCTGGCTGCATAACGGCTTCAGTCTGTGTGGGCTGCTCCCCCTTTCCCGTGCCGGACATGATGGTCCCATGGAACTTATCAGTCGTGCCCCTCAACATGTTCACCTCCCACGGCCTGTTCAGGCCTGGACTTAGAGCTCTACTGCGCCGGAAGGGCCATGTCAGCCCTGCTTCAGGTCGGCCTGGGAAAGACCATCCTGAAGGTCGTGCCTCTGGAAGTGTCAAACCCTATGGTGGCTTTCAGCTTTTTGGCAAGCATCCTGACCAGGCTCAGGCCCAGGGTACTGGCGGTCATAAGGTCAACGTCTGGGCCTGGGCCAACGCCATTGTCGCTGACCTCCAGGCTGAAGGTGTCCTGATCGCGGGGCGCCAGGCTGACGCGGACCCTGCCTTCCCGCTTGCCCGGGAAGGCGTGCCTCAGGGAGTTCATCACCAGCTCGCTGATGATCAGTCCGCAGTACATGGCCGCGTCCACGTCCAGTTGCGCGCCCTCCACGTTTACTTCGAAGTCCACGGCCTGAGGGTCCATGGGATAAGCGGCCAGGAGAAGAGACTTCAGGTTCTCTATGTACTGGGAGAAGTCTATGCGGGCCAGGTTGGCCGACTCATAGAGCAGGTCCTGTACCAGGGCCATGCACTTGACTCGCATGCTCAGCTCGGCGAAGGCCTGCTGCACGCGCGCGTCATTTATGGAAGCAGCCTGCAGGTCCAGGAGGCTGGACACCACCTGCATATTGTTCTTGACCCTGTGGTGTATCTCCCGTAACAGGATGTCCTTCTCTCTCAGGGATGCCCTTATCTGGGCCTCGGCCTCCTTGCGCCGCGTGACATCGCGGACAACGCAGAGGAAAGCCTTGGGGTTGCCCTGGGCATCCCTTATCAGTGAGGTGCTTACCTCTGCTGAGAAGCGTGAGCCGTCCTTCTTGAGCATTATGTACTGGGCTTCCTTGAGGCTGCCCGTGGCGATGGTCGTCTGGGCGTCCGCAAGGGCGCGGTCGCGGTCCTCCGGCACGATAATGTCCATGCCCAGGGCACCCAGGGCGTCCTCGGCCTTCTCATACCCGAACAGGGACAGCGCCTGCTGGTTAAACATCAGCACCCTGGACGAAAGGTCGGTCACCACCACGGCGTCAGGAGAGGTCTCGATAAGGGTGCGGTAGAGCTTGAAGCTCTGCCGCAGCGCCGCTTCCGCCATCTGGCGCTCGGCATAAAGCTGGGCGTTGAAGATGGCCCCGGCCACCTGAGTGGCGATGTTCTCCATCAGGGCCAGGTCCAGCGAGGTATAGGCGTAGCTCCTGAGGGACCACAGGGCCATGGTGCCAATGACCTTGTCCTTCAGCACCAGCGGGACAGACATCAGCGAGTGGAAGCCATCACAGAAGCAGCAGGCCAGGTCAGGAGCGGCATTGTCCTCGGACTGGAGCAGCAGCGGGGAGCCGGTGCGGATGACTTCCCGGGCCACGACTTCCACACCCGGGTGCGTCTCTTCCTGGTCAGGCACCACAAGGCTTTGCCGGTAGATGTTCCGCACCGCGCCGGTGCGAGGGTCCGCCAGGCTGATGGTGATGCGGTCGAAGGGAATGACCTGGCGCACTTCCTCCGCGATGCGCTGACACAACTCATCGAAGTCCTGGAGCGACGCCACCGCGCGGCCTATCTCGGCCAGCAAGGCCTTTTCCTGGGCCACCCGCTGAAGCTGCAGCCTGAGCTTGAAGTTGGAGATGGCGCCGCCAATTTGCAGCGCGATGCGCTCGGCCAGCTCAAGGTCTCGCTCAGTATAGGCGTGCTGGTCCCTGGTAGCCAGATGCAGCACAGCTACTATCTGGTCGCTGGATGTGACGGGCACCGAAAGCATCGAATAGTAGCCAGCCTGGTACACAGGCTGAAGCCCGGGCAGGCGTCTTGCCCACTCCTCTACCTCTTCCCTGCTCTGCAAGATTATCCCGGCGCCACGGTTGACGACCTCCTGAGTCATGGTGCCACTGAGCGGACTGCTGGCGCCCTGGTCCCTGCCATCTACGCGGCTGCCGGAGACATAGGAGTTAACGAACATCTCCCGCTGCTGGTCAATGATGCTTATCACGACGCGGTCCGAAGGGATGAGCCGCCTGACCTCCTCCGCGAACCTTTCATACACCTGGCCTATGTCTGGGGACGAGCTGATGATTCTGCCGATCTCGGCCAGCGAGGCGCGCTCTGCGGCCACCCGCCTCAGGGAGTCGTGGAGCCGGGAGTTGACCACTGACCCCACAATCAGCGTGCCCAGACTTTCCGCCAGGTCCAGCGTCCGCTGCGGGTCACTCCTGGGCCGGCTGAGGCCCAGGTTCAGCGCCCCTATGACCTGGTCCTCGGAAATCAAAGGTATCACCAGAAAGGACCGGATGCCCGACTCAAAGACAGGCACCAGACTGGGGAACTCTCTGGGAAGCTGGTCCCTCGTTTCGGTCTGGACAAGCATGGGCTTCCGCAGGCGCAGGCTCTCGCCGGTCAGTGTCGCCTCCAGGGGCACCTGGTCTCCGGCGCGCCGGCCGGGTACATCCACTCCGGCCACGTGGGTGACCTGGAGCCGCTGGCTCACCGGGTCAAGCCTGCATAGCATAACGTGGTCACAGGGGATGAGCTCCTTCACCTTGCTGGCAAAACGCTGGAACACCTGGTCAATATCAAGGGAGGAATTGAAAATCCGCCCTATCTCCACCAGCAGCCTGCTTTCCTCGGTCACGGGCTGGGAGGGCCTGTCAGGGGGCCGTGGCGGCTCCCCCTTCATGGACAGGCCGGGGAGTGTCGTCCAGCCTGGAACGCGGTAAGGGCTGCATATAGGGGGGTGCTGCTGCCGGTAGGCGAGCAGTGCCACCAGGACGGCACAATAGCTGAGTAGCTTGAGAAGGTGTCCACCCAGGGACAGAGCGTCGTAAGGCTCCCTGGCAAAGGCCAGAAAGGCTGCCTGGGAGGCCAGGCTGAGCGCCAGCGAGACTACCAGCCAGTGCTCAAGCCAGCGCCCTTCGCCCCGGCGCAGATGGCCCAGCAGTGCCAGCGTGAAGAACAAGGCCGCCAGCAGCTCCTGCGGGCGCCGGACAAGGGCTTCGGCCTGGTAGGTCTCCAGAAGGGGCACGGCGACAGCGGCCAGGAACGTGCCCATCGCCAACTGGGCTATGGCCGAGGTGAAACCTCCAGCGTCACCCTCTCCCGACTCTCTGTGTTCTCCGCCAGAGTCCGGGGCGATGCCGCCAGCCCACAGCACCAGCGCGATAAAAAGGCGCGAGGCAGTGGGACTCCAGGCGTCCAGCGACGCCAGGACAGGCGGCAACACAGCCTGTGCCAGGGGAGAAGCGGCGATGGCGTTGTAGCCATCCAGGGCTGCCGCCCCCAGGAAGGCCACGGCCAGGAGCAGGCATGGGGCGCTGCGCCGGCCGACGAGGTAGCGCGCCAGGGCAACACAGCCCACAGCCAGGGCCATGATGGAGGCGGTCGCCTCCAGGGCAGGATGCAACACGGCGTTGCTGTTCCAGGGGGCCAGGTGGGCCAGGAACGCGGCCAGGGGCAAGCAGGCCAGCAAATAGACATGAATGGCCACCCTGAGCCACGTCTCGGAGACTGCGGGACCTGTTACTGGTTCCAGGCGCAACCCATGTCGTGGTGCTTCCATCTGCAAGCCGCGCCCCTAATCTTTTTGTTGCTCCAGACAGAGGGAACCGATGGTGCTATATTAGTTAGCGCACGCGCCTTGATAAGGAGAAATACTTTGATTGGCAGTGGGTAAGTAAACCGGATTGAGGCAGGTGAAACCCGCAAGGCGGCAAGGCACCATAAGCTGCAAGCGTCTCACGCTGGCGGCCCTGATGGCGCTGTCTCGTGGACTCAGCAGCGCTAAGTGGCCGGAGTGCGGCAAGTCCAAGGCCAGGCCAGGTCATGGCTTTGCCAAAGGCAGGCCCTTCCTTTAGAATTGTGGCAAGCAGGCAGGCCAGGGCGGCGACGCCAGGGCCAGTCCACCAGGGGGTAGAGCATTGGCCACCAGCACAACAAGGATAGTAGTCTATACCCATCCGGACTGCGACTACTCGGCTGCCCTCAAAGAGGAGTTGAACGCCTCGGGAACGGAGTACGAAGAGGTAGACCTGGGAAAGCACCCTGAGGCCTGGGCCGAGCTGGAGCGCCTGACGGGTGGAGAACGCATCACGCCAGTCATGGTGGAAGGCGAGGTCGTCACCATCGGCTTCCACGGAGTTGGCTGAAGCTTCTAGCAGGGGCCGTCGGCCCCTCGCGCGTCGTAGCTGCTGGCCAGCCTGGCGGCCTGGGGGATGCCTGGGCTGTCACCTTAAGACTTAGCCCGCCACGCGCCTGACAGGCCCCCAGGTGACTACGTTCCTGGGACGTCCCTCCAGGAAGGCGATGATGTTGTCCACCGCACCCTCGTTCAGTAGCTCCACGCCCTCCGGGGTCTGGTCGGCGATGTGAGGCGTCAGCACCACCTGCTGGCAGGAAAGGATAGGGTCGTTGGCCGGCAGTGGCTCCACATCATAGACGTCCAGGGCGGCGCCGCCCAGGTGCCCGGAGCTGAGCGCCTCCACCAGCGCTGCCTTGTCCACGATTGCTCCCCGGGCGCAGTTGACCAGGACTGCCCCTTTTTTCATGAGGCCCAGCTCACGCCTGCCTATCATGCCGCGTGTCTGGTCGGTGAGCCGCACGTGCAGGCTCACGACGTCCGACTGCCGCAGCAGGTCCTCCAGCTCCACGAAGCGCACCTTGAGCTCGGCGGCCCGCTCAGGCGAAGGGTGGAAGGTCCAGGCTATGACCTTCATGCCGATGGCGCTGGCAAGCCGGGCCACCTCGCGGCCCACGTTGCCCGTGCCTATGACACCCAGCGTCTTGCCCTGGAGGAAGATGTTCTCCATCCTGGTCCAGCGGCCAGCCTTGAGTTCAGAGGTCTGGAAGGCGGCCCGTTTCGCGGCGGCGAACATCAGGCCAAAGATGTGCTCGGCCACTACTGGCGCCGTCCGCCCAGGCTGGTTGCTCACCACGATGCCCAACTCCGAGGCCGTCTTGAGGTCAATCATGTCGGTGCCGATGGAGCACGTGGCGATCATGCGCAGCCTGGGGAGCGCTCGCAGCGCCTCGCCCGGCCAGGTGACGGCCCCACGGGTGTTGATTATGACATCGGCGTCCTTTGCCCGCGCTATCTTCTCGTCCAGGGAAGCGGGCCTGTTGGTGTACAGCACCACGTCCCCGTAGGGCTTCAGCCTTTCCAGGTGGGGCGAACCCTGTATCTGCACCGGGTCGTCGCCAGGCACCACGAACACCAGGCGGCGCTGCATACTCATGACTGGCACTCCTCGCTACTCAGGATTACACCAGAGGGAGACTAATGTGGAGGGAGTGGAAAGTCAAGGGTATGGCCAGGGCGGGCTATCTCTGGTCTGCTCACCTTTCATAGCCGCCAGCCCCGACCGCTTATAAGCCAGGCCTTGGGCGAGGGCAACGGCGCAAGCGCCCGCCGGGGTGCCGCTTGCCAGCGCAGCCGGGCACCATGCGGGCCGCCCGGTGGCAAGGGCTGCCAGGCGGCCAGCACCGGCAGTGCCTCCTGACCAGGCAGGGTTTAACCGCAAGTTCCACTGATTAGAAGTAACAGTAAAGCATTGCTTCGCCTTGTTGGTGAAGCTAAAGTTAGGTCATGTTTAACTGGCTCAGGACAGCCCTAGCCCTGCTATTATGCATCGCGGTCTTTTTCGCGCTGGCGGCGACGCTCCTGGCGCTTCGCGTCAACAGCACGCTGCTGAACGCTGACTTCTACCTGGCCCAGTTGAGAGAGGCGGAGGCGTACGAGTTCCTGCTGGTGGACCTGACCACGTCGGCGCTGGACGAGGTCCGCAGACTGGAGACCGATGAGCTGCCCGGCAGGCTGGAGTCCAACCCCCTGGTGTCCCTGGACCTGTCCACTGATGAGATAGTAGGCGCGCTGAGCAGGGCTGTCCCGCCAGACTGGCTACAGGCGCAGGTGGAGGACTCCATTGGCCCGTTCATCAGGTACATGTCGGGCGAGCGTGACCACTTTGAGATTACGCTTCGGCCAGGCGAGCGCGCCGCCGTGCTCATGTCCGAGATGGAAGCCCTGCTGCTACAGGCCAGGGTCTATGATGTCCTGTTCGAGGAGGCCGTGGAGCCGGCCATCCAGTCGGCACTGGCCAACAGGTCGTTGCCCCTGGGGATGGACCTGTCCCAGGAGCAGCTAGTCTCCTCGGTGAGGGCCGTGCTTGCGCCCGACTGGGTGCATGCCCAGTTGCGGCAGGCCCTGGACGAGGTAACCGCCTACATGGTGGGCCAGCAAGATAGCTTCAGGGTCCACGTGGAACTATCGGACCGGCTGGACGTGGCCCTGACGGAGCTGAAGAAGCTGCTGCGCCAGGCCAACGCCTATGACGCACTTTACGCCGAGGTGGTGGAGCCGTCGGTCGCGGCCAACCTGGGCGAAGGCGTGGCGCTTCCCCTGGGCATCGTGGTCACTCCTGAAGAGGTCGCTTCGACGCTGCGGCAGGTGGCCCCGCCTGACTGGGTGCAGGAGCAGGCCGAGAGGCTCATGGACGAGGCTGCCCCTTACCTGGCAGGCGAGACCGAAAGCTTCACTTTCCAGGTGTCCATAAGGGAGAACAAGCTCAGAGCGGTGGGCGTGCTGGAAAGC
This sequence comes from Dehalococcoidia bacterium, assembly GCA_034433305.1. Lineage (GTDB taxonomy): Bacteria > Chloroflexota > Dehalococcoidia > Lucifugimonadales > DAOUAM01 > DAOUAM01. The sequence continues at coordinate 10,670 of DAOUAM010000044.1, read as the reverse complement.
AGGGTAGAAGAGGAGGTGAGGGCGGCCATCCGGCGTCTGCCTCGGTGCGACGGCGCGACCTCCCGCGACCTGTCCATCAATAGCCTGGAGGACCTGCCAGACTGTGTGCCCTCTGACATTGACCTGGACCAGTGGCTCGCTAGCTGGTCGTTCAGCGTCCCCCAGGAAGTGCAGGACATCATACTGTCCGCGCTGCCGGATACCATAAGCTTCACCGATGCCGACCTGCGCCGGGCGATGGTTGAAGCTGGCGCCCAGGAGGAACTCAAGCGCCTGGATGACCTGCGCGCCCTCATGCGCGATGGCTGGACTTACACCGACGCGGACCTGCGACAGGACCTGCTGGAGCGGGCGGGGCAGGGCGCCGTTGCCAGGCTGGACACCGCCCGCGAGATACTGTCCAATGGCTGGCGGTACAGCGACGCCGACTTCATGGCGGACCTGCAGGAGCATGGGGACCCGTCGGCCGTGCAGGCCATAGATAGCCTGAGGAGCAAGGCCAGGCTGGCCCGCACGCTGCGCTGGGCGCTACTGCTGGTGACGCTAGCCCTCGTGGCCGCCGTGGCCTTCGTGGGCGGGCGCACCTGGCGAGGGCGCGTGGCCTGGGCCGCGGCGGCGCTGACCGTCCCCGCCCTGGCTATTTATGTGGCGGTGCGCGTCACCTACAGCGTCGTTGTGGGGCCGCGCATCCAGGCCCTCCGGGACCAGCTACTGGTCAGGCCCGTGTCCAACGATGGGCCATTCCAGGACACGTCCATCCTGGTGGCCACCAGGGCCGCCGACATGCTGAAGTCCGTGGTGGACAGCTTCGTTCTGGGCATAGCGGGATACAGCCTGGCCCTGCTGGTCATCGGCCTGGCTGTGCTGCTTGCCTGCATGGCCTGGCCACGCCTCCGGAAGCTAGTCCTTCGCCTCAGGGCTGCACGCGGCACGTCGTCCCTCGCATCCCCCAGCTAGCGTCGCGCATCATGGCAGGCCGGGCTGGCCTGTGCTAAAGTAGCACGCTAGCAGGCAGGCCTTCTAAGCCTGTGAGTCCACAACCCTGTACCGGCGTGGAGCGCTGGGGGAGGAGAGTCATGGCGCGGATACGCGAGGTTGCCTCTAAGGACCAGGTGCCACCAGATAAGCAGCACATCTACGACGCCATCGCCCGGAGCCGTGGCGGGGTGCGAGGCCCCTTCGCCGTGCTGCTCAACAGTCCAGAAGTGGCCGGACGCGCCGCCCACCTGGGTACCTACATTCGCTTCGAGTCTGTCCTGTCGCCCCAGGTGCGAGAGCTGGCCATCATCACCACGTCCCGCGAGTTCGACTGCGACTACGAGTGGTCGGCCCACGTGGTGCTGGCGCGCAAGGCGGGCGTCCGCGAGGAGGCCATCCAGGCCGTGGCCCATCGCGGCGACCTGAGCGGCCTCACCAGGGAAGAGGCTATCGTCGTCCGCTATGGCCGCGAGTTGCTCCGCGACCATCGAGTATCTGCCGCGACCTTCCAGGCGGCCAGGGACTGGCTTGGCGAGCAGGGGGTGACAGAGTTGACGGCGACCATGGGCTACTACGCCATGCTGGCCTGCGCCCTCAACGCCTTCGAGGTCGAGCCAGCGCCCGACGCGCCCAGGCTGCCCAGGGCCTGACGCCGGCCCTGGCAGTCCAGGCGCCTAACCCCTCCCACGGGCCATCAGCGCGTGGACTACCGTGAACACGCCAGCGGCCACGCCAAAGGCCACGAGGACAACTCCAACCACGTCCTCGGCGCTCGGACCCGCCGGCTCACGCATCACCGCCGTGGTGGCCTCCGGGGCTGGCCCTGGGGACGGGCCTTCTGTGACGGGGCTAGCCTCGCGGGATTCCTCCACAATGGCAGCGGGCTTCGGCGCCAGTGGTGTACTCGCTGGCGGACTCTCCGGCGTGCTGACATGGGCGCCTTGGGCCAGGTACGCCACGTACTCGCCCGGGGGCGTCGCTGTGGCGGCTGCCGGCGTGGGCGTGGCGGTGGGGCTGGGAGTTGCTGTGGGTGAAGGCATGGGTGTGTACGTAGGCGTGGGCACAGGTGTGGCCGTTGGTGTCGGAGAAACTCGAGATGCGGGGGGCTGTTGGACCGGCGTCGCTGTGGCCGGTGCCACGGCAGCCGTCGCCGTGGGGGACGGCGTAGGCGTGGATACGGGTGCCGGCGTCGGAGTCGCCGTGGGGGTGCTGGTCATGGTGGGAGCAGACGAGGCCGCCACCCTGGGAGGCCTCCAGCCGGCGGCCTCGGCCTCCGCCACCGTGCAGAACCAGCGCTCACCCCTGGCCTCGTCAATGATGGTGCGCTCATAGTAGGGACTTCCAGGCACGTGGTAAATCCTCTCGCCGCCGCTGATGTTGCCCTTGATGACAGGCTGGCTTGTGCCTGAGAAGTCGCAGATTGCCTGGCCCTGAGGAGGGGTAGGCGAGGGGCTGTCTTCCCTGGAATCGCCTGACCTTCCCCTCCCACCATCGCCGCCCGAAGAGGGGCCGCTGGCAGGCGTGGCGGTCGCGGTGCGGGTCGGCGTTGGGGAAGGTGTGCGTGTGGGTGTAGCCGTGGGCATCGGAGTGGCTGTGGGGGTTGGGGAAGGTACCAGCGTCGCCGTGGCTGACGGAGAAGGCGTGGCCGTCGGCGTGCTGGTCGCTGTAGGCGTCGGTGTGGCCGAAGGCAAAGGCGTGACGGTTGGGGTTGGAGGAGGGATCGGCGTCGGCGTGGGTGACGGCGAAGGTGTAGCCGTTGGCGTGCTGGTGGCTGTGGATGTCGCCTCAGGGGCAGGCGTTCCTGTGGACGTTGGGGAAGGTGTCGGGGTAGCCGAGGGAGTCTCGGTGGGTGTGCTGGTGGCCGTTGGCGCCGGAGTCGCAGTTGGTGTGCTGCTAGCGGTGGGCGTGGCCGAAGGGGTAGGAGTGGGAGGGGTCACCATCCTGGCGCTGTCGGACCAGGCGGCCTCCCCCGAGACAACATCCAGGAACTCGACAGTTACCCGGTCCATGGGCTGCGCCCATATGGCGCCGGGCGCGCTCCTGGCGGCCTCGTCGTCGCTCAGCAGTACCTCTCCCCTGAAAAGCGCCGAGACCAGGCCAGGCGCAGGGCCTGTCTCGCTAGCAACCTCGGAGATGTCCAGCCACTCGCCTTGCGAGTCGGAGTCGCTGCTGACTCTTACCAGCCTGGCCTCCTGTGAGTACTTGTCATGTACAGGTAAATGATAGGTGAACCTGACCTGCACGGTGCTGCCAGCCTGTATATCGTACTGGAGCGAAAAGCTGCCCGCCTGCGGGTCCACCGGGCCGACCAGATAAGCGGCGCTGTCCCCGTTGCTGTCTGTAATCCGCACGTCCCAGCCCACCGGCGGGAAGGTCAGGGGCGTGCTGGCGGGCGCGTCCCGCTGGTAAGTGCAGCCCTCGCCGTGAGGAAGGACGTAGGAGCCGCCGGCCGGGGCGCCGGTGGGCAGGTACCAGGGCGTGTGGGCCGGGACAGCGGCCCCGGTGTTTGTCCAGATGGCGGTGCAGGTGCCCAGCGAGGCAAGGCGGATGTCCCTCAGCAGGATAACGGCGGTGTCGCCAGGGAGGAAACTGGTGGCCGCATTGCCCGCCAGGTCCCTGAACTCTACCGTCCTGTCCTCCATCTCCGCGTGCGGCACCGAGGGCCGACTGGCCTCAGACCCGGACGACGCCAGCAGCAGGCCGGCGACGGCAAGTGCTGTTGACATGGCCGCGAGCACGCGCAGCATGGGGCAGTCCTAGTGCTAGCAAGTGGCCTTAAGGCCCGTACGCAACGGGTGGAAAGGTAATTCATAGGCCGACGTATGTCAAGCGTCAGGCAAGGTAAAGGCACCCACTGCCGGCGCTTACAAGTGTCGTGCAGTAAGAGCTGCCGCCGAGAGGTGCGAGGCCAGTGCAGGGCTAGCCTTTGAGCAGGCGCTCTATCTCCGCCATATCGTCGCTGGTAAGGCTCCAGTCCGCCGAGGCGGCGTTGGCCTCCACCTGCTCCGGCCTGGTAGCCCCCGCGATGACCGAGCCCACCGTGGGACTGGCCAGGAGCCAGGCGAAGGCCAGCTCCAGCACCGTATGGCCGCGCTCGGCCGCGAAGCTGTCCAGCCGCTCCAGGATGTCGAAGTTGGCGTCTGTAAACATGCCGCGATCGTTCTCCGCCAGCCTGGTGCCAGGGGGCGGCGGCTGGCCCCGGCGGTACTTGCCGGTGAGGAACCCGTTGGCCAGCGGGTAGTAGGGGAGCACACCCACCCCGTAAGCCTTGCAGAAGGGCACCAGCTCCGTCTCCACCTGCCGCTCCAGAATGTTGTACCGGGGCTGGACGCTCACGAAGGAGGTCAGGCCCAGCGTCCTGGAAGTCCAGATGGCCTCGCATACCTGCCATGCGGCGAAGTTGGAGCAGCCCGTGTAGCGCACCTTTCCCTGGTGGACCAGGTCGTCCAGCGCCCGCAGCGTCTCCTCTATGGGAGTGTTAGGGTCGGGGAAGTGTACCTGGTACAGGTCAATGTAGTCTGTGCCCAGCCTGCGGAGACTCTTCTCCACCTCGGTCATGATGTGCTGGCGGGAGTTCCCCGACTGATTGGGGCCTGGCCCGACCTTGCTGGATACCTTGGTGGCAATGATGGCCTGGTGCCTCCTGTCCTTCAGCGCCCCGCCGATGTACTCCTCGGACAGGCCCTGGCCATAGCTGTTGGACGTGTCTATCATGTTGATGCCCAGGTCGAGGGCCTTATGGACTATCCGGGCGGTCCCCTCTGCATCTACCCTGCGCCCGAAGTTATTGGTCCCCAGTCCAATGACCGAGACATCCAGCCCCGACCTGCCTAGCTTTCGGTACTGCATTTTGCCCCCTGTGCTTTGTAGGACTGAATACGGCCATCCCGGCCAGGCGAAGGCTCCCGCTCCAGGGCCGGCCAATGGTACAGTGCAAGGCTCAGGGCTGCTCTGGCCTGGCGACCAGCAGCCCGTCCTCCCGCGTCACGCGGATGGCGAAGGGTATGCTGTCTATCTGCAAGGCTATCTCCCTGTCCCTGATGTGGAAGTGAGGGCGGGCCGGGTCACCGTACTTCTGCGCCTCGGCGCCAGCCAGGACCAGTTTGCGCACGGCTTCGTGGTCTGGCTTTCGTCCCTGGAGCAGGTTCCTGATGTAAAGGGCGCACTGCTCGTCCTCGTCGGCCCTGACCTTGCCCTCGGCCCCCATGGCTACAATGCTGACGAGGCCGGGCTTTCTGCGCAGCACGGCCCTGGCCGTGGCCTCGGCGATGACCAGGGAGGCAGCGTAGATTTCCATGGCGTTACGGGCGGCGTCAACCCCCACGGTGCCAGCCCGCGTGGACTGGACCAGCGTCTTTCCCCTGACGTCGGCGCGGGAGAGCTCGAAGGGCGAGTTGCCGAAGTCGAAGCCCTCTGGCCGCATGCCGGCCACCTCGCCCATGCACAGCTCCCCAACACCCCGGCGCCTCAGCTCCAGCGCCTCCTCTACCTCGGCCACCAGGACGATTTTCTCCGCCCCTCGGGAGAATGCTACCGCGGCTGTGGTGAAGGCCCGGAACACGTCTATGATAATGGCTGTGCCCTGGGCCTCCCGGGCGTCCCGAAGCAGGCTGCCCATGCGTATCTCCATAAGCTGCTCACTCCTGTGCATCAACTGGCCGGCCTTATCGGGCAGTTGCCCACCTGGAAGGCAGGGCCATAGAATGCTGGCTTTGCCAGAGGCTCCCGGTGCGGCATGTCCGGGCGCTATCTGCGCTGAGAGGCCCGCACGAAGAAGCGCTGTGGAGGGGCTGGCTCGTTGAGGCCCGCCTTGCGCTGAAGCACTGGCGTTACCCGCACCAGGTCGGACACGAAGTCAATGATAGTGCCCAGCACAGGATGATTGACCTTGACCGACGCATAAGTCTGCCGGCCCAGCAGAATGCGGCAGGTAAGGCCCCACAGCATGGCTGTAAGCCGCTCCACCAGAACGTACATGCCCGGCGTAAGGTGGAAAAGGTCGTGGAACTGGCGGGCCACGGTGATGTCCGACACCAGCCCGCGCTCAACATCCCGCTGGTAGCCCTGGAGGTCCGGGACTTCCTCACCCAGGTAGGCGTAGATGTTCCTGGCTGCCGCGCTGCCGCTCCAGATGGCGGAGTAGATGCCCTCGCCGGTCAGCGGGTCCAGCAGGCCTGCGGCGTCGCCCACCAGCAGCACGTTGCCGTCCAGGAGCGGCGAGTCGGGGTGGCGCAGAGGCAGGTGATAGCCCCGCAGGCCCCACATCTGCGTCGGGTCGAAGCCATAGAACCGCACCAGGCCGTCGAGGCGGTGCCGGAGGGTAGGCCCCAGGTATTTCCAGCCGCCCAGGCCGATGTTCACATGGTCGCCCTTGGGGAAGATCCAGCCATACCCGCCGGGCATTCCGCCCACGTCAAGCCCCAGCACATCCCGCCACTGCTCAGGGAAGCCGTCGGACATGGTGATGTTGCCCTCCAGGGCGATGCCCTGGGTGATCTTGACGTTGATACCGGCCAGCCTGGCGGTGGTGCCGTTAGCACCATCGGCGGCAACCAGGATACGCCCCTGGAAGCTCTCGCCATTGGCCCGCACTACCACGTGGGACGGGTGCCGCTCCACTTCCTTGACGGTGGCACGCTGGCGCAGCTCCACGCCCTTGTCCAGGGCGCGCTCCACCAGGAAGGTGTCCAGGCGGCAGCGCTGAGTGAGGTAGGCTAGCCGCTCCGGCGAGTAGCGGGTGAAGCCGCCCGACTGGCGCAGCGTCAGGTGCATGCCATAGACTTCCCGCTCTACCACCGGGCCAATGTCGAAGGGCAGAAGGGCGGCCGCTCTGGCGGTAACGCCGCCACCGCAGGGCTTGTCCCTTGGGAACTCGGCCTTGTCCAGCAGTAGCACGGAAAGGCCACGCGTGGCGCACTCCCTGGCTGTGGTGCTGCCCGCGGGGCCTGCCCCAACAACTATGACGTCATAGCGCATGGAATAAGACCACGTGGTGCGAAGGCTGCCATCGCACATCAAGTTGGCATTATAGTAGCGCCCACGGCCATTAGCAACGACCGGCCGCGCCCGCTAGCCGTGCCCGACCCCCCGCAATTCCCTGGGGAGGACGAAGCTCACGTCCTCCTCGGCACCCTCTATGGGCACTACCTCTTCTGGCGCGAGCCTGTCAATGACGGCCCGGACCAGCGGCTCAGGAGTGGACGCGCCGGAGGTTATGCCTATCCTCTCCACGCTATGGAGCCACTCCTCCTTGAGTTCCTCAGGGCCATTGATAAGGTACGCGGGCACACCGTTGGCCTCGGCCACCTCGCGGAGGCGGTTGCAGTTGGAGCTATTGGGCGCGCCTATGACCAGCACCAGGTCCACCAGCCTGGTCAGGTCCTTGACCGCCTTCTGGCGGTTGGTGGTGGCGTAGCAAAGGTCGTTGCGCACCACCACATTGGGGAAGCGTTGCTTGATCGCTTCGATGGAGCGCCGGGTGTCGTCCACGGAAAGCGTGGTCTGGGTGAGCACCGCCACGGGCATGCTCGCGTCCCAGTCGGGCAGGGTGAGGCCTTCCCGGTCGTCCACCAGGAACATGGGGTGCTGGCCCATGGTGCCCTTGACCTCCTGGTGGCCTCGGTGCCCCACCAGGATAAGCATCCTGCCCTCAGCGGCGTACTTGCGGGCCTCGTTGTGGACCTTGGTCACCAGCGGGCAGGTGGCATCAATGACATGCAGCTTACGCTCGGTGGCCTTCCTGAAGTCCTCTGGCGGCGAGCCGTGGGCCGAAAAGACGACGGTGGAGCCTTCAGGGATTTCGTCCACGTCCTCGACGGTGATGGCGCCCTTGGCCTCCAGTGACTTCACCACGTAGGGGTTGTGGACAATCTGGTGCTTGACGTACACCGGCGGGCCAAAGCGCTCCAGGGCCAGCTCCACGATGTCTATGGCCCTGACCACTCCGGCACAAAAGCCGCGCGGGACACCCAGGTAGACCTTCATCGGACGCCCTCCCAGCCCTTGGGGTCTTGCTCACGCAGCGATTTTACCATATCCGCGCCACGCACGCCCCCGGCGAGGCAAGGCCATCCGGGAAGCCACAGCCCCGGCGAACAGGAATAGTAGCCAGGCACCAGTATTACATGAGTTGATTTATGCGCTCCAACTGGGTTGTTGGAGACACGTATTCACCCTGCAACTGAGATTGGGTGGAGACTACCACCCAGATAAGGGAAGGCTCCATGTGTTCCTGTCTCGCATCCTGTCACAATCAGACTGTATGGTAGTTTGCGGGGGTGGGACTACGGGTGCCGCTACGGCATCCGGCAGGGTATTCATGCCCCACGATTGCCGTTCTCGGCACCGCGCTCCCAGTCCCCTCCGCTCATGAGTACGGCGGCCGGGACGTATGACCGGCCCGTCTTGTATAGAGGAGTGTACCAGTGCACAACAGATGGATGGTCCGAAAGCTGCGTCGGTTTGTGGCCGTGCCTGTGGTGCTGGGGCTTCTAGCCACCGCGCCGGTGGTATACGGCGGCTTGCGCTGGACAGGCATGGACCCAGGCCTGACCATAAACGGTCATGCCATCAATGTGCGTGTCGAGTGGCCTGAAGAACAGACCTGCTCTATCAGTGGCCCGATCAAGTTCGTCTTTGGTACCCCCGCCAACGCGGAGCTCAGCGACATTGTGGAGTCGTCTGGGGAGTTTGACTGCGACAGGGACGGCGTCCCTGACGCTCAGCTCTCCACGCAAAGCTCTGTGGTCGAATATGACAAGAAGAATGGCGGTCTCCTGGTGGCGGCCAGGGTGGAGGCCCTTGCCAGGTTCCCGGTCAAGTTGCTGGTGTACAGGGACGGGGAGCAGGTCAAGACCTGCCGGGGCGTGTCCAACCATATCGTCAAGTGTCCTCCGATCAGGCTGGAGCAATAGCCCAGGTCCTGCTCGAGCGCTGGGAGACCCATCGAAGCCTGTCCGCCTCAGCAGCAATACAGGTCAAGCACCCCGGGTAAGGGGCCAAGATGTCGGAGTAGGGGGAGCAAGCGAGTCATGACTGCGGAGGGACGCCCTGGGCGTCCGGGCGTCCTTTCGCTTTGGCTGGAGGCTAGATAATGGCGGAGACGGTCCTCATAGTAGATGACGAGCAGTCTATTCGAGAGGTGCTGAAGACCTGGCTGGAGGAGGCTGGCTACCAGACCTTCATGGGATCCAACGGCGTGGAGGCCCTGCGAGAGCTTTACCAGCGCAGGCCCGACCTTGTCGTGGCCGATATCCTGATGCCAGAGATGGACGGCTACGAGCTTTGTCGCCTGGTACGGGAGATATCGGAAGCGCCCATCATGCTGCTGACCGCCCTGGGCAAGGAGTCGGACAAGGTCAAGGGCCTGAACATGGGCGCCGACGACTACGTGGTCAAGCCCGTGGGCATGGAGGAGTTCCTGGCCAGGGTAGCCGCCCTGCTGCGCCGCCGTGGCCGCTCCAACATCGCCCCCACGCAGGAGCGCCGTGGCTACTCTGACGACATCCTGACCATTGACCTGGACAGGCACGAGGTCTGGATCCGCGGCAAGCAGGTCGAGTTCACGCCTACCGAGTTCAAGCTGCTGACGTTCCTCACGGAGCGGGCAGGCAAGACCTGCGGCCTGCGGGAAATCCTCATCAAGGTATGGGACTCGCCCCACTACCCCTTCGAGGTGGTCAAGTGGCACATCGCCAGGCTCCGCACCAAGATCGAAGATGACCCACGCAATCCAAAGCTCATCATCACCGTCAGGGGCATCGGCTACAGGTACGACCCGCCGGCGTCTTCCCAAGCCATGAACGGGTTCCGGAGCCAGGCCCAGCAGTAACCGGGACTGGGCTTCCAGCAATACACGTGCAAAAGCAGTCGGTGGCGTTCCCTGGGACGCCACCGACTGCTTTTGCGGCCTGAGAGACCGGGCGTCTCACCCTCCTGACCTCTGCCCCAGGACGTTGACGAAGAAGCTGAAGGGCGCGCGGGCGGACAGCCCGATCTCGAAGCGCTGGGTGAAGGACTCGCCAGGCGAAAGCACGCCGTCGCCCAGGGCGGCCTCTGGCACGGGCACTCTGGAGCCTGGCCCTCCAGGGCGGCCCTCGGCGTTCAGCACCACGTGGCCGCCGGTCAGCACCACCACCTGGAAGCTGAGGGCAGTCAGCTCCCGCTCAGAGGCGTTCCTGATGGTGGCCGTGAGCACCGCGACACCTGCGCTGCCTCGGGCGTCCCCAGGGTCATAGGCCACCGTCATGTCAACCACCTGGAGGAGGTGGTCCACTACGACCTCGCCGGCGTCTGGTGGCTGCGCCGCAGGCTCCCGGACCTCCACGGCCACCGTGGCCGACGCGCTGCCTCCCCTGCCGTCGCTCACCGTGTACCTGAAGGTGTCGGTGCCGATGAAGCCGGGCCTGGGCACGTACCTCACCACGTCAGCGCCGGTTATCTCAGTCGTGCCGTTGGCGGGCTGCGTGGCGCTGTTCAGGGATAGCCTGTCCCCGTCTATGTCAAAGTCGTTGGCCAGCACCTCTATGTACACGGGCGAGTCCACCAGGGTGCTGGCGAAGTCGTCCATGGCCCTGGGCGGATGGCTGCCACTGAAGCTGCCTGACCTGATGAAGACGTTGGAGTCCACGAACCGGTCGCTGGTGTCGGCGATGGCCAGCTTCATGTGGTTGAGTTGGCCGGCCCTGACCTGG
>DAOUAM010000043.1:0-6371 GCA_034433305.1 Dehalococcoidia bacterium | reverse complement strand
GCAACTGTTCGGGCTTTTGTGGGGGATGGGTGCGGCGACCACGCTCTCTAGCGGCCTCTTGTGGACCCAAGGGGTTTGGGTCTGCCGCACCCTCTCTTTCATTCTATCCCCCTTCCAAGATACAAGGGGGCTGGCCTTGCCTCACCACCGGCGCGGCGCCAATGGGCATCACGTCCCCTGCCAGGGGGGTATGGCCTGAATTCGGCCATACCCCCCTGGGGAAACACCCTCTGAGGGGACTGCATACGCCCGCCTTTCCGGTGCTGAAGGAGGACTAGGACGTCGGCCTGGGGGATGAGGCCCCGGCGGCGCTGGGCACAGGGCTGTCCAGCACCTCGCGCACCTTGCGGGCTAGCGATGTCGGCGAGAAAGGCTTGTGGGTGAAGGCGACTTCGGGGTCCAGCACGCCGTGGCGCACGATGGCATCATCGGTGTAGCCCGAGGTGAATAGCACCCTGATGCCCGGGCGGGTTGCCTTGAGCTGGACTGCCAGCTCCCTGCCACCCATTTGAGGCATGACCACGTCGGCCAGCAGCAGGTGGATCTCCTGGCTGGCGTGCTCCTGGGCGATCTGAATGGCCTCCCTGCCATTGGACGCTTCCAGGACAGTGTAGCCCTGCTCGCGCAGCACCCGTGCCGCCAGGGCGCGTACCGAGGTGTCGTCTTCCACCAGCAGCACCGTCTCCTTGCCTCGGGGCATCTGGCTGGAGTCCTCGGGCTGGGCGAAGCGCTCGGCCTGCTGGTACACGCGAGGCAGATAGACCTTCATGGTAGTGCCCTTGCCCACCTCGCTATAGACCGCGATGTGGCCGCCGTTCTGCTTGATGATGCCGTAGCAGGTGGCCAGTCCCAGCCCCGTCCCCTTTCCGGCTTCCTTGGTGGTGAAGAAGGGCTCGAAGACGTGGGCCTTCACATACTCGGTCATGCCGATGCCGGTGTCGCTGACGGCCAGCATGACGTACTCCCCTGGAGTGACATCCGGAGTGCGCTCAGCGTACTCCGGCCCCAGGAACTCGTTGCCAGTCTCGATGGTGAGCTTGCCGCCGTTGGGCATGGCATCGCGGGCGTTGACCACCAGGTTCATCACCACCTGCTCTATCTGTCCCGGGTCCACCTTCACCAGCCCCAGGTCCTTACAGGGGAGCGTGGTAAGCTCGATGTCCTCGCCGATGAGCCGTCTCAGCATCTTGTCCATGTTCAGGATAAGCTCGTTGAGGCTCACGACCTTCGGCTCGATGATCTGCCGTCGTGAGAAGGCCAGCAACTGCCGCGTGAGGTTGGAGGCGCGCTCGGCGGCCTTCTGGATTTCCACCAGGCTGGTGCGCAGGCGGCCCTCGCCCTGCGGCAGGGCCATGATGCCAAGCTGGGCGTAGCCCAGGATGGGCGTCAGCAGGTTGTTGAAGTCGTGGGCTACGCCGCCTGCCAGCCTGCCGATGCTTTCCATCTTCTGCGACTGGACAAGCTGCTCCTGGGCGCGGCGTAGCTCCTTGACCGCCTCCAGCGCCTTCTGCTCGCTCTCCCGCAGCCTCTCTTCCTTGCGCAGCTTCTGAATGGCGGCGGAGATGTAGCCCGCCACAATCTGTATAAGCTCCTGGTCCTCCTGGGAGAAGACCTTGTCCTGCCTGGCGTTGGCGATGATTACAGCGCCCGCCACGTCCCGCGCCTCGGAGTGTATGGGTGAAATGAGCACAGCCCTGAAGGACTGGAACCTCTCCAGGCAGGCCGGGTGGACCTGGGGCATGTCGTCAGGGTAGCTTAGCCTGACACCCAGCCTTATGCACTGCAGGAAGGCCGGGTCCTCCACCAGGGCGTGGACCAGGCTGGAGTCCTGGGACTCGGTGTGGTGCATGTACAGTAGCTGGCTGCCATCCTCGCTCAGGACCACCAGCGCCGCCATGTCGGCCCGTGTGACCTCTCGCGCCAGCTCTGGCGTGGCCCTGACCAGTCCCTCCTGGGAGGACTCCAGCGCTATGCGCAGGCCAAGCTGGCTGAGCTGCTTGAGCTGCTGTACCTTACTTTCGGTGAAGGCCTGGAGCGCGGCGGCGCGCTCCGCCTCTACCATCATGGACTGGGCCGTCTGGAGGTCAGCCGCCATCTGGTTAAAGGACTGCGCCAGCATGCCAATCTCATCGCGGCTGTTCAGCCGGATGCGGTGGGCAAGGTTCCCACTGCCAATCTCCCGGGCACCCCGGGTGAGGATGCGCAGGGGCCGGGTGATGTGGTGGCTGATGAGCACGGCGGTGCCGCCAATGAGCACAAAGAAGATGGCGGATGCCCCCACGATGGCCCAGCGCATGCGCTCGATGTCACTGAAAGCCTCCGCCGCTGGCAACTCGGCGACTACGCCCCAGCCCAGGAACTCGATGGGCTGGTAGGCCCCCACCACCTCGGTGCCAAAGAAGTCCCTGTAACGGAGCCCGCTCCCGAAGCGGTTACCCGACTCCAGGACGACGCCCATGGCACGGATGGTATCCACTCCCGAGGGGAACTTCTGCGGAGGGGTCAGGACATACCCATGCTGGTTGACCACATATACGTTACCATTAGGGCCAAGCCCTGCGTCTGGGGCCAGGGTCTCGTACAGCGGCACGGGCGTCGCTAGCAGCACCAGGTGGGCCAGTATGCGTCCGTCCACTACCACTGGCGCGGCGATGCTCAGCAACGTCACCTCAGTGTCAGGCGAGTAGGGCTGCAAATGCACCACCATGGGGTTGCCAGGGGCCTGGGCCAACGGCACTGAGGCCAGCGTGTCATCCAGGAAGGGGGCAGTGGCAACTAGGACTCGCCTCTCCTGGGCTGAGAGGACAGCCATCTGCTGCAGGCCGGTGCTCCGCCTGACCACTTCCTGCAAGTAGCCCAGGACCTGCTGCCGCGCGGCCTCCGTCTCCTGGTCGTTGGTGCCCTCCAGGAGCGTGCGTAGCACATCCTTCACCTGAGTGCTGTTGACCAGCACCTGGACCGAGGCTTCCAGGGGCCGCAGCCAGCTCTCGACCTCCTGGGCTTTGACCACCACCACGGATATCAGATGAAGGCTGGTGTGTCGCTGGATTCCCTGGCTACCAGACCGAAAAGCAAACAGCGCCACCAGTACGATGGGGACGGAAGCCACCATCACTATGTACAGGACCAGACGGTAGGTAATACCCAGGTGGCCTGGCACCTGTTGCGTGCTCAGCTTGAACGGCATAGCCTCGCCAGTCTTTTCTTCAGGTGCTTGTGGCTCAGCGGACATCCAGCACGATGGAGTCCTCAACGGGTGGTCTCAATGGCGAGTGGTCGTTATTGGCCAGCGACACCCTGATGTGGTGAGGCCCCGGCGTCAGTTCAGTCACGACGTACTCGCTGGCCGCGCTGGCGCCTATCCATTTGCCGTCAAGGTAGATGTGCCAGTGGCCTCTGCCAGGGACCTTGGGCTTTCCGATGGCATCCGGGTCCATGATAATCCCGTGGATGTCCACGCGCAGATAGAAGTCCCCCCCTGGTAGGACAGCGCCATCCTGAGGCTCGACGATCCGCAAGCTGGGGGCCTCGTCCTCAGTGGAGTGGTCCGGGGCGCGGGAGGCATGGCCTTCTTCTCCATACTCTCCGTATTCTTCGTACTCCTCTGAGGCTCCTGGAGTATGCTGGCCGGAGCTGTTGCCGGTTGACCCTTCGACCCGGGTGCCTGGCTGTGCCTGGCTGCCACAACCAGCGATGCCCAGGAGCAGCGCTCCAATGACCAGCATATGCCACGGCATATGCCGGCCTGGACTGGCGCGAGACTGCACGACTGCTATCATGCCTTCGAGTCCTTCCTCGGCCTCAGGCGCGGCGGCCATCGTCGCCGCTGACCTGTGGGCGGTTAGTGGGCCTGTTTGAAGCTGCACAAGGCCCAGCGATGGTGCGCAGGGGTATATGCCCCCACTGTCGCCAATCTAGCACCGGGCGCAAGGGGTGAAATACCGTAGCAGCCTGTATTTGCGGTAGAGGCAGGGACTCATACCAGCCCTGCTTGAAAGTGGCGGTAATGCCCCTTCTCCCCTGGCAGGCTGCCAGGGGTGTGCAAATCGCCTATTGTATGCACCCAGCGGCTGGCACCGTTCCCTTCATCCCGTCCAGCCCCGCAGACCGGCAGGACCGTCGGGCTATGCCTCAGGGTGTCAGCCCTGGTTTCCACCTGGCCATAGGCCATACAGGCTGGCACCAGGGAATGCTTACTACTTCAGCCAGTGGAGGGAGAGGAGCTACCCGCCTCTTTTCGGCAGGAATGGTGTCACACGGGCATGAAGCAATGGCCCCTTGAGAAAGGGGCCGTGGCAGGTCGGGCCAGCGCTGGTCAGCTAAGCCGCCGGTGGCAGGCGGTAGAACTCCAGGGCGTTGCGGCCCAGCAGCTTCGCCTTGTCTTCCTGCGACAGGGGGCCGATGGCTTCCAGGGCAGAGTGAAGCACCTGGTCGTAGGTGGCCGCCAGCAGGCACACGGGCCAGTCGCTGCCCCACATGAGCCTGTCGAAGCCGAACAAGCTCACCACGTGGGCGACGTAGGGCTTCAGGTCCTGGACGCGCCAGCGGCGATGGTCGGCCTCGGTGAGCATGCCCGATACCTTGCAGTAAATGCCGGGGATGGCCGCCACCGCCGCCATGTCGCTGGCCCAGGGCTCCATCACCTGCTGGGCTATCAGGGGCTTGGCGATGTGGTCAACCACCATCCTGAGGTCTGGCACGCGCTCGGCCAGGGGAGGTACGTGCTTCAGGTGGCGTGGCCTGACCAGCAGGTCATAGGCCAGGCCCCGGGCCGCGACCTCTTTCAGGCCGCGTATGGCCGCCTCCCGGCCAAGCCAGGCATCGTCGGGGTCTGACTCCACCTGGTGGCGTATACCCACCAGCTTGGGCCTGCGCATAAGCTCGTCCAGGACCCTGCCCACGTCCCGGCTGGCCAGGTCCACCCAGGCCACCACGCCGGCGATGAAGTCGTTGGCCTCGGCCAGGTCCAGCAGGAAACGCGCCTCCTCCACCGACTGGTGGGCCTGCACCAGCACGGTCCGGGATACGCCGTTGCGCCGCAGCAGTGGCGCCATGTCCTGAGGCATGTAGTTGCGGCGCAGCACGCTGGGGCCTGGCGGCATCCATTCATACTGGAACCGTCCTAGGTCCCAGAAGTGCTGATGGCTGTCAACTATGATGGGAGCTGCCATGGAAGCCCTCCTCCAGGTGTTACTGGCCCCAGTCCAGGTCGAAGACCTCCTCCATGGGCGCCCACCACTCGCCCGCTGTGGCGCCCGGCACCGGCTCCTGGAAAGTCCGCATCAGCTCGTCCCACTGGCGGGCGCGCCTGTCCGTCATGTAGCGGGGGAAGTCGCGCCTGGGGTCGAAGCTGTCCGGCGCCTCCAGGTACATGAACAGCCGCCGTCCGTGGAGAAATATCTTCATCCTGGTTATGCCGATGCCTCTCAGCCCCTTCAACACCTCCGGCCACACCGCGCGATGGTACTCCCTGTACTGCTGGATGATGGCCGGGTCATCCTTCAGGTTCAGCGTCATGGCGAAGGACTTCATCTGCTCCTCCCTGACCGGACTGCTGCGCGATATGGTAGCACTACCGCGCCCGCGCGGACAGACCTCGCCTACTCCTGGACGTGATGCACATGGGCGGTCACGCCCCCTTCCCGGCCTTCCCCCAAGGGGGGCAGGGACATCCTCGCCCCTTCTGGGGGAGAGCCAGAGAGGGGGCCACGAGGCGAGGGCTTGCCGCCCTTTGGACAATCGGCCCAGGACGGTGGATAATAGACCATGCACGGCCAAGCCCCAGTCCAGGGAGGTGTGAGCTATGACACTGGTCAGGGAAAAGTGTGTCGCCTGCCGGCGTGACTCCCCCAGGGTGACGGACGCGGAGATACGAGAGCTGCACCCACAGGTGCCAGAGTGGCAGCTTACCGAGGTGGACGGCATCAAGCGCCTGGAGCGGGCCTTCCGGTTCCCGGACTTCGCGCAGGCTATGGCCTTCGCGGCCCAGGTGGGCGAGGCCGCCGAGGCGGAAGGCCATCACCCTCGTCTGACCGTGGAGTGGGGCCGCGTCAAGGTGGAGTGGTGGACTCACAAAATCAGGGGCCTGCACCGCAACGACTTCATCATGTCGGCCAAGACAGATGAAATGTACGCCAGGGCGTCGCAGGCGGTTGCCACCTGAGCAGGTAGCCTGAATTGATATGCACTTTCAGGTGCCAGCGTCAGCCCCCTCTCCTTCGGCCGGCAGGCTCAGGACAGGTCTAACTCTCCCCCGGAGGGGGCGAGAACAGTCCTGCCCCCTGTGGGGAAGGCCAGGAAGGGGGCCATAGGCCAGGGCCTGCCCCCTCGGCACGCTCAGGACAGGCCCGAGCCTGCCGAGGGGGCAGGCA
>DAOUAM010000042.1:0-32699 GCA_034433305.1 Dehalococcoidia bacterium | reverse complement strand
TCCAGTCGGCCTTGGTCCACCTGGAGGAGGGAGACTGCTTCCCCAACGCTTATCAACTCCCCCTGCCGGGCTGCGATACACCTCCTTACCCAACATGAGGTTTTATCGGACAGCATAGGTCTGAGACCCGCCCCTACCAAATACGGCGTCATCCTACGGGATTGGTATAAGACCCCAGCCACAGAGTGCCGGAAGTCCGCGTTGCCCCTGGAGGCGTGTGCCTCTATAATGGCCCCTGTCAGCCAACGACACCTGAAGGAGCCATGCCATGAGGCCCGCGTGGGCAATCAACAACCTGACCGACGAGGTGCTGCGTACCTCGGCCCAGTACGGCGTCAAGGACATCATCGTGTACGCTGGCCCGGGCGCCAGGACCATCCCGGGCACCAGCCAGCCGCTGGACAAGCCCCGCGCCGAGTATATTGACTACCTGGCCATGCGCCGGCGCGTCGAGTCCTGCGGCCTGCGGCTGGTGGGCTGCGAGGGCGGCTTCTCCCTGAACCCGAAGTACCGCGACGTGGTCCTGGGCGGGCCGCGCCGCGACGAGCTTATCGAGGAGATTATCGCCGAGGTCCGGGACATGGCCCGCGCCGGCATCCCTATCTGGGGCTACCAGTGGATGCCCAACTCCGTCTGGCGCACCCCGCCGGCGGTCATACGCGGCGGCGCCTTCGCCACGGCCTTCGACTACCAGTGGGCCAGGGGCCAGCCCAACACCCACGACCGCGAGTACACCGACGAGGAGGTCTGGGCCGCGCTGGAGTACTGGCTCAGGGCCGTGACGCCCGTGGCCGAGGAGGAGGGCATCCGCCTGGGCATCCATCCCGACGACCCGCCGGTGCCCAGCCTGGGTGGCATCCCGCGCATCCTGCGCAGCTTCGACGCCTACAAGCGCCTCATGGACATCTACCCCTCCGACTGCAACGCCATCGAGTTCTGCCAGGGCACCTTCTCGGAGATGAACGAGGACATCTACGAGATGGTCAGGTACTTCGCCGAGCGGAAGAAAATCCTCTATGTCCACTTCCGCAACGTTTCCAGCCAGGTGCCCAGCTTCCGGGAGGAGTTCATCAACACGGGCTACGTGGACATGGTCAGGGCGCTGCGGGTGTACCGCGACGCCGGCTATGACGGCGTGTTCATGGATGACCACTGCCCCATCCTGGACGGCGACGTGGACTTCCCGGGCAACCTGGGCGGCTACAGGTCGCGCATCTTCGCCCAGGGGTACATCCAGGGCGCGCTGGACGCCGTCAAGAGCGAGCCGAAGCAGCCGGCGCGGCGCGCGTCTCCCGCCCGTGGGACAGGACAGCGGCGCATGGGCATCGGCATCGGCCAGGGTGGCGGGCCTACGCCCGACTTCCTGCGCTTCGCCGCCCAGATCGGCGCCGAGAATATCGTGCTGAACCAGCCCAGCATACCCGTCCGCAACGGGCGCTGGGAGCTGGCCGACCTGGTCAACCTGCGCTCGGTGGTGGAGTCCTACGGCCTGAAGCTGGCCGCCATCGAGAACACGCCCATCACCATGCGGGACCATATCATCTGGGGCGGCCCCAGGCGCGACGAGCAGATGGAGAATATGGTACACACCATCCGCAACATCGCCCGGGCGGGCATCCCCATCTACTCCTATAGCTGGAAGTACCCGCGCATCTACCGCACCGGCCATGTGGACATCCGCGCCGGCGCCATGGGCACGGCCTTCGACGCGGAGCTGGCGCGGCAGTGGCCGGACATCGAGGGCGCGGGCATCAGCGAGGAGGAGGCCTGGGGCCACCTGGAGTACTGGGTGAGGGCCATCACGCCCGTGGCCGAGGAGGAGGGCATCCGGCTGGCCATCCATCCCAACGACCCGCCGGTGCCGACGCTGTGCGGTGTCCCCCAGCTATTCCGCAGCTTCGACGCCTACAAGCGCCTCATCGAGCTTGATCCTTCCGATGCCAACGGCATCCTGTTCTGCCAGGGCACCGTGGCCGAGATGGCCGGCGAGGACGTGTACGAGATGGTCCGCTACTTCGGCCAGCGCAAGAAGATAGCCTACGTCCACTTCCGCAACGTGTCCGGCCAGGTGCCGAAGTTCTACGAGGAGTTCATCAACACCGGCTACGTGGACATGGTGAAGGCCATGCGCACCTACCACGAGGTGGGCTTCGATGGGTTCTTCATGGACGACCACGTGCCGCGCACGGTGAACGACACCGAGTATGGCCACCGCGCCCGCGCCTTCGCCAACGGGTACATCCAGGCGCTGCTGGACGCCGTGCAGGGGCGCTAGCCACCGCCATCCCCATGCTGGCTGGGCCGCATAAACAGCCCTGGGTGGACGCTTGCTACACGACAGTTTTTGAGGGTAGCTGGGAGGTAGTCAGGCCGGGCCGGTCTCACCCCTGGTGCTTAAGGGCACCACGTTGGCCTATCTATGGCCCCCCTCCACTCTTCGACAAGCTCAGAGCCTGCCCCGAGCCTGTCGAGGGGGCAGGCTGGAGAGAGGGCGACGGGGTGAGGTCTTGCGGCGCTGCCCCGACGCCTCCGTCCCCTTCTGGAAAAGCGTCGTGTAGCAAGATGGGCGGGAGAAGCGATGTTTGCCTCCATATGACTGCACAGGCTTTTGCCGTGCTGTGCAGACCTGGCATCCTGCGGGAAGCTCAGAAGGGTAAAAAAAAGCCATGGGGGCGAAGCCTGAGCGTCGCCCCCATGGCGGCTTACTGACGTGATAACGCTAGAGCTGGCGCAGGCGCGGGTCCAGCCTGTCGCGCAGCCAGTCGCCGATGAAGTTGAAGGACATCACTACAAGGAAGATACACGTCCCTGGCAGCACGGATATCCACCAGGCGGTGTTGAGGTAGCCCCGGCCATCGCTGACCATGGCGCCCCAGGCCGGCGTCGGCGGCGGGATGCCGGCGCCCAGGAAGCTCAGTGTAGCCTCGGCCAGGATTAGCTGGCCCACCCGCAGCGTGGCTATGACAATGACCGTGTTGATGACGCCTGGCAGGATGTGCCGCACCAGGATGCGCCACGTGGGCGCCCCCGCCACCTTGGCCAGGGACACGTAGTCCCGCGTCTTGAGGGACAGCACCTCGGCCCGGACGTTGCGCACGAAAGGCGTCCAGGCCAGCAGCGCCAGCAGGCCCATGAGCACGGCGAAGCTTTGCCCCAGCACGACCACTATCACCAGTGCCACCAGGATGAAGGGCACGGCAAGCTCTATGTCCACCAGGCGCATGATGATCTCGTCCAGGTGTTTGCCGAAGTAGCCGGCCAGCATGCCCAGGGTTGTGCCGAGGATGAGTCCGCTGCTGGTGGAGATAGCCACGACCATGAGCGACACGCGGGCGCCGTAAATAATCCTGCTCAGCAGGTCCCTGCCCAGGTGGTCAGTCCCCAGGGGGTGCTCCATGCTGCCGCCGTCGTACCAGAAGGGCGGCGCTGCCCGGTTCACCACGTCAGGCCGTATCGGGCTGTAAGGCGCGAGGGCAGGGGCGAATATGCCCGTTACGGCCAGCATCACCAGGATGATGATGGGCAGCACGGGCCAGCGGCGTAGCGTGCGCAGCAGCTTGCTCACGGCGGAGGCCGTGTCCCCTGAGGATGCCAGCGTCAGCGTCGCTTGTCGGGCCATGTCAACTCACCTTAGGTGTAACGAATGCGTGGGTCTATGTAGGCGTACAGGATGTCCGTCAGGAAGTTCACCACCAGGTACATAGCCCCCACTACCAGCACCGCGCCGGTCATTATAGGGAAGTCGTTATTGTTCACCGCGTCGTAGATAAGCCTGCCCAGGCCTGGCCAGGAAAAGACCGTCTCCACCACCACGGTGCCAGCCACGAAGCCCGCCATGATCAGCGCCGACAGCGTGAGCGGCGGGATGAGGGCATTGCGGAAGGCGTGCTTCCAGATGACCATCCAGTTGTTGACGCCCTTGGCGCGGGCCAGCTTGATGAACTCCGAGTCCAGCACCTCCAGCATGGCCGAACGCGTTATGCGCATATAGCCCGCCGACGCCAGCCAGCCCAGGGTGACGGCTGGCAGGATGTAGTGCTTTATGGCGAACCCCTCGCCCATGGACCCGGTGGGCAGCCAGCGCAACTGTACCGAAAAGATCAGGATGCCCATGATGCCCACGAAGAAGGATGGAGCGGCCTGGCCCACCAGGGCAAACCCCCTGGCCAGGTAGTCCCAGAAGGTGGCCCGTTTGACTGCCGACAGCACACCCAGGGGCACACCAATGGAGGTCGCCAGCAGCCAGGCTATCAGCCCCAGTCGGGCGGTGGCGCCGATGCGCTCCTTGATCTGCCTCAGCACAGGCTGCTTGGTTATCAGGGACTGGCCCAGGTCGCCCCGGAGCGTTCGACCGAGCCAGATGCCATACTGGACTACCAGGGGCTTGTCCAGTCCTAGCTGCTTGCCGATGGTCTCCCAGGTCTCCCTGGTCATGCCATAGCCACCCTCCTGGATGTACAGGTAGCGCGGGTCGCCCCGGATGCGGGACAGCCCGAACACCAGGATAGTGGCCCCCAGCAGCGCCACCAGGGTATAGGCCAGCCTCCGTAAAAGGAACCGTTGCATGATAGTTACCTTGCCTTGAGAGTCCTGCCTGGGGCCAGCGTTGCCGCTGCCTGGCGGGTCCGGACTACTGGTTTTCGAGAGATATGGGGGCCTGTATTGGTTGAGTATAGCCCACCCCGGCGTAGCTGGGTAGGCCGAAGTGGGCTATACTCGTGACTTCAGCGCGGCGGGAGCATCAGGCCGTGACGCTGTCGCCGCCCTTTGACTGTGCTACTTGAGCTTGACGTTCCACAGGCTGTTCATGCCGGCCAGAGAGCCTTTGCCCTCAGGGTGCATCTGCCACTCGGCGATCTTGTCCGCATTGTACAGCGGGAAGGCGGGCACGTCCACCACGCCGATCTGGGCACCTGTGGCGCGGAGCTCGTCATGGAACTGGATGGCGAGGTCCAGGAGCTTCTGAGGGTCGGTCTCCTTGCTCATCTTGAGGTAGATCTCGCCAAAGGGCCTGTGCTCCGTGCCGCACATGAAGCCGCCGGAGCTCACGGTGCTGAGCAGGAAGCCCTTGGGCCACAGGTTGGGGACGTTCACGCCGTCGGTGCCGCAGAACCATATCTTGTTGACGCTGCGGGCGATGATGCTGGGCCGGAAGCTGGAGTTGTACTGGGTCTTGTCGAAGTTGGTCTTGATGTTCAGCTCAGCTTCCCAGATGCCGGCGATAGCCTCACCCATCTCTGGACCGATGCCCGACGGGCCGACCCAGAAATCAACTGTGGCGCCCTGCTCATAGCCAGCCTCCTTCAGGAGTTGCTTGGCCATGTTCAGGTCATAGGAATAGAGCCATTCCTGCTTGAAGCCCGGCGCGGAGATTGGCCAGCCGGGCTGAGAGCCGACCCTGCCCAGGTTGGACAGCAGGCCCTTGTTCAGGGCCTCGCGGTCAATGGCATAGCCCAGGGCATGGCGGAACTTGCGGGCGCTCTCCATCCTGGCGGGGTCATCGGGATTGCCGACCCAGGGCTTGCTCAGGTCCAACTGGCGTTTCAGAGGCTCGCCGGTGATGATGTTGGTCTTTTCCCACCAGTTGCCGCCAAAGGAGAGGGCCATCTCGGAGTAGTAGCCTTCGGGGGCCTGCTTGAAGCCCTTGGCCAGCAGGTCGGGCCAGTCCTTGACGGGCAGGTTGCCTATGAGGGCCTCGCCCGTCTCCAGCATGGCGCGGCGGGCAGCATCCTCAGGCGCCTCCAGGATGCGGACGTCCTTCACGTAGGCCGGGTGGTCCCAATGGTCCTCGAAGGACTCCATATGGAGTACCTTGTTCTGCGTGTACTCCACCACCTGGAAAGGACCTGTGCCTACCATCTTGTCCCGCATGCCCTCGACGCCCAACTGGTCGAAGACCTTCTTGGAGTAGACCGAAGGCCCCTCCCAGAAGTCGGACAGCACACGGGACGCCCAGTTGCTGGTGAAGACGTTGAAGTTGAACCGGACGGTCTCGGCGTCAATGACATCGGTGTTCTTGAACATGGCGGCCAGGTCGCCGGCCGTGTCATGGACGCTCTCGGGGTTGGTGCGGGCGTTGGCGTCGTTGAAGCTCCAGGCCACGTCCTCGGCGGTCATCTCGCCGTAGCCGAAGTGGAACTGGACGCCCTTGCGTATCTTGATGTCGGCGTACTGGAAGTTAGGGTCTAGCTGCCAGGAGAGGCCCAGCCGTGGCTCGGCCACGAAGTTGCCCTGCTCGTCCCTGGCAATGTGGAACAGCGTCTCCACGATGCCGGCTGTCTTGTGGTACGACTGCGCCTGGCTGAACCGAGGTATGCCCACTGAGAAGCGAATGTCGTTGGTGACCGCCACCAGGGAGCCGGTGGGCGTTACCCTGGTGGGCTGCGCCGTGGTGGGGACCGGCGTTGGGGTCCGGATTACCACCGTGGGCGCCGACTGTACTGGCGCGGGCGTGGCAACTGCCACCGTGGGCGATGCGGCGGCTATGGGCGGAGGCACCGCGGTTGTGCCTGGTGCGGAAGTCGCCGTCGGCGACGGCTCCTCCCCCGCCGCGCAACCCGCCACCAGCGCCAGGGCCGCAAACAGCGCGGCACCGAGCAACAATCTTGCAGCTATCGCGCTTCTCGCCATTGACTCCTCCTTCCTTGGTACGTATATCCGGCTGCTAGCTGCGTTCTGCCTTGGCTGGGATGAGTACCCTGAAAGCGCGCCACGCATTATAGGCGCGGCTTGTCCACGGGTCAACAGGGCATGAGTGAAGTTTGCGTGCAAATCAAGTCCTGAAATAGACTGCATCAGTAATACGTATAGGCCATGTATGCTCCTTTCTCTTACTCTACAAGCGCCTTGCAGGGGAACCTGTGCGAGACCGCTGCGCGGCAAACAAAAGGGCACAAGACACGGGACACGGAGACTTTCATCGTTTTATACGGACTCGCGCCCCTGCTGGTTTCCTGTGTACACTGTATAGCGCGGCGCTGACTGATGGGAGAGGCGCCTCAGTGCTTCGTTCGCCAGGACCTGCGGCAAGTGTCCCACTGCCTTTCAAAGCATGCGCAAGGCGATATTCGCAGGAGCGGACCAAGACACATCTCTATATCAGCCATATGACATCGCTGCATCTATTGAGACGGCCCACCAGACTGTATTCAGGGGATGAAGCAATTAGCAACAGAGGGCCAGGAGGAGTACTGTGCACTATCAACAGGAACGCAACTACGGCTGCCGGGTGTCCGACGCGTGGACCTATCGCGGCCTGAAGACGGCCATCCTGGAGAATGAGGTCCTGCGCGTTGTGCTCCTGATAGACAAGGGGGCGGACATATACCAGCTAGTACACAAGCCCACGGACACCGATTTCATGTGGCGCTCGCCCTGGGGAGTGCGTGACCCCTCAAAGTTCCTGCCCACCACCGGCGCGCCCTCCGGCGTGTGGCTGGACGTGTACGAGGGCGGCTGGCAGACGGTCTTTCCGGCGGGCGGCTTCCCGGCCACCTATGCCGGCGCCGACCTGGGCCTTCACGCCGAGGCTAACACCATGCCCTGGGACTGCGCCATCGTCGGGGACTCGCCCGAGCGGGCCAGCATACGCTGCTGGGTGCGCACCGCCCGCATGCCCATCTTCTTCGAGAAGACTCTGACGCTGCGCAGCGGCTCGCCGGTGCTGGAGATCGAGCAGGCGCTGACCAACGAGGGCGAGGAGCAGGTGCACTGCGTCTGGGGCGAGCATATCGCCCTGGGCCCGCCCTTCCTCAGCGAGGACTGCGTCATAGACCTGCCTGGCGGCAAGCTGCTGACGCACCCGGTGGAGTTCCATCCCAACAACCGCCTCAAGCCCGGCCAGCAGACTGACTGGCCCTTCACCCAGGGCAAGCGGGGCGAGCGCATAGACCTGGGCCGCATCCCTCCCAAAGGCCAGCGCGTGTACGACATGGCCTACATCACCGACATGCCCGATGGCTGGTATGCCATCACCAACCAGCGCACCAGGGTCGGCTTCGCCGTGCGCTTCCCCAGGGAGGTGTACAGGTACCTGTGGTTCTGGCAGTCCCTGGGCGGCGGCTTTGGCTACCCGTGGTATGGCCGGACCTACAACGTGGGCCTGGAGCCATTCACCAGCTTCGCCAACCAGGGCCTGGCGTCGGCTATCCAGAACGGCACCGCGCTGCTGCTCCAGCCCGGCCAGCGAGTCCAGGCCTCGGTGAGGGCCGTGGCCTACGCCGGCATCCAGCGTGTCCAGCAGGTCAAGCCAGACGGCACGGTGGTGCCTGGCTCCTAGCGCGTGGCCCGTGCGGCGGCCAGTGTGCTAGAATGTACTGAAGCTGGCCCCGGTAACGCTGGCTGTACAGTCCAGTCCGTCGAGGGCGTTACCGGGGCCATATTCTGTACCCGCTCCGTGAGAATGAGGTGTGGAAATGGATGTCATGAGCATAAAGCTCTCGCCACGGGCAGTCACCGGCAAGAAGGTGAGGACGCTACGACGCCAGGGGGTAGTGCCGGTACACCTTTACGGGACATCGGCGCCCTCCCTGACACTCCAGGCCGAGGCTAGCATGCTGCGCCGCGTGCTGCCCCAGGTGGGCACCACCAAGCCCCTGTCAGTCCAGGTAGAAGGCCGCGATGGCGAGGACATCTGCTTCGTCCGCGAGGTGCAGCGCCACCCCATCACCGACGAGCTGCTGCATGTGGACTTCCTGCGCGTTGACGTGACTCAGAAGATGGTCGCCGAGGTGCCCATCATTCTGGTGGGCGAAGCCCCCGCCGTTGGGGCCAAGGGCGGCACCCTGATCCACGCCCTTCACAGCGTCGAGGTGGAGAGCCTGCCCATGGACCTGCCAGCGTCCATACAGGTGGACGTCTCGAAGCTGGACGACTTCGAGAAGGAGATCAGGGTGCGGGACATCCCCGTGAACCCGCGCGTGGTCATTCGCACCGACGCGGACGAACTGATAGCCAGGGTGAACCCGCCGGTTATCGAGCGCGTCGCGCCTGCCGCCGAGGAGGCTGAGGAGGCCGAAGCCGCACCCGCCGAGGCCGCTGAGGCAGAGCAGGAAGAGTCTGCCTAGGCCGTTTTCCGGCCCAGTGTATGCCTTGAATGGCTAGCTCGCTCTTCCAGGGCGATGTAGGGGTGGGCGCTGGGCTGGCATTCGGGCCAAGCCAGCCCCCTCTCTGGCTCTCCCCCAGAGGGGGCGAGAACACTCCCTTCCCCCCGTGGGGGAAGGCCAGGAAGGGGGCCAGGCGCTGCCCTGAATTACCCTTCTAAGCTGTTAATATTCATGTCCCGCCCCCTGGCCCAGCGGAGGCCGCGCCTACGCCAGCCGGTACGGGGCCAGCGCCTCCTCGTTCAGTTCGAAGCCCAGGCCGGGCCGGTCTGGCGGACTCACCTGGCCGTCCTCCACCTGGAGCGTCTCCTTGAACATCTTGCTCCACATGGGGTCAGTGGAGCCACGGTAGTACTCCACCGTCAGGCCGTTGGGGATGGCCGACACCAGGTGGACGTGGACCTCCTGCTTGCCGTGGGGCGCTATGGGCAGGTCATGGGCCTGGGCCATGGCCGCCACCTTCATGAACTCGGTCACGCCGCCCATGATGAGCGCATCGGGCTGCACGATGGCGCAGCAGCGGTTCTCGATCAGGTCGCGGAAGCCGTAGCGGGTGTACTCGTTCTCGCCCGTGGCGACGGGGATGATGGTGGCCTGGCTGATGAGCTTGTGCCCCTCGTAGTCGTCCGGGTTCACCGGCTCCTCGAACCAGGTGATGTCATACTTCTCGATCTTGCGGGCGATCTCGATGGCCTCGTAGTAGCGGTAGGCGCAGTTGGCGTCCACCATGACCTTGACATCGGGCCCCACGGCCTCGCGCACGACGCGGACGCGCTCCACGTCCTCGTTAATGGGCGCGCCGCCGATCTTCATCTTGATGGCCCGAGCGCCCATGGACACGCTCTCCTCCATCTCGGCGGCCAGTTCCTCCAGCCCCTTGCCCTCCTCGTAGTAGCCGCCGGCGATGTACACGGGCACCTTGCTGGCGAAGCCGCCCAGCATCTTGTACAGCGGCCGGTTGCACACCTTGCCCTTGAGGTCCCACAGGGCGATGTCAATGCCGCTGATGACCCGCGTGGTGATGCCCCTGCGGCCGATGAGCTTGGGCTGCCACATGTCGTTCCAGATGCGCTCGGTGTCGAAGGGGTCCTGGCCGATGACGTACTGCTTCAGGTGGTCCAGTATGCTCCTGCCGATGTCCTCGGCGCCCTGGACGCCGCCGGCGAAGCCCACGCCGGTGACGCCCTCGTCGGTCTCCACCTTGACCACGTTAAGCCCGGCGGTGGGATAGACGTAGCGGCCATTGCGGATGGGCTTGCGCCGGTTCCAGCGGTAGGTCTCCATTCGCACGTCGGTTACCTTCATAGCTGACCTCCTTCCAAGCTTGTGGGCGCTGCTTCGACGGCCACCCAGGCCATTTTGCCAGGGACGCCCCTGCGGAATACTCTCGCCCTTCTTGATTGAGGCATTTTAGCACAGGCAAGGTCAGCATGAGGACGCCGTGTTACGTTGACACTTTTCTTTCCCGGTGTATTATGATGGCTGTATACCCGTGGGGTCCAGCAGCAGTGCCGGGGGCAGGGTGCCGGTCCCTGGTTCCGGGCATTTGATGGAGGGGGCGTTATGATCAGGTACAGGTACTCCCGGTGGGACGGTAGCCAGCAGCTATTCGACCTGGACGAGGACAGCATCCTCGACTCCATATCCGATGACATCCTGGCCCACGGCGACATCAACCGCGCCCTGCGCAGCCTGTTCGACCGTGGCATGCGCAACAACCAGGGCCAGCGCACGCAGGGCCTGCGCGACCTGATGGAGCGCCTCAGGCAGCAGCGCCAGCGCCAGCTTGAGCGCTACAACCTGGAGTCGCTGGTGGACGACCTCAAGCAGCGCCTCCAGGACGTGATAGACACCGAGCGCAAGGGCATTGATAAGCGGCTGGAGGAGGCCCGGCGCCAGCTCCAGGAGGCCGGCGACCAGGCCCAGCACCTCCAGGCCCCCATGAAGCTGCTGGAGGACCGCGCCCAGCGCAGCAAGGACTTCCTGGATAACCTCCCCGACAGCATGGGCGGCGCCATCAAGGAGTTGGGCCAGTACGAGTTCATGGACCCCGAGGCGCAGCAGAAGTTCCAGGAGCTGCTGGACATGCTCAAGCAGCAGATGCTCCAGAACTTCTTCCAGAGCATGCGCCAGCAGTTGCAGGGCATGACCCCCCAGCAGATGGAGGGCCTCAAGAACATGGTCCAGGCCCTCAACCAGATGCTGCGCGACCGCGCCATGGGCCTCGACCCCGACTTCGAGGGCTTCATGGAGCAGTACGGCCAGTACTTCGACCCCGACCGGCCCACCAGCCTGGACGAGCTTCTCGACCAGCTACGCAGCCGCATGTCGGCCATGCAGTCCCTCATGGAGAGCATGAGCCCAGAGATGCGCCGGGAGCTGGAGTCGCTGCTGGACTCCGCCATGGACCAGGAGTTCATGGATGAGCTGGCCGAGCTTGCCGCCCGCATGCGCGAGCTTTTCCCCTTCGACGACATGGGCCGCGAGTACCCCTTCAGAGGCGACGAGTCCCTTACGCTGGAGCAGGCCATGGAGCTTATGGGCCAGCTCCAGGGCATGGACGAACTGGAGAAGCAGCTCCAGCAGGTGCTGCGCAACGGCAACATCGAGAGCATAGACCCAGACAAGGTGGAGCAGTACCTGGGCGAGGAGGCCCGCCGCCAGCTTGAGCAGCTCCAGCGTATCATCCAGCAGCTTGAGGAGGCGGGCTACCTGAAACGCAAAGGCGACCGGCTGGAGCTTACGCCCAGGGGCATCCGCAAGCT
The DNA here is from genome assembly GCA_034433305.1 of Dehalococcoidia bacterium. GTDB lineage: Bacteria > Chloroflexota > Dehalococcoidia > Lucifugimonadales > DAOUAM01 > DAOUAM01. The sequence continues at coordinate 20,833 of DAOUAM010000042.1, read as the reverse complement.
GGCCCAGAAGGCGCTGAAGGAGGTCTTTTCCCAGCTAAAGAAGGACCGCATCGGCCGGCACGAGGTCTACTACTTCGGCGAGGGCGGCGAGTACACGGGCCAGACCAAGACCTGGGAGTTCGGCGACCCCTTCGACATAGACCTGCACCGCACCGTGTACAACGCCGTCACGCGGCAAGGCCCCCATATCCCCGTGCGCATGAGTCCCAGGGACCTGGAGGTCCACCGCACCGAGCACCTGAGCCAGGCGGCCACCGTGCTGCTGCTGGACCAGAGCCGCTCCATGGGCATGTTCGGCAGCTTCACCGCCGCCAAGAAGGTGGCCCTGGCCCTCTACTCCCTCATCCACTCCCAGTTCCCCAGGGACGCCTTCTACGTCGTCGGCTTCTCCGACTATGCCATGGAGATCAAGGGCGAGGACCTGGCCGAGGTCACCTGGAACGCCTGGGTATCGGGCACCAACATGCAGCACGCGCTGATGCTCTCCCGCAAGCTGCTTTCCAAGGAGAAGGCGGCCACCAAGCAGGTCATAATGATCACCGACGGCGAGCCAACGGCCCACCTGGAGGGAGGCCGCGCCTACTTCAACTATCCGCCCAGCTACCGCACCATCGAGGAGACGCTGAAGGAGGTCAAGCGCTGCACCCAGGATGGCATCACCATCAACACCTTCATGCTGGAAGCCAACTACTACCTCATGGACTTCGTGGACAAGATGACCAGGATCAACCGTGGCCGCGCCTTTTACACCACGCCCGGCCAGCTTGGCCATTACGTCATGGTGGACTACCTGAACAGCAGGCGCAAGCGGGTAGTGTAGGGGAGCTTGTCACAGGTGTTGCTCCGCTGAGGCTGACTTATGTTTGCTGACCAGACTTCTGGCTGGTGGGGCGGGGCTGGCAGAGAGCGGGGCCGGCTCACGCTCCTGTACCTCGTCCGCAACAACACGCTGGACGTGAGGACGGCGGCGCTGCTGTGGCTGCTGGTGGAGCACAAGGCGTCCATACTGGTGGGCGCCGGGCCAAGGCTGGCCGGCAAGACCACGCTGCTCACGGCCATCATGGACATGGCGCCGCCCTGGTACGAGCTTGTCCAGACCCGAGGGCGCTACGAGGACTTCTCCTTCCTGCAGACGACGACTCCAGAGAAGACCTACATCCTGGTGCCCGAGCTCAGCGACCACACGCCGGCCTATCTCTGGGGCGCTGGAGTCCTCACCATCTTCCAGGCCATGGCGCGGGGCTACTCCCTGGCGGCCACCATGCACGCCGATACGCCTATGGAGGTCATGCACCAGCTCCAGCAGCACCCGGTGGGACTGCCGCGTCAGCTCATGCACCACCTGCACGTAATAGTCAACCTCCACGTGGACAACGGCCTGTCGGACGTGGTGCGGCGCGTCCGCAGGGTCAGCCTGACCATGCCTGGCCCGGCCTTCCTGTCCCTGATGGAGTGGGACCACGCCACCGATTCCTTCCTGCACAGGGACTCGGGCGAGGTGCGCAAAGCCCTGGCGGAGCACCTGGGTGCCTATGGCACAGACCTGCACCTGGGACAGCGCATCGAGGCCTTCCAGGGCTGGCTGCGCCGCCGCGCCACGCCCGACGAGTTCCGCGAGCTTATCGTCCAGCACTACCAGGCGGTGCCCTGACAGCCCCGCCCCGTTCAAGGCGTGACTGCATTGCGCGGTCTCACCGGCAAAGGTGACGCGAGGACCAGGGGAATCCCGGCCAGGGGGTAAGGGGTGCTGTACAGGGAATCACAGGGTAGTAGCGCCCAGTTGCCTTAGCAGTGCTAGTGTGTCGCCCAGTACCCAGCCCTCCTGGACCTTGCCCTGGACAACCCGGAATATGGCAACTCCGGCATAGGTGATCTGCCTGCCTGTGGGCGCGATGCCCCATAGCTTGCCCCTGTGGGTCCCGCTGTAGGTGAGTCTTGCCACCACCTTGTCACCTTCGGCTATGGACTCCTCGATGGTGTTGTGGAAGTCCGGAAAGGCGGCGCGCACCAGGTTGACGTACTGCTTGAACCCGTCCAGGCCCTTCACCGCCACACCCAGCGACCCCCTGAAGGTGATGTCAGGGCTGATGAGCTCGTCGGCCAGGGCCAGGTCCCACCTGTTCCAGAGGTCCTCGTAGTAGCGGCGGATGATGGCCTTGTTCTGCTCCATGTGGGGTGAAGTGGTCACATGCGTCGCCTCAGCTTGGGGTCCAGGTTGTCGCGCAGGCCATCCCCTGCGAGATTGATGCCCAGGACGGTGAAGGTCAGGAAGAAGCCGGGGAAGAGGATCACCCAGACGGCCCGGGAGATGAAGTTCCGTCCCTCGGCCATTATGTTGCCCCAACTGGGGACCTCCGGCGGAGGCCCCGCTCCCAGGAAGCTCAGGTAGGCCTCCACCAGAATGGCGGCGGCGCAGATGTAGCTGGCCTGGACTGTCAGGGGGGCTATGGTATTGGGCAGGATGTGGAAAGCCAGGACTCTGTGCGGAGGCACGCCCACCGCGCGGGCCGCGTCCACGAACATCTGCTCCCGGAGGCTCAGTACCGACGACCTGACTACTCTCACGGCCCTGGGTGTCTCCACCACACACAGGGCGATGATGACGTTCTGCATGCTCCCGCCCAGAAGGGCCATGAGGGCCATGGCCAGCAGCACCGAGGGGATAGCCATCAGGCCGTCCATTACCCTCATGACTACCGCGTCCGCCTGCCGGTAGTAGCCGGCTACCAGGCCTATCACTGTGGCCGCGACCATGGAGGCCAGGGCTACGGAGACGCCCACGGTCATGGAGACCCGGCTGCCATAAATGGTGCGGCTGTAGACATCCCGCCCAAGGTAGTCTGTGCCGAACCAGTACCCCCAGGAGGGCGCGCTGAACCTGTGAAAGGGGTCCACCATGGTGGGGTCTTCAGTGAACAGGACAGGTGCGAATATGGCCACCAGCGCCATCAGCAGGACCACCGCCATGCCGGCGGTCATGGTCGGGTTCCTTCGTGACAGCCTGCTGACACGGCCCAGGGCGCCACGCAGCCTCGGGACCGGGCCAGTTACAGAGACAGGTATGGCCCTCTCACGCTCTACTTCCATCAGTACCTGACCCTCGGGTCGAAGTAGGCGTAGGAGATATCCACCAGCAGGTTGACGAACACGTATACAGCCGAGACCACCAGGATCACCCCCTGGATGATGGGGTAGTCCCTGGCCAGGATGGAGTTCACCAGCAGCCTGCCCAGGCCCGGTATGGCGAAGACGCTCTCGGTAACCACCACGCCGCTGAGTACGCCCGCCAGGCCGAGGCCGATCACCGTCATGATGGGCAAGGCCGAGTTCCTGAGGGCATGGCGTATGAGCACAGCCCGCTCGCTCAGGCCCTTAGCCCTGGCTGTCCGCACGTAGTCCTCCTTCAGGACCTCCAGCACCGTGGCGCGGGTCATTCTAGTTATCAGCGCCATGAGCACCAGGCCCGTGGCGAAGGCAGGCATGATCATGCGATGGAGAAAGGCGCCAAACCCTTCGGTGGGCGCGACGTAGCCCGCCGCGGGAAACAGGTGCAGCTTGATGGCAAAGACGAATATCAGCAGGAAGCCCAGCCAGAACACCGGTATGGAGAAGCCCAGGCTGGCCAGCACCATCACCGCCCGGTCTATCCAGGTGTTGGCTTTCCAGGCGGCCAGCACCCCCAGCGGGATAGCCATAGAAATGGCGAAAACCTCAGTCAGCACCGCCAGGGAGATGGTCGGGACCGCCCATTGCCGGATAAGGTCCAGCACCTTGTGCCTTGACACGATGGACTCGCCCAGGTTGCCCCGGAGGATGTCCTTGAACCAGACTGCCAGTTGTACGGGCAGAGGACGGTCCAGGCCCAGGTGCTGCCGGATTTGCTCCACCTCGTCCCGGGTGGCCTCGTGGCCGGCGATGATGGCTGCGGGGTCTCCGGGCGCGATGCGCAGCAGCACAAAGACCACCAGGGCCACTACCGCCAGTACAGGTATGGTAGCCAGTATGCGCCTGATGATATAAGCAATCATGGCTCGGCCTTGCCGGTCGGCAGAACGGGCGCTTCCCCTGTGGGCTGGACAGCGGGGGAGGAGCGGCCCCAGGGCAACGCTATCTTTCCAGCCACACGTTGTTGTAATTGGGCATGGCCTTGATGACCGTGAAGTTCTTCACCCACTTGCGGTAGGGAGTGGTGAGGAAGAACTGGCCGATGCCCAGGTACGGGACCTCTTCCCAGGCGATACGCTCGATCTCGTCCACGATGCGCGTGCGCTCCGCCGGGTCCAGGGAGGTGGCGTATTGCTGGGCCAACTCCAGCATGCGCGGGTTCTTGTAGCCGTTCTCCGACACGCCCTGGACCCAGCCGTCGGTGATGGGGTCGTGTACTCCGTAGAACCCGTGCCAGGTGCTGTGCAGGTTCCAGTAGCTACGGTCCTGAAGATGGGAGATGAGCGTAGCCCAGTCCATGCCTGGCATGTCAATCTTCACCCCTATGGCCTCCATCTGGCTCTTGAACACCGGCCCCAGAGGGGTGATGGTCCCGTAATCGGTGGGATTCATGTACAGGAGCGGCTCGCCCTTGTAGCCAGCCTCCTGGAGGAGCCGCCTGGCCTTTTCCGGGTCTTTCTGGTTGTAGTGCTGGTCGCCGGCATGGGACTCCAGGGGCGTGCCGCAGTGGAAGAAGGTGGCGCACAGTGTCCACAGGTCTTGTGGCCCCAGGGCGCGCATAAAGGCCTCAGGGTCAATGGCCGCCTGAATGGCCTGGCGCAGCTTCATGTTGTCCGTGGGTGGCTTGGTCACGTTGAAGACTATGGCAGACTTCTTGCCGGGCTTGTCCAGGGCAATGCCAATGTCGGGACTGGCGCTCAGGTCGGGGTAAAAGTCAAGGCTCGCGCCGTCCACCATGTCCCACTCACCGGTCTTCAGCCCGGCGATCTTGGTCTCCTCGTTGGGGATCTCCAGCCAGATGATCTGGTCCAGATAAGCGTTCTGCGCGCCTGCGAAGTTGCTGGGAGGGTCTGTACGGGGCACGTAGCCCTGGTAGCGTTCCAGGATCACCCGGTTGCCTACCTCCCACGTGGCCAGTTTGTAAGGGCCGGTGCCTATGTAGTTACTCACGCCCGCGTCCTGGGACGGGTCCAGGGCCGCCACTTCCTTGGGCCACATGATGGCGCGGTCCCGCAGCAGGCCAAGGTGGGTCAGGAGAGGAGCGTAGGGCTGTTTCAGGTTGATCTGGAAGGTGCGATCGTTTACCCTGACCAGTCCGGGCTCGGCCAGAACGCCGCTCATGGCCTTGCCAGCCGGCTTCCTCTTCATCCAGCGCTGAAGCGACGCGATGACATCATCGGAAGTAATTGGCCTGCCCGTGTGGAAGGTTGGGCCTTCGCGCAGGGTGAAGGTGTAGCTCTTGCCATCCTGGGAGACCTCCCAGGTACTCACAAGCTGGGGGTTGAAGTTATCATCCAGGGCGAGCAGGCCCTCCTGGTAATGGAGATGCACCGCGCCACATACGTAGGCAGTGGTGAAGTCACAGTCAAGGGACTTGATGCTGGCCTGTGCAGTTACCTTCAGAGTGCCGCCGCGTCTGGGACCTGTTGAAGGCGTGGCCTGCGAGACGGGGGCAGGGGATATGGGGAGCGGTGTTGCCGTGGCGACGGCGGCAGCGGGCGGCGACGTCGGCGCGGGAGCGGGGGTCTGTCCTTCTTCGGCGGCACCGCATGCCAGTGTCAGGGCTGTAGCCATCCCCAGGGCTGATAGCAGCCATCTTCGCCATCCCACGGGGCACCTCCTCAGGCACCGTCAGTTATAGCTACATAGCACTCCGATAGGACCGCTCCTGTTGTATCGAAAAGCGACTTATATAACCACATCGCCTTATGTAGTCCATTACCACAGAAAGTAGAATAAACCAGGATGCGTATTCCTATAGCCTTTGTACTTATACTTGAATGACAACGTGATGTTAACCCCCGAGGGGACATGTAAAAGGCCTATCCTTTGTTAACAGTCCCTGTACCTTTCCCTGTCCGTGGCGAGGAATAGTACATACAGACCAGTCCAGCGTGGTACCTTTGCACCGCCGGCCATGATAACGCGCCGGGTACAATGGGGCTGTAGCTGCGGTGGACCTCCTGCGCGGCCCCAGTGCTCGCGGATGACCTCCTCCGGGTCTGCCGCAGCAACCCGGCCATGTCCTTGGGGCTGGAGATGTATAACTTTAGCGCGGCGGAGTGTACTATCGGAGTTACAGGGCGTGCTGGAGGCCGGGCGAGGCCTGGAGCAAGGCTGACCCAGCGCCTTCAGCATTCTCACGGAGGCTTCATGCATGGGAGTGTTCTTCTCACGTTTTCCTCATATGGTGTATGGGATGCTTGGGCTGGGGTGCTGGCGAACAGCGTAACGGCCTGGCTGGTGTGCGCCGTTATGCACGGCATCGCAGGTCTTTATGGTGACAGGAAGGTGGAGCAATGGCCAGAGCATGGTTGGCGGGAGGCGCTGTCCTCCTGGTAGTCTTGCTGATTGCCGGAATTGTTATCGCTATGACCAGTGATGAGGAGGTGTTGCCCGAGGGGACTCCAGCGGGTGCCGTGCAGCGGTACCTGAAGGCGGTGGAGGCCGACGACTACGAGGCGGCCTATGGCTGGCTGTCCAGCGAGCTCAAGAGGGACTGTACCCTGGAGCAGTTCGTGGGCAGCGACATACCTGGCAACGACAGGCTGGGCGACACGCGCATATCCCTGGTGGACACGAGGGTGGTGGGGGATGTGACCTTTGTGACGGTGAGGATAACGCAGTTCTATGGAGGGGGCGGGCCTTTCGACACGTCCGAGTCGTCCTACGAGCAGGTGTTCACGCTGAAGCAGGAAGATGGTCAGTGGCGCTTCACCGAGTACCCCTGGCCTACCTACGCGTGCCGCAAGTTCGAGCCTGTCCCGCCGCAGCCCACCGTGACGCCCACCCCCACGCCCACTCCCAGCCCGACGCCGTCGCCATCGGCCGGCGCCAGCCAGGAGCAGGGCAGCACGGAGCGGACGCCGACCCCTACGCCTACGCCGTAGAAAGGAAAGGGCCATGGCTATATTACAGTTCGTGCCGTTTCTGGTTGTGCTGGTAGTTGTGGTGGTAGTGGCCTATGCCGTGGTGGTGTGGCGACGCCAGGAGGGCGGCGGTGAGCCAGACCTGGGGATAGGCGTGGTCAGGAGGCTTTACTTCTACGTTGTGTCCTTCGTCGCCCTCATGATGGCCGCCAATGGCGTGGTGCAGATCGGCCAGTACGTGCTGGACGACCTCTTTGGCGGCGTGGTCATATCGCCGTCCAAGACGCGGCTGGCCATAGGCGCGTCGCTGCTCATCGTCGGGCTGCCCCTGTGGGCGCTGCACTGGCGCATAGTCCAGGGCCACGTCAGGGAGTTGCCCGCCGAGCGGCGCTCGGTCATTCGCAAGTTCTACAACTACCTGGTCCTGGGCGTCGCCGTGGCCTTCTCCTTCCCGGCTGCCATAGACCTGGTCCAGTGGGCCTTCCGGGTGGACAGGTTCGAGGGCTACGACTGGGCCGCGCTGGTGACCTGGGCCGTGGTATGGGGCTTCCACTGGTCGGTGGAGGCTGCCGAAGGCCAGCCCACCAGGGATACGCTGGGTGTGCGGAGGCTGTACCTGTACCTGGTGTCGCTGGTGGCCCTGGTAGTGGTTGCCATCGGCGCCGGGCGCATCCTGGATGTGGTGTTCCAGGAGGCATACGATGTGCTGTTCTCGGTGCCGCTGCTGCTCAGGGGCGAGCCTGGACTGTGGCAGCGGTCCCTGCGGGAAGGGCTGTCCTGGGTGGTGGTCGGCGGCGTGGGTTGGGGCGCGCACTGGCTGTACTTCGCCCGGCGCGACTACGGCTCGGTCTTCAGGCAGGTGTACCTTTACATCTTTGCCGTCCTGGGTGGCGTCGTGACCTTCCTGGTGTCGCTGGGCGTCATTCTGTTCGGGACGCTGGTATGGCTGATGGGCGTGCCCGGCGACGACACCGCTGCGGAGCACTTCAGGTTCCTCCCAGGCTCGCTGGCGGCGCTGCTCATCGGTGCCGTCCTTGGAGTCTACCACTGGGTAGTGGTGCGCCAGGAGGCGCAGGTGTCCGCTGAGGAAGCCATGGGCGCGAGGCGCTCCTACGCCTACATACTCTCCGCCCTGGGCCTGGGGGCGCTGGCGGTGGCTGTGGTGACGCTGGTGGACCTGTCGCTGTCCATCATCGCCGAGAGCGGCAGGACGGTGGTATCCGGGCCGGGCATCTGGCGCAACCAGCTAGCCGCCGTTATAACCCTGGCCGTCCTTGGCGGCCCGATATGGGGCTACTACTGGTGGCGTGTGGTCCAGCGTCAGGTGCGCGCTGGCACCGTGGAGGAGCGCCTGGCGACGGCCCGCCGGGTGTTCATCTTCGTGGCGCTGGGCGTGGGCGTGCTGGCGCTGCTGGGCAGCGTGAGCTTTGTCCTGTTTGTGTTCTTGCGGGACTGGCTGGAGGCCGAGCTGGGCCTGGAGACGCTGCGGACTACCAAGACGGCCATCGGGATAGCCGCTGCGGTGGGCGTGTTCCTGCCCTACTACTGGGGTGTGTACCGTGAGGACCGGCGGGCCGAGGGCGTGCAGCCGGTGCCCGAGCGGCCCGCCCGCAGGAAGGAAGTCTCGGTGCTGGTGAGCGAGGGCAGCGAGGCGCTGGTGCGCGACCTGGAGGCTGCCCTGGGGTACCGGGTCATCGTCCTGCGCTGGGCGGACCCCGGCGCAGCGGCGCCGCAGCTTGCGGCGGAGGGCCTCCAGGACCTGGCCCAGCGCATCAACGCGGCCTCCGGCTCCCGCGTCCTGGTGGTGCCGGACACGGCCGGCGTGCGCGTGCTGTCTTACAACTGACCCTGCCTTGTCCCCCTCCTGACCTTCCCCCACAGGAGGCAGGGACTGTTCTCGCCCCCTTTGGGGGAGAGCCAGAGAGGGGGCTGGCGTCTGGCCCCCCTCCTGACCTTCCCCCACAGGGGGCAGGGGCTGTTCTCGCCCCCTCTGGGGGAGAGCCAGAGAGGGGGCTGGCGTCTGGCGCTGCCGTGCTGAGACCTGCTACACTTTGCCATCATCTGGGGAGGTCCTGTGTAGCAGATGGCACGCATCTATGTGCTGGGCGCCGGCACGCCCACGCCGACGCCCTACCGCTTCGGCTCCTCTTTCGTCGTCGAGACCGGCGGCGAGTTCATCATGGTGGACTGCGGCCCGGCCGCCACGCACAAGCTGGTGAAGGCCGGCCTGTGGCCCACCAGGATTGACTACCTCTTCTTCACCCACCACCACTTTGACCATGATGTGGACTACCCCTGCTTCCTGCTGTGCCGCTGGGACCAGAGCATCGGCAAGGAGAACCGGCTCCAGGTCTATGGCCCCACGCTGACCGAGACCATCACCGAGCGCATCCTGGGCGAGAACGGCGCCTTCGCCCACGACTGGAAGGCGCGGGTTAACCACCCGGTAAGCCAGCAGGTGTACGTGAACCGTGGCGGCAAGCTGCCCCGCAGGCCTCCCGATGTCCTCGCCAGGGACGTCGGCCCCGGCAGGGTCTACTCGGGCAAGGACTGGCAGGTGACCGCCGCCGTCGCCGAGCACGTGCAGCCGTGGCTGGACTCCCTGGCCTACAGGCTGGACACGCCCTCTGGCAGCATCGTCTTCACCGGCGACACCCAGCCCTGCCGGTCCGTGGTGGACCTGGCCCGCAACGCCGATATGATGCTGTGCATGTGCTGGGACGACCAGGAGGTCATGGACAGGAACGGCGAGGCACGGGCGCAGTGCGGCACCACGGCGGCGGCCCGCATGGCCCAGGAGGCGGGGGTCAAGAAGCTGGTGCTGGTGCACATCGGCCCCAACCTTTCCAGGCACGGCCCCATGGAGAAGGGCATCGGCGACGTCAGGAAGCTCTACGACGGCCAGGTGCTCTTCTCGGAAGAGCTGATGGCCCTGGAACTCTGAGCCAGGACAGGGCTGCTGGCATTGAAGCAAAGGCCAGCTTTCTCACCTTTCACTCCCATTCAGGGCCTATCCAACCACTCCTGGTCCGGCAGGCGCACCGCCAACACACGTGATGCACCGGGCACCACGTCTGGAGTTATGGTGGCTTTTAGCCCCTTCTCTGGCTCTCCCCCAAGGGGGAGAGGATGTCCCTGCCCCCTCTGGGGGAAGGTCAGGAAGGGGGCTGGTAGGGGGCTGGCAGGCCATGCGTCGCCGTCCCTCCATAGTGCATCGGTACATCACGCATGCGAACGGGGTTGTCGGATAGGCCCTTATGGCCCTCGACCACCTCAATGGACTGCGATCTGTCCGCTGGCTACGGTCTCCACTGGCAGGTCGTAGTTGCCGTTGCCAGGCGCTGTATCGCCGGGCACGCCATCAAAGGCGCCGATGACTGTTAGCTTGAGGGTGCCCACTTCGGGGCCACCCTCGGTGACCGTCACCTCGAACGGGACGTCCCTGAAAATCTTGCCGTTGCCCAGGTTGACGGTGGCGGTCCCGGTCAGGGTGGCGCTGGTGCCATTGATGGAGCCGCCTGTTACCTTCCCCTCTACGGCCATCAGCCTCAGGCCCAGGAAATCGGAACGGCCAGCCATGAGGCACAGGAAGTGTCCCTGCGCAGACCCGTTGGCTAGGACTCTGGCCCCTATGCTGAACTGCGAGCCGTCAACGTCACCGTCGCCGTCCAGGTCGGCGCCGAAAGTACCCGTGCCGCCGCCCGTGACCCGGGTACCTCCCTGAGCAGTGGCAAGCCCTGGCAGCAAAGCCACCGCTGCAACGGCGGCGATGATGACTACCAACTTCATCTGCTTCATTTTCCTGGCTCCTTCAGGTCACCCAAGCTGTAGCAGGTTGCCCGGAGCCAGGGTACTCACCGCCAGCTCCAAACGGGCTGGCGGTGAGTACCCTGACGGAATCTACTCCCTTCCTGTCATGGGCAGGCCAGACTGGCGGCAGCAGCCGCTATTCCCTGACGAACAGGGTCCCTCCAGAAACGATCTTGTTGAAGTTCAGCACGTCGTGGACGTTGAGCCTCACGCCCTCCTTGGCGCCACCAGGTATCTTGTCGCCCAGGAGACAGACGACTGTGAGAGTCCCTTCAAACTCTCCCAGGGCAGGGTCATCGGGGACCAGCCGGACTGCGATAAGGGCGCGGCCTCCTTCAGCGCCTTCCGGCAAGACAATTCCTAAACTCTCGGCTATCTCGGCGATCTGCTCCGGGGTGGCAGGGCCAAAGGACTTGTAGCTAAGGAGTTCTGCGGCCTCCCAAGTGCCGGTGCCGATGATAGTCCCGTCGGGGGCGCGGTGGACCAGGCTGCCTCCGCCCGTGGCCGACTTGGGGTGCAGCGTGATGGTGCCTTCGCCGCTGACTTCAACGGTGTCACCATTGGCTGCCATGGCGATATTGGGAGGTAGGCCCGGTATGGCACCTGCCGGGACAATGATATAGCTCAAGGTGGCAGCGCCACTGTCAGCCGACGCCGTCATCTCCCCGGTGACACCGCCGACGATCGCTCCCAGGGCCAGCAGCACCACCATCAGCTTAATAGCTTTTTCATCTTGCTCCCTCCTTGTACTAGAGATTGGTCCAGGGCAGGTCACGGCTGGTGGCTTTTACACGGCTGACCTCCTTATGATGGCACCCGTCATGGGCCTTCTTCAGATGGCCCTCTCTGGAGGAGTAGACTGTCAATATAAACCAGGAACATGCATTATTTAGTGAAAATAATATGATAAAGAATGAGACTTTGGTGTACTTTCATGAATTGCGATGAACTAACATTAGGTCGTCCTGTGCAATCGTCCAGGCACGGCCGGAGGGCTTCGGGGCGCTGCCACTCTGTTGTCCACGTGGCGCTATTACATATCCGGGCTATACAATAGGGCCTGCTGCTTTCTCCTCAGGCCCTCCCTGCTGTTGCTGGGCCTGGGAGTCCCAACCTGAAGCGCGAGGTGAAAGAACATGCTGGGAGACCTGACAGGGAAGACGGCGCTGGTGACGGGGGCTGGCTCGGGGATAGGCGCGGGTATCGCCAGGGTGATGGCCGTCCAGGGCGCGGCGGTGGCCCTCACGGACATTGACGAAAAGGCGGCCGCGCGGGTCGCCGCCGAAATCAAGGGCGTCAGGACGCTGGCGCTGAAGCTGGACGTCACTGACCCGGCGTCGGCGGAGCAGGCGGTGCGGCGCGTCATATCCGAGTGGGGCGCCCTGGACATCCTGGTGAACAACGCTGGCGTGGCGTCGGCCCCCAACCGGCATACGGGCGAGGACCGGGAGGAGGACTGGGACGTGACCTTCGCCATCAACGTCAAGGGCGTGGTCCACTGCTGCAACGCCGCCGTGCCGCACATGAAGGAGCGGCGGTACGGCAAGATCATCAACATCGCGTCCATGGCGGGCCACGCGGCGCGCCGCAGCACCGGGGCCTACGCGGCCAGCAAGGCGGCGGTGCTGCGCTACACCAAGGGCCTGGCCTATACCCTGGCTTCCTTCAACATCAACGTCAACGCCATATGCCCCGGCGCGGTCTGGACGGCCTTCCAGGAGTCTGGCGCCCTGGCCCGCCAGCGGCGTGACCCTTCCCTGGCCGGCAAGTCGCCCTACGAGGTCTTCAGGGAGCAGTACGATCCGGTCATACCCCTGGGCCGGCCGCAGACGCCGGAGGACATCGGCAAGATGGCCGCGTTCCTGGCCTCTGAGGACGCCTGCAACGTCACGGGCCAGTGCATCCACGTGGACGGCGGCGTTATACTGCGCGATTGAGAGTGTTTACCCCCCCGTGCCGGGGCTGGCGGCTGGCCCCCTTCCTGACCGTCCCCCACGGGGGGAAGGGACATCCTCGCCCCCTTTGGGGGAGAGTCAGAGAGGGGGCCGGTTGCGCCTTACCACCGGCGCAGCGCTAATATGCATCATGCGTTATCGGTTGATCCAGCCTCTGAGTGACCGGACTGAGCATGTACCTGTTCAGGAGCATAGCCGAGTGGCGACCGCGGACGCCGTTCTTCTACGGTTGGCTGGTGCTGGGGACGGCGGCGGTGGGGACATACGCTGCCACCGGCATAACCCAGATTGTGCTGGGCGGCATCCAGAGCCTCATCTTCGAGGACCTGGGCTGGAAGCGCAGCACCATCGCCTTCGCCGTCACCGCCGGCACGTGGACATCGGGGCTGCTGACCCCCGTCGTCGGGCGGCTGGCCGACAGGCATGGCCCGCGGCTGCTCATGCCCGTGGGGGCGCTGGTCCTGGCCTGCTCCTTCTTCGCCCTGGCAGGCGTCCACGCCGTCTGGCAGTTCTACGCCGCCTACATCATAGGCAGGGGCATTGCCAACCCGGTCCTGATCGGCGTGGTGCCGCGCACCGTGGCCGTCAACTTCTTCCGGAGGCGGCGCAACCTGGCCCTGGGGCTGACCTCCATGGCCCGGCCCGTGGGCGGCGCCATCAACATCCAGGTCATATCCCTCATAGCCGTGGCGCTGAGCTGGCGCGCGGCCTACCAGTATATGGGCTTCTTCATGCTGGCCATGGCGCTGCCGCTGTTCTTTATCATGCGGCGCCGGCCGGAGGACATCGGCCTGCGCCCCGACGGCGATGACACCCGGGAAGAGCAGGCAGCGTCCAGGGGTGCGGCGAGGCCCGCTGCTCCCGGTGCGAGGGAGTTCAACTGGAAGGCCGGCGAGGCGGCCAGCACCGGGGCCTTCTGGCTCATCCTGGTGGCGGAGTCGCTGACTGTCCTGGTCTCGGGGGCCGTCAGCTTCCAGGTGGTGCCTTACCTGCGGGACGCTGACCTGTCCCAGCCGGTGGCGGCGACCGCCCTCAGCCTCAGCTCGCTGCTGGGCGCGGTGGTCAACCCTGGCTGGGGCTACCTGGCCGACCGCTTCTCGCCCAGGGGGCTGGCTGCCATCGCCTGCATCATCAGCGGCATCACGACGCTGCTGTTCATGGCCGTGGAGCCTGCCGGCGGCGGCTTCGCCATGGTGGTCCTCTGGGGCCTCGCCTCGGGCGGGCTGAACGTGCTGGGCCAGATGATGCTGGCGCAGTACTACGGGCGAGGCTCCTTCGGGTCCATAACGGGCATCATGGGGCCTTTCCAGACGGGCGCCCTGGGCCTGGGGCCGACGCTGGGCGCGCTGCTCTTCAGCCTCACCAACGGCTACGGCTCGCTGTTCGTATTCGGCGTGGTCGCCTATGGGCTGGCGGGAGTCCTAGTGTACAGCGCGCGGCGGCCCAGGCTGCCGGCCCGTGCCCTGGCCGAGGGCTTCGCCGCGGACGATTAGATGGAGGGAAGACACGGGATGCCCTTTCAAGGGTCAAGACACGGTGCTGCTGGTGGAGGCAGCGGCACCGACGTGAGAGTGACCCGAAGACGTTGGAATGGGGATGCCCCCGTGGCTCAGGAGAGCAATCATGGCACAGCAAAGTGAGCACATTCCGGTCTCAAAGCTGCTCAGTCTGGAGGGCAAAGTTGCCATCGTCACTGGCGGTGGAATGGGCATCGGGAGAGGTATAGTGCGGCGCCTTGCCGAGGCGGGCGCCGCGGTGGTGGTCATGGACAGGGACGAGAGCGCCGCGGCTCGGACGGTGGAAGAGGTCCGCCAGTCCGGGGCGACGGCCATGGCCCTGGTAGGCGACGTGGCGGAGGAATCATCGGTGCGCCAGGTGGTGCAGGCCAGCGTCGGCGAGTACGGTCACCTGGACGTGCTTGTGAACAACGCGGGCATCTATCCTTTCAGGCCAGCGCTGGAAATGAGTGTCCAGGAGTGGGACCGGGTGCAGAACGTGAACCTGCGGGGAGCTTTCCTCTACTCCAGAGAATTCGCCAACCAGGTCATTGCTCAAGGTGGGGGCGGTGTCATAGTCAATATTGGCTCCATTGACTCCTTTCACCCCTCGTCTGTTGGCCTGGCGGCCTACGACGCCTCCAAGGGCGGCCTGCTCATGTTCACCCGCAACTTCGCCCTTGAGGTGGCGCCCTACAGGATTCGAGTGAACATGATCGCGCCTGGCGCCATTGCTACCGAGGGCAGCCAGCAGTCCCTGGCCGGGCTGTCGCCCGAGCAGGCCGAGGCTATACGGGCACAGTTCATCGCCAGGATTCCCCTGCGGCGCATGGGCACACCGGATAACATCGCCACGGTGACGCTGTTCCTGTCCTCGCCTGCATCGGCCTATATGACAGGCGCGGCAGTTATCGTGGATGGCGGTATATTGCTGACCTAGCAGCGCCTCCCCCGCTGGCGATTGGGCCCACGCCGGATCAGTGCACTGGTATTGGCCGGCCGGTGTATCATGGATGCCATCCCAACGCTTACTGGAGCACAGGAGCGCCTATGAGCAACACCAGCCAGGTTGTCATCGTTGGTGGGGGCGCGGCCGGCTGCGCCGCTGCCTGGTACCTTGCCCGCGAGGGCGCGGATGTCACCATCGTGGAGCGCGAGGGGATCGGCTCCCAGGCGTCGGGCTACTCGGCCGGCGGGCTGAACCCCCTCCAGGGCGCCGGCATCCCCGGCCCGCTGGGGCCGCTGGCCATCGAGTCCTACCGGATGCACCTGGCCTCTTGGGAGGAGCTGAAGGCCGAGTCGGGCGTGGACTTCCTTCCCCGGGTCATCTCCATGGTCCACGTGGCCCTGGCCGAGTCTGATCTGCCGGGACTGCGGGAGACCTCTGATATCTTCCAGAAGGCGCCCCAGGGCTTCTCGGCCCACTGGCTGGACGCCCGCGACGTGCGAGAGCTGGAGCCGCGCGTGGCGCCCGGCGTCATCTCGGGGCTGTACATGTACGGCAACGCGGTGCTGGACAGCTACCTCTACACCCTGGCCCTGTCCAGGGCCGCCCAGCGGCATGGCGCCCGCGTGCGCTCCGGCCAGGTGACGGGACTGAGGCGGGCCGGTGGCCGTGTGGGCGCCGTGCTACTGTCCGACGGCGAGCTGGCCTGCGATGCGGTGGTGATTGCCATGGGGCCGTGGTCGCGGGAGGCCGAGCCGTGGCTGGGCGCGCCGGTGCCCGTAGAGCCGCTCAAGGGGGAAATCCTGCGCATGGCGCTGCCGGGGCCGGCGCTGGCCCACGACCTGGGCGCCGGCGGCGTGTCGCTGTTCCACCGGGCCGATGGCCTGGTCTGGTGCGGCGCCACCGAGGAGCGGCGCGGCTTCGACAGGCAGCCCAGCGAGTCGGCGAAGCAGAAACTGCTGAGTGGCGCCATCAGGCTCATGCCTTCCATGGCCCAGGCCAGGCTGGTCAAGCACACGGCCTGCCTGCGCCCGGTGACACCCGACTGGCTGCCCATTATCGGCAGGGCGCCAGGCTGGGACAACGTGTACCTGGCGACGGGCGCTGGCAAGAAGGGCATCCTCATCGCGCCGGGCATCGGCAAGGCCACTGCCGACCTGGTGACATCGGGCAAGACCGGCCTGCCCATCGCCCCCTTCGCGCCCGACCGCTTCGCCGCGGCCGGTGGGTAGCAGCGGAGACGTCATCCAGGCAGCTAAATTCGACGGTCTGAGTATAACTACTCGAACCATCTAAAGCCAGGGAAGAAAGCGAGGCTCCCAAATTGCACGTCAAGGCCCTGGTGCGTCGCCATCCTCCCCTGGGGCTTGAGGTTTTCCTGCCCTAGTGATAGAGTAACCTTGTCCTTTTTCCACGGCAACCTGTCAAGATACCCTATACCGGGCTTTGCGCCATGAGCAGCCAGATTACAGTTGGCCATGTTGGACATGACGAATTCACCCGGTTGGTGGACTTGCTAGCCTCCTGGTTAACTGCTGGTCTCGTCAAAGTCCGCTTTCGACTGCCTGCACAGGTCTCCTTCGACTTCGCTGAGGACAATGTCTCCCTTCAACTCGAAAAACACAATCTGCCCAAGGCTTGCATCGGGCAATTAAGACATGACATACCAGTTATGGTTTCAGGTATCCTGACTGGTTACAGGAACATGGTCGTATCTTTTCTTGCAAGCCATGAGAGCGCCTACCGAACGGGCGGCAGCCCTACACCAGCCGAGGACCAGCTTCGAGACGAGGTCCTCGCTCGTATCCAGTACGTGGAAGATAGGCTGGTAACCGCCGACCTGCGGCGCCATTATGCGATAAAGCGTACATCAAAAAACAGCATCTATCTTGATGTATCCTGGGAAGTAGTTGAAAAGCGGAGCGAAAGCACAGGAAGCCCTCCAGCCAATCTGGACTACGCCACTGTTCGCATAACTGCACAGATGCCATCCGGTGGTCAGGATAACGTGCCCTTTCTTTCTCCTCTCATCTTTGACATCGTAGATACTTCCGGCACTGAGTCATTGACGCTTACTATGACAGTAGAAGACCTCAGCGACCTCCTTCATGCCCTCAACAAGGCTCTTACAGCCTTAAGAGAGGTGATGGACACTCACAGAGAACACTAATATGTCTGAGCAAAAGCCAGCGCCACAATGGGAAAGGTATAGTGAAGCCGAAGAGAAGCAGCAGCCACCCAGGCAGCTTGCCTTTCCATTGTCCTCCGAGCTTTTCAGAGATTTCCCTGAACGCATCGCCAGCACATACTTCCAGGGTATGCTTCGCGTTTACCTTAGTCGCAGCCTTCCATGGTATATAGAAATGAAAGGTCGGCACGGACCGGGTACAGAGCTTGAAGAGCGCGTGGAACGTCTGGAAGCTCAAATAGAATCTGGCGTGCGACCTGCGCTTGCTCGGTTAACCAGGCATATCGAGTGGCACCAAGAAAGGGACTCGATCCCTGCTGCTGCCTCTGGTGAATACGAGTGGCTAAGCAATGTTAAAGAAGTTGTGAAGACGGCTGAGGCGTTGTTGCAAGACTTCGACGAATTGACGCTCAGATTGTCTCATCATGTCAAGATCATCGAGCAAATGAGGGTATTATTAAATCTAAGCCGTTCCAGGAGCAACAGACACTTGACATCGGCTGTATTGTGTGTTTATGACGCGCTGCATTCTGTATACAGTGAGGACATGAGCTTAAGTCAGGCTGAAACGATCAAAACTGCGCTGCAATTACTCGAAGACCTCGACTGGGATAGGGAAAAGGTCCGGTCTCTGGACAAGATGCTGAGACAACAGGGTTTTGAAACTGTTCCGTCGGACAAATTTGTCAATTCCCGCCATGGCACAAATACCCACTGAACAAGAGTCCTTGTTCCTGGAAACCACCATTCAGATCGAGCGTGTTATCGGTGAGCAAGGACGCCGAGATACTATCAGACACAATATTCACGGTCGCAATCTTTGCACCTCGGGCCACGTGTTGGGCGAGTTCAACCGTACCCTTATCAAGGACGCTATCATTTTCCGAGACCTTCTCTATACCTCGCCGAGCGTGGAGGAGGCCGTCAAACGGCTGGGCAGATATATACCGTCACACCGCAAGTACCGTCGCACAATAGCTCTGCTGGCATTTCTGGGCTTTGATGGAGATAGGCAAGCTACACTGGAGCGACTGGAGGACTTTATCGAATGGAAGGCGCATGACCACTTCTGGGACTCTATAGATAAAGCGTGTTTTGCCGACGAGGTAGGATGCGTCTTGAAGGCCTGGAGTCCTAAGCGAAATGACCGAGGCGAGTATGACATAGATGGCCTCAAATGTCTGAAGGAAAATCCACCTTCATGTCAGGTGCAAGCCTTTATCAAGCAACACCGGCAAATCATTGAGAAGATTATCTCCTCGGCGGACCACTATGACAGGCCTAACCTGGCCAGGGCCGCAAAGGCATTCACCGAAATCCTGTCAGGCAAAGATGTACCCTTTGGGGAGCGTTCGAACTGTTACCCGATTTCTGATGCGCTTATTGTCCTCGAGGCGCCATCTGATGTTGCAATCTATAGCACCGATGGTGATGTGCATGACCTGTGCGAAATCTTAGACAAGCAACGATATATTGAGACGACCATAAAGATGTAGCATTACGCCAAGGGCTACGCTGCATAGCGTTACATATGGTTTTGCTGGAAGGCCACGGGCCTGGATGCAACTACATATACTCTTACGGCGACCGTTACCATGTTTTGAGAGGTTCTCCCAGACTAGACGCCCGGACCGAAGTCTAGAAGCCTATCTCCTCATACACCTTCTGATATGAGGACAGGGGGCCGGGCCAGAGCTTGGTTCCCTGTCAGCCGTTACGCACAGTGCGGCTACCGCCCCTTCACCACCACCAGGCCCACGTCGCCCTTGCGGCGCACCAGGTTGGTGACCACGTCGGTGGGGTAACGTTGCATGTCCAGGTCCACGGAGCCGTTGCCTACCTTGAGGTCCCTGATGCGGACCGCCTGGATAGACTCTGGCAGGGCAGGGTTGTAAAGGTACACCTGGCGATGGGCACCCCTGACCGTAAGCCCCAGGCACGATTGGAGCAGCATGAACACCGCTGCTGAAGACCAGGACTGGGGCGAGCAGGCGATGGGGTAAATGGTGGGCCTGTCGCCGGTGACACGCGGGAAGCCGCAGAAAAGCTCCGGCAGGCGGTGGGCCTCCATGGCGATGGCGGCGTCGAAAAGCCCTGTGAACACCGTCATGGCGGCGTCTTTGAAGCCGTAGCTGGCCATGCCCCGGGCAATGAGCGCGTTGTCGTGCGGCCACACTGAGCCATTGTGGTAGGACATGGGGTTGTAGCGCGCCTCGGAGGTCGCCACGGTGCGGATGCCCCAGCCTGAGAAGGAGTCCGGGGCCATGAGGGTGCGCACCACGCGCTCGGCGTGGGCGCGGCTGGCGATGCCCGAGAACAGGGCGTGCCCGGCGTTGGAGGTCTTGACCCGGCAGGGCCGCTTTTTGCCGTCCAGGGCCAGGATGTAGGTGGAAAGCTCCTCGTCCCAGAAGGCCGCATGGAAGCGCTGTTTCAGCACATGGGCCTGGAGGGCCAGCTTCCTGGCTAGCTCCGCGTGTCCCAGGACGCGCGCCAGCTCCGAAGCCGCCCGCTTGGCCATATACACGTAGCCCTGTACCTCGCACAGGGCGATGGGGCCTTCGGCCAGCGTGCCATCGGCATGGAACACCGAGTCCTCCGAGTCCTTCCAGCCCTGGTTGGTCAGGCCCCTGTGGGAGCGGCCAGAGTACTCGACGAACCCGTCGCCGTCCAGGTCGCCGTACTCGTCTATCCACCGGAGGGCAAGCAGGATATTGGGCCAGATGGCGTCAATGAACACGCGGTCGCCCGTATGCTCGTAGTAGGCCGCGGCCAGGGCCACGAAGAGGGGGGTGACATCCACGCTGCCATAGTAGCGCCCGAAGGGTATCTCCCCCAGCGCGGCCATTTCGCCGGCGCGCACCTCGTGGATGATCTTCCCAGGCTCCGCCTCCTGCTCAGGGGCGACCTCCCGGGCCTGGGTGGCGGCCAGGTAGCACAGCACGCCTCTGGCGATGCCAGGGTTGACCCACAGCATCTCCAGCGCCGTTATGATGCCGTCCCGCCCGAAGGGCGTGCTGAACCACGGCACCCCGGCGTAAGGGTAAGGCCCGCACAGCGTGTCGGTGACCATCATGTGCAGGTCCTTGAGGGAGCGGTTGGCCCAGTCGTTGAACTGCTCGTTGGAGGTGTAGCTGTCGCAGTCCTCGCTGCGGGCGGCCTCCAGTGACCTGGACAGGCTGGCGTAGGCCTCGCTGAAGCTTGCGGTACCGTCGTGTCCATTGGTGCAGGTGGAAGTGTCGCAGACGACGGAAACGAAGAACTCCGCCTTCTGCTTGGGCTCCAGCCGGGCCTCGAAATGGGCCTCCGAGGCCGAGAGCCTGCGAGGCCTGGGCGAGAAGCACAGCCGCGTCTGCCGCAGCACGCCGTCCAGGCCCTCGTACTCCAGGATGGCGCAGCCTGCCTCC
>DAOUAM010000041.1:0-38065 GCA_034433305.1 Dehalococcoidia bacterium | reverse complement strand
CCAAGGCCACTCCGGGCACCAAGATACGCACGCCATCCCTGGCGGCGGGCATTCAGGAGCTTGTCTCCACCTTTGGGGCCATCAACGAGATAGTCCTGCTGGAGGACGGCACAGGTGTCCCCCAGAGCGAGTACCACACCTGGGAGAGCTTCGATGGCAGCCCAGGCCAGGCCGCGCTGCTCCGGGTGGAGTATGTCCCTGGCCCCTGACGGGACTGCATTCCTTCCAGGCTGACATGTTGCTGGCACACGGCCCGGGCCGTGTGCCAGCAACATGTTTTTTGGGTATAACTTCTTCACTCTCTATTCACCTTTGTTCACTAACTTATCCCCTGTCATAGACTCGAAATTCCTATAACCTTTCACCTGCCTGGGATAAGCTCACAATGTAACCTTTGTAGCGTATGAGCCTCCAGGACCAGAAACGGTTCTCCCTGAACGGGCTGGGCCCTGACAGGACAGCCTGCCTACAGGACTCTCCCTGAAGTCTCCAGAACTACCACGCTAATCGCGGGCCAAGGTCTGGTTGCATGCCTGGCCGGCGCGCGGAGCAGCCTGGAACGCTGCAACGGTTGCACACCCTGGTGAGCAAGGTAGTCCTGCACGATGGGTAGCTGGGGACGTGGCCACAGGCAGGACACCAGACTCTTCAAGTAGTGCCATCAGTGATGGGAAACAGCTTGCCATCAGTGCCCGGACTGCACGGGACGGCGGTAGCCTGTCCTTCACGCGGCAGTCCTCCCGGGGTGGAGAAGGGCTATCAGCACCTGTAGAAAAGGGGCGGTAAGAATGCACACAAGAAACGGAAACGGGAGCGTCCCCAGGATTGTGGCCATCGGCGGCGGCAGTGGCAGCTCCAACCTGCTGGGTGGACTGAAGCTGTTCGGCGTCGAGCTGACCGTCATAGTCACCATGTTCGACAGCGGGGGCAGCTCCGGGCTTCTGCGCAAAGAGTTCGGGTACCCGCCCTTCGGCGATCTACGCCAGTGCTTGCTGGCCCTGAGCGAGGACACTCCTGAGACCCGGGCGCTGCGCAATGCCCTGGAGTTCCGCTTTGGACGGGACACCAGCCTCAATGGCCACACCGTCGGAAACCTGCTGCTGGCTGCGCTGACCACCGTGAACAACGACCTGGAGCGCGCTATCCAGGAGATTTCCCAGGTGCTGAGGGTAACCGGGCAGGTCATACCCGTGACGCTGGACCGCGCGGAACTGTGCGCCGAGCTGGAGGACGGTGGAATTATCCAGGGCGAGTCGGACATTGACCTGAGGGCCAAGCCCAGTCCCAGGATTCGCAAGATCTTCCTGGCTCCGAGAGTGAAGGCCAACCCCCGGGCCATTCAGGCTATCCTGGACGCGGATGCCATCGTGCTGGGCCCTGGCGACCTGTACACCAGCATTCTCCCCAACTTGCTGCCCGATGGCATAGTGGACGCCATCGCGGCCTCGCCGGCCACGCGCGTGTATGTGTGCAACCTGATGACAAAGCTGGGCGAGACCGACGGCTTCAAGGCTTCGGACTTTGTGAGCGAGGTAGCCCGATACCTGGCCCCGGCCAGGCTCCACTGGGCAGTGGTGAACACGTCAGTCCCGTCGCAGGCTGTCCTGGCTGCCTACGAGGCCGAAGGGGCATACCCTGTGAGGCCTGACGTGGACGCGGTGAGCGCCCATGTCAGCGGCATCGTGGCCGCACGACTGGCTGCCAGCGAGTTGCCCCTGCGCCACGACAGCAGGCGCACCGCCGAAGCCATCCTGCAGTCTATAAGCGCCGGCCGCATGAGTGACAGGGTCGAGGTCTCCGCCAGGCCGCTTTCCGTCTGAGGCGCCACGGTCCTTCCGCAGCACAAGAGTCCCAAGCCAGATTGGCCCCGCACGGCTCTCCCAGGAAGAAGCGCGGGCTACACCCCGGAGATTTGAAGTGTCGGAGCATAACATCAATACCCCTGTAGTAAGTGTGGACAAGCCGATAACCCAGGGCCAGGCCGGGCCAGGCCGCCTAGAGCAGACCGGGGCAGCCAGCGGCGCGACTCGCTTGCTGGTGGATGCCATAGCCCTGGCCTGCGCGGCAGCACTGGCTGGCCTCGTGAGCAGCCAGTGGGGGACCCTGGGCAGCCCGATGACGGTCCCCGTGGCGCTCTCGGCTGGCCTGTCAGCCGCCTTTGTCGGCGCATCCCTGGCGGTCCTGCACCTGCTCAGAGTCCAGGGCGCTCTGTACGAGGAGGCGCCCGCCGGCCGATGGTTCAGGGTGATAGGCGCCGTGTCCTTCGCGGCCATGCTCTCGGGCACGCTGGGGCTGCTGGTGTCCCGTGAGACCCTGGCGCCCAACCTGGTGGTGCTGCCATGGGCCATTTCGGCCTTCCTGGTACCCGTTAGCGAGTACCTGCTGAACAGGGCCGCCAGCTCAGTCCAGCAGCGCTCGCGGTCGGCCGAGGTTATCATCGTGGGCAGCCCCGAGAACGCCGCCACGCTCAAGCAGCGCTTCGAGAGCGCGGGCGGGTACTCGGTGGTCGGAGTTGTCAAGGCCGAGAACGGCGCGACCAACGGCCATACCGTCACGGACCTGCCCGTGCTGGGCAGCCTGGAGGCGTTGCCCAGGATCCTGGAGGCCCGCGCCTCTGGCGAGGTCCTGGTGGCCGCCCCCGCTGACAGGCACGCCGACATCCGCTGGCTGCTGGACTCGCGGCCTCGCGGCGGCAGGAACGTCCATCCCATGGTGTATCCCTCCAGCTACAAGCTAGCGGCTACCGTCGCGCCCGCGCCCCAGTGGAAGACGCAGCGCTTCTCCTGGTGGTACGAGCACGCCAAGCGGGCCATGGACCTGGTGGTAGGCGGCTTTGCCCTGGTGATGGCGGCGCCCGTCATGGCGCTGATAGCCGTGTTGATAAAGCTGGACTCCCCCGGGCCGGTGTTCTTCCGGCAGGTGAGGGTGGGCAGGCATGGCCGCCTGTTCCACATGTACAAGTTCCGCTCCATGCGCCAGGACGCCGAGAGCCTGCTGCAGCAGCTCATCAGCCAGAACCAGGCCTCCGGCCACATGTTCAAGATGCGCGACGACCCCAGGGTGACCCGGGTGGGCAGGATTATCCGGCGTCTGTCGCTGGACGAGTTGCCCCAGGTCATAAACGTGGTGCAGGGCACCATGAGCCTGGTCGGCCCGCGTCCGCCACTGCCCAGCGAGGTGCAGGAGTACGAGCCATGGCACTTCCAGCGTCTGGAGGCTGTGCCAGGCATGACCGGGCTCTGGCAGGTGACGCGAGGCCCCGAGATTTGCTTTGAGGAGATGGTGCGGCTGGACCTGGACTATATCAGGCGCTGGTCGCTGTGGAGGGACGTAGTCATCGTCCTGAAGACCATACCTGCCACGCTTTCTGGCCGGGGAGCATACTAGCCGATGGGGCAGGTCGCGACAGCAGAGCATACCCGCGATTCCCAGATCATAGCCGGCAACAGCGTGGTGATGCTGGGACGCCGGGCGGTGCTGTGGGCGCTGAGCGGGCTTCTCGTCCTGTTCACGCCCCGGTACCTGGGCGACGAAGGGCTGGGCAAGCTGGCCTTTGCCCAGTCCATGGTGGGGCTATTCATCACGGCCATGTCCCTGGGAGTCGGCCAGTACCTCATCAAGGCCATCGCCAGGGACAGGGACGTGATAGCCCGCTACCTGCCAGCAGCCACAGGCATGCGGCTTATTACCACCGTGCTGGCCTTTGCGGCCATCGCGCTCTTTGCGCACCTGGCCGGGTACTCGGGCGACGCCAGGACAGTCATCTTCATCGCGGCCGCCACTGCCATTGTGGTCTCCTTCTCCCACCTGATGGCCTCGGTGCTGTACGGACTGGAGAACATGGCGTGGCCGGCACTGGCGGAGGTCGCCGGAAAGCTGGTGGTGGTGTCGGTGGGGGTGGCGGTGCTGGTGCAGGGGCTGGGCGTGGTGCCTTACGCTGTGGTGCTGCTGGTCGCCGCCGGCGTCAACCTTCTGCTCAACGCGGGCTACATTGCCCGACGCTTCAGCCTGAAGGTCAGCTTTGAGCCTCAGGCGATGAAGGCCCTCTTCATAAGCGGCATGCCGTTCCTGATGATGGGCGTCATAATGGACGTGTACAACCAGGCCGATACGGTGGTCCTGCGCTTCATGACCACCGAGGCGGTGGTAGGCTGGTACGCCGCAGCGGTCCAGATCTACAAGACCCTGGAGATGGTCCCCATCGTCCTGACCACGGCCCTTCTACCCACTCTGTCCCGCGTCCATGTCAACTCCATGGTGTCCACGGCGGGCATAGCCCGCAAGAGCATAGTGGTGGTCGGGCTGGTCATAGTGCCCCTGGGCCTGGGCATAAGTCTGCTGTCCAGCGAGATTATCAGCGTATTGCCCTACCCGGAGGGCTTCACCAATACGGTGCCTCTCCTGACCATCCTGGCGCTTACGATACCCATCACGGCGTTCCTGACTGTCCTGGGGACTATTGCCGTGGCAGTGGACAGGCAGAAGGCCTGGGCGCTGGGGCTGCTGGCGACAGTGGCCTTGAATGTCGCGTCCAATGTCATGGCAGCCTCCTACTTCCAGGAGCATTACGGCAACGGCGGCATCGGTGTCGCCCTGACGACGCTTCTGTCCGAGGTCTTCATGGTGGCGCTGGGAGTGCGCCTCATGCCCCGTGGCGTCATCACCTGGGACATGGGCATCAGCCTGGCAAAGATCCTGGTGGCAGGCGGCGTCATGGTGGCGGCCGGACTGGCCGTGCGGTGGCTTGGGGGAGGCCCTGTACCTCTGGTGGCCGCCTCCTCTGTGGCCTACTGCATGGCTGTGCTGGCGACCAGGGTGGTGACCCTGGAGGACCTGCGCTTCCTGGTCGCCGCCGTAAGGCGCAAGGCGGGGCCCGCCGAGGTCACGCACCTGCCGAGGAGTCCGCTTAATGACTGAAATTGAGCTTAGTGTTGTAGTCCCTACCCATAACCGGCGAGAGCTGCTGAAGGAGCTGCTCCTCGCGCTGGCCGACCAGAGCATCGCGCCTGGGCGGTTCGAGGTCATAGTGGTTGTGGACGGCTCCAGGGATGGGACTATGGAGATGCTGGACCGGCTGGAGGTGCCATACAGACTGCTGGCGCACTACCAGGAGCAGTCGGGAGTGGCCGTGGCCAGGAACAATGGCGCCCGTATGGCCACAGGCCAAGTGGTCGTGTTCCTTGACGACGACGTGCTGCCTGACCGCCGCCTTCTGGAGGAGCACCTGGCCAGCCACACGGAGGTTCCCGGTGGCGTGGTGCTGGGGCGCCTGGCGCCCTCTGGCACCGGCCAGAGGGGTGGCTGGAACGTCTGGGAGGAGCGTATCTTCGTGAAGCATTACCGGCGGCTGGGCCAGGGGCTTCGCACTGCCTCGGGCAGGAGGCTGTATAGCGGGAACTTCTCCTGCAACAGAGAGGCCTTCCTGCACGTGGGCGGGTTCAATGAGGAGTTGCGGCGTGGCGAGGACGTGGAGCTAGGGTTCAGGCTGGAGCGCTCGGGCGTGCCCTTCCAGTTCAACGACAGGGCCTGGGCAGTCCACCGTGGCTTCCGGGCCTTCAAGTCCTGGTGCAACTCGGCGTACCTGTATGGCCGCACCGACGTGGGACTGGCGACAGACCGAGGCCATCCACAGGTGCTGGCCGAAATCTTCGGCTGGTACCATCGCAAGCCCGCCGCCATCCGCTGGTCAGTCCGGCTCTGCACGGGCAGGCCGGTCCTGCGGGCCGTGGCGCTGGGCGGGACGCGCGCCGTCGCGGGGACTCTGAGCTGGCTCAGGCTGTACCGGCTGTCCCACCCGGGCTACAGCATCATCTTCGGCCTGCACTACTGGCAAGGGGTGGCGGACCAGTTGGGTGGACGCGAGGCCTTCATGGCGCAGGTGGCACGCTTCGGGCCTCATGGCGCCGTGTCTGGCGCCGGCAAGTCCGGCCAGGTTGCATAACCGGTTGCTGATAAGTAATTAAGCTTCTTGTGCTAAGTTTCGCAAAGGATGGCAAGGTGACCCGTTTACGGTACATTGGGCAGCACCTGCCATCGAATGGTAACAAGGAAGGTCGGGCTGACTGTGCGTAATTCAACCCAGACGGCGTGTGTGTCCAACGGCACCAGCCAACCGAGGCAGGAGCTTCCCTGGCTACCCATCCTCATGTACCACAGGGTGGTGGAGCTGGTGGAGACGCCGGACCCCTACAACCTCTGCATTTCCAGGGCCGAGTTCGAGTCCCAGATGCGATACCTGGTGCACCAGGGCTACCAGACCGTCTCGCTGGAGGACGCGGCCCGGTCGCTGGCAGCAGGCGGTATACCCGGCAGGCGCCAGGTAGTCATTACCTTCGATGATGGGTACGAGGAAGTCTATACCAATGCCCTCCCTGTTCTGGAGGAGCTGGGCCTGAAGGCCTCCGTGATGCTGGTGGGTAGCTACCTCGGCGGGGTCAACACCTGGGACAACGGCAAGGCGAGGAAGACCTCCCTGCTCAATGTGTCCAGGGCCAGGGAGATGCTGGAACACGGCGTTTCGGTGGGGTCCCACGGTATGACTCACTGCCGCCTGACCGAGGTAAGCCCGGGCCAGGCCATGAAGGAAATCGCCGATTCCAGGGCACTCCTTGAGGACATCCTGGGCTGCAAGGTCACCACCTTCAGTTTCCCCTATGGTAACTCAAGCCCGGCGATAAGGGACATGGTCCGGACCGCCGGGTACGTCGCCGCCTGTGGCATCGAGCAGCGGGAACACTCACTGTTCAACCTGAGCAGGATTGACGCGTCCCTTTGCCGAGGGAACCCGCTGCGCTGGCGGCTTGAGTTGGCTGGCATAATTCACCGCTGCCGACAGAACCGGCTGTTGCGGAGGCTCAAGGCCATTGGCCCGGCACGCAGGCCAGGCAGCAGGTCAGTGTTTTAGCGGTCCGCTAGATAGTGGTCGAGGTGATAAGTGAAAAACATCGCGGTTGTCGGTACTGGCTACGTGGGACTGGTTACCGGGGCGTGCTTCGCCGAGTTGGGCCACAGAGTCTTCTGCATAGACACCGACCAGGCAAAGGTACAGGCCCTGAGGGAAGGCATCATCCCCATCCACGAGCCTGACCTAGAGCCTATGGTCCTGAGGAACATGGAAGCAGGCCGGTTCTCCGTGACCGCCTCTTACGCCGAGGGACTGGCCAGCGCCGACTTCATTTTCATCACGGTCGGCACGCCCACCACCGAGCAGGGCGAGATTGACCTGAGCTATTTCCATGGCGCCTACGAGATGATTGCGGCGCACCTGCGGCACGACGATGTGGTGATCGTCAACAAGAGCACAGTGCCCCCCGGGACCGCGGACATGATGGAGTCCCTATTCGCCAGGATGTGGCGTGGTGAGCGGCCTGTGCCCATTGTGTCCAACCCAGAGTTCCTGCGAGAAAGCCATGCCGTGTCGGACTTCATGCACCCCACCAGGGTGGTCATCGGCGCGCGGGACCCGCTAGCGGCGGAGGCCGTGGCCGAGCTACACCGGCCCCTCAATTGCCCCATCTGGTTCACCGAGCCGTCCTGCGCCGAGATGATCAAGTACGCCAGCAATGCCTTCCTGGCCATGAAGATTTCTTTCATCAACGAGATAGCGGCCATCTGCGAGAGGGTAGGGGTCAACGTGGGCGCTGTGGCGCAGGGCATCGGCATGGACCCGAGAATAGGCATGGACTTCCTGCGCGCGGGCATTGGCTACGGCGGGAGCTGCCTGCCCAAGGACATGGCTGTGCTGACTCATCTATCCGAGGCGCTGGGGCATAGCCCCAAGCTGCTCAAAGCGGTCATTGACGTCAACACCGACCAGCCCAGGCGGCTGGTGCAGCGGGTCAAGGGCCTGCTGGGGACGCTGGAGGGCGCCACCGTCGGCGTGCTGGGCCTGACTTTCAAGCCCCACACCGACGATATGCGGCGTTCGTCGGCGCTGGAGGTGGTGAAGGAGCTCCAGCGGGAGGGCGCCAGGGTCAGGGCATGCGACCCCCAGGCCTACCGCCACCTTCATCAGTTGCCTGACGGCGTGGACTACATCGTAGACCCCTATGACATGGCACAGGGATGCGACGCCGTCATCCTGGCCACCGAGTGGCCCCAGTTCCGCGCCCTGGACCTGCCACGGCTGCGGCGTGAGATGCGGGGCAGAGTCTTCGCCGACGGCCGCAACGCTATGGACCCGCTCAAGGTGGAGCAAGCCGGCCTGGTCTACCTGGGAATTGGCACGGGCAACCACTCAGGCACCTGGTCCCAGGACATTGTGGGCGCAAGGCGACAGAGGAGCTAGCTGTCGCGGCCCACTAATCCGGACCACCCCAGGCATCCCCTGTTTCATTCGCCACCCGGCCACGTCAGGCCTGTAGAGGGCCATTGCACGCCCCTGGAGGGAAGCCTGCTGGCCGCCGGTAGCGGAGCAAGAGGTCTCACATCACGAGAAGCATCAGGAGTCAAGGATGATTAAAGTTGCCGTCGTTGGATGCGGCTACTGGGGCCCAAACCTGGTAAGGAACTTTCAAAGGCTGGAAGGCTGTGAGCTTTCCATATGCTGCGACCTGGACCCCATGCAGTTGGCAGCCATAGAGTCGCAGTACCCCGGCATCAAGACGACCACCCGACTGGAACAGGTGCTGCAGAGCGACGCCGATGCAGTAGTGCTGGCCACGCCTGTGCGGACCCACCACCGCCTGGGGAAGCAGGTGCTGCTGGCGGGCAAACACCTGCTGGTGGAGAAGCCGCTGGCCTACACGTCCCAGGAGTGCCGGGAGCTTATCGGACTGGCCGAGCAGCGCAGTCTGGTCCTCATGGCGGGACACCTCTTCCTGTATAACCCTGCCGTGGAGAAGCTGAGGGAAATCGTTGCGTCGGGCGACCTGGGTGAGATGTTCTATATGTACTCCCAGCGCCTGAACCTGGGCAGGGTCCAGACGGACATTAACGCCATGTGGAGCCTGGCACCCCACGACGTGTCCATTGCCATGTACCTGTTCGGCGAGGCACCAGTGGAGGTGTCAGCCAGGGGTGCCTCGTACCTGACCAGGGGCATCGAGGACGTGGTGTTCCTGTCCATGACCTTCCCCAGCGGGCCTATCGCCCACTGCCACGTGAGCTGGCTTGACCCCAGCAGGACGCGCAAGGTAACCCTGGTCGGGTCCAAGCGCATGGCCGTGTACGATGACACGCTGGAGGACGGCAAGATAGCTATATTTGACAAGTGGGTGTCCAGGGAGGACGCCAATGGCGCCACCGGGGCAGCCCGCTTCTCCCTACACTCGGGCGACGTGTTCAAGCCGGAAATACCAAGGCTGGAGCCGCTGGCCCAGGAGTGTGCCCATTTCGTCAGGTGCATAAGAGAGGGGCGCCGGCCGCTTACCGACGGCAGTAACGGGCTGGAAGTGGTCCGAGTGCTGGAGGCGGCCCAGGCCTCCCTGGAGCAGCATGGAGCGCCCGTTGGCCTTGCGCCCGAGTTGGTCTCCATTTAGGCAGGTACATGGCATAGCGCCAGCCCTGCTCATCCTAGGAAAGGACACATATGCAATAGTGAGGCATGAGGTAGCCAGGGAGAGTGACCGCTCAGCCGGCGCGCAGTCCGTAGCCAGGGCCCATTGCTCCCAGGTGACCAGTTGGGAGCAGTGGTTCTCCAGCATCGCGTCGGTACACATTGAACGCCGGTGGCTCCACAGTCACGCCACTCGCTGGGACTATCATGTGACCCACTCGGCCCTGCTGGAGGAGCTGAAGCCAAAGCCCAGGGACAGAGTCCTGGAGATAGGCTGTGGCCCAGGCACGTGGACCCGCGAAATCGCCATGTTGAGCAAGGAAGTGGTGGCCGTTGACCTTTCGGCCAGCATGATCGAGGAAGCCAGAAAGCGCACGCACGGCCTTCCCGTCACTTACATTCACTCGGATTTCCTCTCATGCGAGCCGCGCGGCAAATTCGATAAGATTTTCGCGGTCAGGTCAACCGAGTACATTGCCGACAGGGACTTGCTGGCCAGAAAGGCCGCCGAACTTCTGGCCCCAGGCGGGACAGTAGTGATCATAACCAAGACGCGGTTCTCCCTCTGGAGAGGCAGGCTGCGGCTGTTGAGCTTGCGGACCGGCCTTTCGGCGGACAGGGAAGGGGCAGGCACACCGCGGCCTAGCCAGTACCACTCGTCACCCCAGCAACTTGCCAGGGCATTCAAGCCATACGGGCTGTACGTGACTGGGGTGAGGCCGGTGGTCTTTCGTCTCCCGGTATTCAGGGAGGGCTTCCATGAAGTCCCCATCATACCGGACTCGGTGGCAAAGCCATGCCTGGACTTTTTCAGCCTGCTGCACAGTGCACTCTCCAGGACACCAAGGGCACTGGTAGCCTTACCCCTGCTGCTCAGCGAAAGCTATTGCATCACTCTCAAGTCGCCGAAGCCGGCGCTTCCGGATGAGGCCAGGTAGGCCCCTCCTAAGCCATGAGACTAGATTCTGGTTTCTCCGGTACTTACCAGGGTATTGAAGATAAGAGGAAGCAGATTGGAAACGATGTCTGGTCCACCAATGACGGGTCCTGGCAACACGTGTCAGAAGGAGCGCCTTGGTGAAGGCCCTGAGGCAGGCCCATTGCAGGGAATTAAGGGCCAGTACGTGGTCCTGGGTGAGGACGTGTCCATAGGCGAGGGGACATCCATCTGGAACCTCGTCTATATCGGCTCCAGGGTGACCATAGGCTCAGGAGTCACCATTGCCTCGCTGGTACACATTGCGTCGGACGTGACCATAGGCGACGGCACGATGATAGAAGGCAGCACCTTCATCGCCAGCAATAGCAGGATCGGGCGGGACTGTTTCATCGGTCCTGGCGTGGTCACCACTGACGACCCCTTTCCGCCGGTGAGGCGCACCACCGGGATCGCCGCATGGCCTGGCGTGACCATCGAGGACGGCGCCATCGTCTGCGCCGGCTCGCGCATCAAGGCCGGCGTGGTCATTGGCCGCCGGGCCGTGGTGGGCATGGGCGCGGTGGTGATCGAGGATGTTCCGCCGGAAACTGTGGTCATAGGCATCCCGGCGAGGCCACTGTACAGCCGCCAGGTGTATGACCAGCGCCAGATGGAAGCTGCCGTCGAGTGGCAACTCCGGTACCCTTCCGGTAGCACGTTTGAACAAAAGCCAGTACGGTTATAG
This sequence comes from Dehalococcoidia bacterium, assembly GCA_034433305.1. Taxonomy (GTDB): domain Bacteria; phylum Chloroflexota; class Dehalococcoidia; order Lucifugimonadales; family DAOUAM01; genus DAOUAM01. The sequence goes on along the minus strand of DAOUAM010000041.1, from coordinate 26,905 downwards.
AAGTTTTGTTAGCCTGTATCGCCATCGAGGTAAGCTGGCGTCCGCGCCTGGCAGGTCGGAGTCAATGCCTCGCCGATACAGCGGACAGCGGTCCTCTGGAGAGAAAGACAGATGATCCCACTGGTTGACCTTAAGGCCCAGTATGCTTCCATCAAGAGTGAGATAGACGCCGCCATTGCACGAGTCGTGGCCCAGGCGTCCTTCATCCAGGGCGAGGACGTGGCCCTGCTGGAGCAGGAGTTCGCCGCCTACTGTGGCGCACGGGAGGGCGTGGGTGTGGCCTCGGGCACCGAGGCGCTGCGCCTGGCCCTGCTGGCGCTGGGCATTGGCCCCGGCGACGAGGTGATTACCACGCCCCTGACCTTCATCGCCACAGCCTCGGCTATCGTCCACGTCGGCGCCAGGCCAGTCTTCGCCGACGTGGACCCCGTCACTCTGAACATTGACCCGTCCCGCATCGAGGCAGTGGTGACCAGCAGGACCAGGGCCATCATTGCCGTCCATCTTCACGGCAACCCCGCTGACATGGACCCCATACGCGAGGTCGCCGACCGGCACGGTCTGAAGGTTATCGAGGACGCCGCCCAGGCCCACGGAGCACGCTACAAGGGCAAGAGGGTAGGCACAGTAAGCGACGTGGCCTGCTTCAGCTTCTACCCGGGCAAAAACCTGGGCGCCTATGGCGACGCCGGAATGGTCATAACCGACGACCCGCAGGCCGCCGAGCAGGTGCGCATGCTGCGTGACCATGGCCGCCGGGACAAGTACGAGCACCTGATGGTGGGCTCCAACAGCCGGCTGGACACCCTGCAAGCCGCCATCGTGCGTGCCAAACTCAGGCACCTGGAGCAGTGGAACGAGCGCCGGCGCGCCATCGCCAGGCTGTACCGCTCGCTCCTGGAGGGCACCGGCCTTGGCTTGCCCCAGGAGGACGAGTGGGCAGAGCCGGTCTACCACCTGTTCGTGGTCAGGACTCCACAGCGTGACCGCCTCCAGGAGTCTCTGAAGCGGGCGGGCATCGCCACCGGAGTGCACTACCCCATTCCCCTCCACATGCAGCCTGCCTTCGGCTTCCTTGGCTACCGCGCCGGGGACTTCCCATGCAGCGAGCAGGCAGCCAATGATATGCTGTCCATCCCCATCTACCCTGAGCTTTCGGATACCCAGGTACGACAGGTAGCCAGCGTGATCAGGGAAGCCCTGGCAACGCAGGCCCGGGAGTAAGCAACCTCCGCCCATGTCTGGTGGCGAGGCCACAGTCCAGCGGCGGAAAGCTTCTGAATAAACTGCATCCCCTAGGGAAAGAGAGGTCACATGATTCGAGTACTGGTCACAGCGGCTGGGGGCAGTCCAGCCATCGGGTACACCCGGTCTCTCAAGGCAGCGCCTGAGGAAGTCCACACCATCGGAATTGACGCCAACAAGTACAACCTGGTGCGGGCCGAGACCGACGAGAGGTACCTGGTACCCAAGGTAAAAGACGCTGACTATCTGCCTGTGCTGCGCAACATTATCGAGGAAACGAAGCCTGACCTGCTGCACGTCCAGGTCAGCTCCGAGATGCTGACCATATCGGCGGCGAGGGACAAGCTGGGAGTGAGGACCTTCCTGCCGTCACACCAGGCCATCGAGATCTGCGAGGACAAACTGGCTTCCCAGCGAGTGTGGGAGAAGGCTGGCCTGCCCGTGCCGCGCACCATGCCCATTAACGATATGGACGACCTGAAGCTGGCCTTCCAGGAACTGGGGCCGAAGCTGTGGATCCGGGCCACGCGCGGCTCGGCCGGCAAGGACTCGCTGCCGGTGTCCGATCTGGAGACGGCCAGGTGCTGGATTGACTTCAAGAAGGGCTGGGGGCGGTTTACCGCCGCCGAGTGCCTGGAGAAGGACAGCATTACCTGGCAGTCCATCTGGAAGGATGGCGAGCTAATTGTGGCCCAGGGCAGAAAGCGGCTGTACTGGGAGTTCTCCGACCGCGCGCCTTCTGGTGTGACTGGCGTCACCGGTGCCGGCGAAACGGTGTCTGACCCTGTGGTGGACGAAATCGCCATGGCGGCCATCCTGGCCGCTGACCCCAGGCCCAATGGCATCTATGGGGTTGACCTGACCTACGACCGCAGGGGCGTCCCCAACCTGACCGAGATCAACATCGGTAGGTTTTTCACGACCCACCAGTTCTTTACCGCCGCCGGCCTGAACATGCCCTACATCGCCCTGAAGGCGGGCCTGGGCCATGAAATACCCCCTGTGGCCAGGAAGATTAACCCACTGCGCCCCGGGCTGCTGTGGATCAGGGGCATGGATGTCCTGCCTGTGCTCACCGACGTGGACCACGTCAACGGCCTGGAAGTAGCCCTGGAACAGCGCAGGAAGTCGCTGCTCATACCCCAGCACTAGGCAGCCTGGCGGGCAGGCCCCGGCTTTCTGGAGGCCCTCGCCGCTGGCGGGGGCAGGCCCAGGGCCGGCTCCAACCCACAGGATGTACACACATTATGGAGAACCAAGCAGATGAGAGTTGCAATACTGGTCAGCGCGCCCTTTGACGAGGGCCTCCGAGACCAGGTCCGCCAGGACAGAGAGCCGCAGCGTGACTTCCTTGCCCTGGCCGAGGCCCTGGATGCCAAGATAATCAGGGCTGAGGAAGGCCCCACCGTGGGCCGCAGCCTCCCTCTGGCCCTGTGGGACACATTCAAGTCAGCCTGGAAGGTCTTCCGGCAGCGCAGCCAGTATGACCTCATTATCACTGACGTGGAGCGGATAGGTATCCCCTTCGCCATTCTGCTGAAACTGTTCAGGTCAAAGAAGAAGCACGTCATGATCTGCCACAGCAGGGTTGTGAGGCCAGGCGACATCCGCCTCATCCGCGCCCTGCGCCTGTACACCCACATCCACCGGTTCGTGTGCTATGGGCCGGCGGTGGCCAGCAAGGTGGTGAAGGAGATTGGTGTTTCGCCGGAACAGGTGGTCACCGTCCTTCACCCGGCGGACCACCACTTCTGGCGCCCAATGCCTGTTACCCCTGAGAGGCTGGTGTCCAGCGCCGGCTATTCCAAGCGGGACTACCCGACGCTCATAGAGGCCGTGCGCGGGCTGGATGTGTCCGTTGAAATAGCCGCCTTCAGCCCGTGGACAGCGGTAGAGGGCCTGGACGAGCTTTCCGCCAACCTGCCCCCCAACGTGCGCCTGGTGCGCTACACGCCCTTCGAGCTTCGGCAGTTGTACGCTCGCTCGCTCTTTGTGGCCGTGCCGCTGCAGAACAGGGTCACCCAGGTAGGCTCCCTGGTCATCTACGAGGCTATGGCTATGGGCAAGGCCGTGGTGGTCACCCGCACCGAAGGCCAGGCCGGCCTGGAGCTGGTCAAGGAGAACGAGACCGGCCTCTATGTGCCTCCCGGGGACGTGCAGGCCTGGCGCGAGGCTATCGAGTACCTGCTGTCCCACCCGGAAGATGCCATGCGGATGGGCCAGAACGCCCGCAGGGTGGTGGAGGAGCGGCTGAACATGGACAACTACGTCAGAGAGATGGTGGCGATCGTCAGGTCCCTGGAGCCTGCCCAGCAGCGTCGCACCCACAAGGCCCACAGCCAACTCAGCGCCTAGCCGCGGACACCAGGTCGCAGCCCCGCGAGCCACATGAGGCAGTTTCAGGATGCCCCTGGGTCACCGTTGCAGTGCCCAGGGGCATCGGTCTGCTTGAAAGGCCTGCAGGGCCATGCCCGGCCAGGTGCCGCGAAGAAACAGGCGCCAGTCCAGCCTCACCGAATGTCATTCACTCTCGTTCACCAAAAATTCCTTTTATATAGACCTGACATTACCTTTGATGTTCACCACGAAGTTGTACCTTTGTTCATGAGAAGCACGGCCCCGGAGGTCAGCTTTGAGCGCATCAAGGAGTCGCTTGGGTACCATGGGACCGTGCGGTAGCTTATCTTCCGCCTGGCTCCAGGCATATCCGGGGAACAATGAAAGTTATCCTGGCAATCGCAGCTATCGCAGTGGCAGCAGCCATCGCCATCATCGGCCTTGGCTCGGCTGGCGGCGAAGCTGGGCCATCCACCTCAAGCACCAGCACTCCTGAGTCCAGCCCCTGGCTCACCACCACTCCGACACCTGCGCCCACGGCCACGCCGGTTCCATCAGGCCAGGATGATCCCACCCTGACGCCCACACAGCCGGCGGCCTTTGCATCACAGCCGGGCCTGATAGCCGAGGTCGGCCTTGACCAGGCCCGCGCTCCATTCCAGCAGCGCCTTTTCAAGACTCCCGATGGCACCATGGCCGTGCTGTACCACAGGCCTGGAGGCCCTCGGAACGAGCTTATCGAGCTGGTGCTGGCCCATTCCCACGATGGGGGCCAGACCTGGCACGGAGAGACTGTCCTGGGCACAGAAGCCTACCAGGCCACATACTCAGGTGTCATGGACAGCAAGGGAAACCTCTATGTCGCCTATGGCAAGGACGGTGAAGGCGCCAGTGGAGGGGCCATCAAGCTGAGGACCTTGCGCTATGGTCCTGAGGCCCACGGTTGGGCTGTTGGCCCCGAGCAGCGAGTGGTATGGGACTGGCCGGACAACGGGGCCAGCAATCCGGTGCTGGCCCTGACCGGCCAGCGCCTCTGGCTGGCCTACCGTGGCTTCAAGGTCAACAGGTACGCCCTTTACGTGCAGTACGCCGACCCGGACAGCCAGGGGGACTACCCGGCTGGCGCCTGGAGCCAGCCCTACGCCCTGACAAGCCCCATGGACACGCCACTGCTTTACCCGCTGCTGGTCACTCACGCCTCCCAGCTCAGCGCCTTCTTCGTGGAAAACAGGTTCCTGGTCCAGTGGAGGCTGCTGGCCGACCCGCTCCAGTCGCCAGAGGAGTGGACGCAGACGCAGACTGTCTTTAACTCGCCTGAACCGGGACTCAACGGCCCCAAGTTCGCCGTGGCGGCAGGCGAGGATGGCCGCTTGCACCTGGTGTTTGGCCTGGACAGCGGCCAGGTGGGATACATGGCGTACGATGGCCGGACGTGGTCCAGGGCCAGGCTCCTGGCAGGGAACGGGGCCTACTGGCCGGTGGTGGCCACCACCGGCGGTACCGTCTGGGCGCTCTGGGAGAAGTGGCAGGGCCAGGACTTCAGCTATGTGGAGGTAAGGAAGTGGACCCCTGAGGGCAACTGGGACCGGACGCCCTCGCGGCCCTGGTCGCTGGAGTCCGAGAGGCCCTTCGACGCCGTGTGGCTGTACCAGCAGTCCAGCGACTCCTACAGCGACCTGACTCGCCATGCAGCCAGCCCGGTCAGGTTGACAGCGGGCAACGTGGCCCGGGGCGATATAGACTTCCTCCCGGCACCAGGGGATGCTCTCTACCTGGGGCATGCGCAGCCCTTTGATAGGGCAGGGTTCAGCCTCGCCCGGCCTTCAGGAGGCGACCTGGCACTGACCTGGGAATACTGGGACGGCTCCCGCTGGGCGCCCCTTGCCACGCCACCTCAGGCGGCGGGCAGCCTTACGCAGGACCTGTCAGTGGTGTTCAGCTTCAGCCCACCCACAGACTGGACGCCCACAGAGGTCAACGGCTACAAGGGCTACTTCCTGCGGCTGCGCCGGGAGTCTGAAGGCGACTTCTCTCCGGCGGAAGTGGCCCAGGTCATGCCAGTCCGAAGCCTGCGCTCGCCCGTGGCCACGGTCATGGGCCAGCAGGGCAATATTGACGTGCTGTGGACCGAGGATATCCCCGGTGGGGCCTCGTGGAGGCTGTGGCATGGCTCCCTCTCCCTGGAGACGCTGGAGAAGCCCTCCAGCGTTCCAGCGCACACCCACGAGTCCACCGGGCCGGACACTTCCGCACCCGCCCCCGTGGCGGTGGAGCCTCTTCATGGAGCGACGCGGCAGTACATCAAGGTGACCCTGGAGCCTGGCCAGACCTACGAGTACCAGTTGCTGGACGGCCAGGTGAGACACATCACGCTCCAGGGCACACGCCTGGCGGCCAGAGGCCCAAAGGGTATAACCCTGTGGGCCACGGCCACCGTCGAAGTCTCCGGGCCAGGCCTGGAGCCTCGGCAGCAGGAGATACCAGCGGCATACTTCTCTCCGCCGGTCATCCTGCACGGCGTGCGCATCTGGGTGGAGATTACCGAGGAGTTCAGCGACGCCCGGCTGCGCGATGGCGGCGGCGTGGAACGCGGCGCGCGGCTGATGCTCAGCGACGCGCGCTACAGCCTGACAGATATAGATATTTACCGCTGGCCCTTCCCGGGCAGGCTCTGGGGCCTGGGCTTCCTCTCCACATATTACCAGGGACTGCAGGGCAGCCCCGATGACCCCAACCATCACGGCGCCTTTGACCAGGGCATGCCACGCCTGACTCCAGTCCATGCCTGGCACACGGGCAAGCTGACGGTGGAGTACCGTGGCTTCGACTGGGTCGCCAGCATCAGCAACGCGGTGGACGGGGACTCGATTGCCTGGCACCGCGTCCTTCACCTGGACAATATCGCACCGGAGATGTTCGGCGCGGCGGTAAAGCCAGGGGACATAATCGGGTACGCCATCGGCGATGGGGACCATCCTCTGGTGCACTGGGGCGGGGGGAGCTTCTTCGACTGGATACCTGTGCTGGCCGAGTGGTACGTGGCCCAGTCCACGCCACGGGAGCGCAGCTATGTGAAGGACTGGCTGGTGCTGGGCCCGTTCCATAGCCCCGACGACTCCACCAGGCTTTCCACCCCATACATACCCGATGAGGCTACAGTCCAACCTCAGGTCGGCGACAGCACGCCCGATGGGCTGACGTGGAGGCGCTGGGACGCCATCGTCCCCGGAGTCGTGGACGTGGGAGAGGCCCTGAGCGAGTTCCCCAACTCTGGCTGGGCCAGGATGAACGGCAACTACCCGTTCAGCGCGGCCTACTTTGCTACTTATGTATATTCTCCCGTGGCAAGGGATGTGCTAATTAACTTGGGCAGCAGCGACGCCGTCAAGGTGTGGGTGGGTGACCAGGCAGTGCTGGAGAGGAACACCTTCGTCCGCGTACGGAGCCTCAGCGACTGGACTATCATCCCGGACATATACCAGGTGAAGGTACCCCTGGAGCCGGGCTGGAACCGTGTGCTGCTGAAGCTGGGCCAGGGCGAGAACAACTACCGCGAGCCTCGCAACGCCGAGGTCGCCTGGCAGCTTACCTTCCGCATCTCCGACGAAAACGGCGACCCCATCCCAGACCTGGTCATAAGCCCAGAAAGGGACATCTCGGCCAACCCCCTGGCCAACTATGTCGTCACGGCCACAGACCCCTTGCGGGTGCCTCCGGCGACAGCGCCGACCCTGCCGCCCCAGGAGCTGGCCGAGTTCCCGCTGTCGGTGGACGCGCAGCAGGTGGTACACGACTTCTCCCCCGGGATGCGCGGCCTGGCTATGAATAACTGGAACTGGCTGCCGGGCGCCCTTCAGGACAACTCAGCGCTGCGCTCCGCCCTGGCCGAGGTTGTCAGCTTCATCAGGCCGGGCATCATACGCATAGGCGGCGGCCTTTGGGTCAACAGCATGGGCTGGGATCGTAGCAACACCGCGCCGGACGATGGCGACTGGACATGGACTGACCCGTCCTCGGGGCGACGGTACGGCTACAGGCACGCCTACAAGCCCAGCCTGATAGACGCCTACGCCCAGTGGGTGCGCGCGGTGGGCGCACAGACCATGGTGCAGGTGAACCTCTGCGACGATAATCCAGGCATGTGGGCTGACCTGGTCAGGTACACCAACGTGGAGCACGACTACGACTTCGCTTACTGGGAGCTGGGCAACGAGATTGACCAGACCAACTGCGTCACCGCCGACGAGTACGCCAGGCGCTTCGCGGAGTACAGCAGGGCTATGAAGGAGGTTGACCCCTCCATCAAGATCATCGGCCCCACGGTCGCCCTGCCCCAGGAAACGCAGTGGTTTGACACTCTCTTCAACAGGCTGGGGCGGAGCCTGGACGGACTTTCCTGGCACTGGTACCAGCTTACCGAGTGGACCAGCGATACGTCTACCTTCGCCTACCAGGGTGGCTCGGTAGAAGCCTTGCTGGAGTACGATAAGGCCATCGGCACCGAGTGCGCCGAGGGCTTCGGCTGCCCAGGCGACGTCATATCCCAGGACCGCCTGGCGCGCATGGTGTACCGCCGGGGCATGGCCGAGGCCATGATGCAGCACATCAAAAAGAGCTACCTGTCCTCCAGCAGCGATATGGAGACAGCCATCACCGAGCTTGGAGTCCACTGCTGCCAGCACGAGCACCCCATCAACTCCAACCACATCGCGGCCATCTGGCTGGCCGACGTGTTGGCACGCTGGGCCTACAATGGGCTGGACATGGCTACCTACTATAGCCTGGAGGACGGCGGGACTGGCCTGGGCAACTCTCGCGGCCTGGCCGGAATCTGGGACACTGGCATCATAGATATCCGTCCCATCTACTACACCATGTTCATGTACGGGCAGTTCTTCGGCGACCAGATGGTGGAGTCCGCCACGGCGGACCCTGACCAGAAGGTGGTGGTATGGGCCAGCCGCGACAGCAAGGCCCCTGGCACTCTCAAGCTCATGCTCATCAATCTCCGGGGAGAGATAGCCCACACGCGGCTCAACATCAGCGGGTTCACCCCGGCCATTGGCTACGCCTACGAGATGACCAGCGTCAGTCCGCTGTCGCTGGAGGCCCCGGACTCCTTCACCAGGCACGGTACCACCATCAACGGCCAGGCGCTGCCAGACTACAATATGGACAACCCGGCGGCCTTTCGGAATGCGGTAGCCAGCATTCAGCCCAGGATAGTGCAGGCTGCCCAGAGCTTCAAATATGACCTGCAACCGTACTCGGTAGTAGCGCTGGTGCTTAATGACTCGGCCCTAGCCCCACCCCCGCAGATAGGCCCTGCGGCCAGGCCGACAGTAGCTCCATCAAGGTAGATAGCCATGGCACTCAAGACGCAGAAAGCCAGCAACGCCGACCTCAGGCCCATGAACGAAGAAGACCTGGAGCAGGTCTTCCGGCTCTATGCTGTGGTCTTCGGCCCTGAGTACGCCCAGCGGTTCCGTGGGCGCTGGACGTGGGCGCAGAAGGAGAACCTGTTCCCGGACAGGAGCTATCGCTGGGTGCTGACGGCCAGCGAAGGTGTCGTCGGCTTCCTGGCGGCCATGCCCATGGCATACTCCATCGGCGGTCACCGGGTAGTGGCCCACACCCCCTGCGACTACATGGTCCACCCTGACTATCGTTTTCATGGCCTCAAGCTCATGAGGCAGTTTTTCGCTTCCTGCCCGGACTGCGTCACCTGCGACGATGTGCCTGACACTATCAAGGTGACACGGTGGCTGGGCGCGCAGGTGGTCGGGCCGATGGTGACCTACACCAAGCTCCTGGATGCCCGGGCCGCGGCGGCGCGCCCGCGCTTCGCCGGCCTGCCGGGCGTTGCCTATGGCATGGGCACACTGGGCCTGCGGGCGCTGGACGCCGCCCTGCTGGCCGGGGCAGGCAGGCCAGACGTGCGCCTGGTGTCGGACTTCGACCAGCGGTTCGTCCACCTCTTCGAGGCGCGGTCGCGCCAGGTGCCTGCCCTGGTGGCCAGGGATGGCGCGTTCCTTCAGTGGAGGTACGGTGCGGCCTCGCCCCACGCCTCTCGCGACATCCTGGCGGCGATGGACAGGGCCGGGAGGCTCTTGGGGTACGCAGTCCTGTACGTCACTGGCGGAGAGCGGCCAGCGGCCTACGTGCTGGACCTGCACGCGGAAAACACTGGCGACTTCCGGGTGGAGCGCGCGCTGCTGGTGGCCGCGGTCCGGCGGGCCAGGCAGCGTGGGGCCATCTTCATGAGGTACCACACGCTGGTCTCGCCGTGGGCACCACCTGAGCGCCTCATGCGACGCCTGGGCTTTGTCGCCCGCAGCCGGGGCCGGCGTATCTTGATGGTGAAGCTTGCCGACAAGTCTCTTATGGGCCTCGCAGGCTCGCCGGCCAACTGGTACTACACCTATGGCGACGCTGAGGTGAGCCACTCCCTGACATAGTGCCAGTCGCGGCCCGTGGGAGCAGCCCGCTCCCGCGACAGGCATTGAATATATGGAATACTTGTATGGCAATGGGAAGAGGTAAGGAAGTTTGAAGACACGCCTTGAGACCAGGGAAATCATCAGAGAGCACATCGTGAAGGAAATCCTCCAGCAGGAAGTGCCGCTGTGGGACGACACACCCCTGATAGAGGAGGGCTATCTGACGTCCCTTCAGGCCGTGGAGCTTGTCATGTTCCTGGAGCAGCGGTTCGGAATCCAGATTGACCCCGAAGAGGTCAACGAGGACGAGTTCCGCTCGCTGGACACCATAGCAGGGCTTGTCGAGCGCAAGCTCAGGTGATAGCCATGTTGCCAGAGTTCACCCTTTACCACATGCTGCTGAATGACGTGGAGCGCGACCCGCGCAAGGCGGCCATCGTGGACGATGGCCGGACATACTCTTACGAGGACCTGTGGCGCGGGGCTTCCACGTTGGGCAAGGCGCTGACCTCCTGGGGCCTGAGGCGCGGTGACCGCGTGGGCATCTACCTGGACAAGAGCTGGGAGGCCGTGGTCGCCATGTTCGGCGTCATGCAGGCCGGCGGCGTCTTTGTCAACATCGGCCCGGTGCTGCGCGAGCCGCAGGTCAGGCATATCATCCAGGACTGCGGCGTGCGTGTGCTCATCAGCAGCGCGGCCAGGCTCAGGGACATGGCCCTGCCAGAGGTCAGCGCCGTCTTTTACGTGGGAGAAGGGTCGCTGGAGCTACCCTGGGCACAGGAGTGCATCCCGTTCCCGCCCGCCGACGCCTGCGCCGGAGAGCGGCGGACTCCCTGCACAGAGACTGACCTGGCCACTATTATCTACACCTCTGGTTCCACGGGCCGGCCCAAGGGCATCATGCTCAGCCATCATAACCTGGTGGCCGGCGCCCAGATAGTGTCCACTTACCTGGAGAACACGCCCGAGGACAGGCTGCTGAGCGTGCTGCCCTTCAACTTCGACGCCGGGCTGAACCAGCTTACCACCATGGTGCGCGTGGGCGGCACCCTGGTGCTCCAGAAGTCGCTGCTGCCCGGGGACATCCTGCGCAATCTTCGCAACGAGCACATCACCGGCCTGGGCGGTGTGCCCTCCGTCTGGGTGCTGCTGCTCCAGAACCGCCGCAGCCTCAAGGAGAGGCCCCTGACCGAGCTCAGGTACATCACCAACACCGGCGGCATGATACCCTCGGCGCACCTGGACGAGCTGCGGGAGCTCCTGCCCCACACCAGGATTTTCCTCATGTATGGCCTGACCGAGGCCTTCCGCTCCACCTACCTTCCGCCCGAAGAGGTGCACCGTGGCCCCTCTTGCATAGGCCGGGCCATACCCAACACAGACATCTGGGTGCTGGACCCGGAGGGCCGGGAGGTGGCCCCCGGCGAGGTGGGCGAGCTTGTTCACCGAGGGCCGACGGTGGCACTGGGCTACTGGGGCGACGAGGACAAGACCCGCTCGGTCTATCGGCCCAACCCCTTCGCCCCGCCACAGCTAAAGCCCTATGACATCGTGGTGTACTCGGGCGACCTGGTACGCAGGGGCGAGGACGGGTTCCTGTACATCATCGGCCGGCGCGACGAGCTTATCAAGACGCAGGGCTACCGCGTAAGCCCCCAGGAGATCGAGGACATCCTGTACGAGAACCCGGCCATCAAGGAGGCCATAGCCTTTGGCCAGGGGGAGGTTACCCAGGGCCAGACCATCGTGGCCGTGGTGTCCCTCAAGAACGGCGCCGCCCACTCCGAGGAGGACATCCGGGCACACTTCAGCCAGCGCGCGCCCCAGCACATGGTCCCCAGGAAGATACACGTCCTGGACGAGCTGCCCAAGACGGCCTCCGGCAAGATAGACAGAAGCGGACTGAAGAAGCTCTATGCAGGAAGTTAGGCAGGAGACCAGGGTACGGAAGCTGGTGGAACTGCTGGGCGGCGAGGCCGCCGGCGAACTGGCCATCGGCGGTGTCGGGGTGTCCGAGCTGGCGGCCAGGTTCGGCACGCCCTTCTATGTGTACAGCGGCGAAGTCGTCCTGCGGCAGGTCCGGCGCCTGCGAGAAGCCCTGGGCGCTGAAACCAGCCTGTTCTACTCCCTGAAGGCCAACCCCAGCCTGGGCGTCTGCCAGTTGTTGGCACAGCAGGGCCTTGGGGCCGAGGTCGCGTCCATCGGCGAATTGCTCCTGGCCCAGAAGGCAGGCTTTCCCGCCGACAGGACCATCTTCGCCGGGCCTGGCAAGACTGACGAGGAACTGACGCTGGCTACACGGCTGGGCATCAGGGCAGTGAACGTCGAGTCCGAGGGCGAGCTGGCCCGGCTGGCCCAGGCCACCCAGGCCCAGGGAAAGGTCATGGGCGTGGGCCTTCGAATCAACCCGGCCACTCAGGTCAAGGGCGCGCAGATGCGCATGGGCGGAGGAGCGCAGCAGTTCGGCATTGACGAGGAAGCCCTGGAAGGCGTGCTGGCGCGGGCCGCCGAACATAGGGGCCTGGATATCCTGGGGCCTCATGTGTACACCGGCACCCAGATGTTCGACGTGGACGCCCTGGCCGAGCACTTCCACCACGTCGTTGACCTGGCCCTGGCCATAGCCAACCGCACTGGCAGGCCTGTCAGGCTGATAGACTTCGGCGGCGGCTTCGGCGTGCCCTACTTCGAGGGTATGCAGGAGTTCGACCTGGACCGCTTCGGCATGCTGTACCGCGAGGTTGTGGCCCGTTGCCGGAGCGACCAGCGCCTGGCGACGGCCCAACTGATGGTGGAGTTGGGCCGGTACCTGGTGGCAGAGGCAGGGGTCTACGTGGCCCGCGTGGTAGACGTCAAGGAGTCCCGTGGCAAGCGGTTCGTGGTAGCCGACGGCGGCATGAACCACCACATCACCGCCACGGGCAACTTCGGGCAGGTGTTCCGGAAGGCATACCCTGTCGCTCTCCTCAACAGGCTGGAGGCACCGAATGCCGGCGCAGCCACCATCGCTGGCCCGTGCTGCACACCTCTGGACATTATCGCGCAGAATATCCAGTTCCCTGACGCTCGGGTGGGCGACCTGGTGGGCATTTTCTACAGCGGCGCTTACGGGTACAGCGCCAGCAGCCTGGCATTCCTGAGCCATCCCACGCCGGCCGAGGTGCTGGTGTGGCAGGGCAGAGTGTACCCACTGCGGGCGGCAGGTCGGCCAGATGACGTGCTCCTGGGACAGCAGGGCATCGTGTAGGCCATGCACTGCCACATTTTTGTGGCCCAGATATGTGATGGAGATAACAAGCACCAATGAAAGTCCTTAGCGTATTCGGCACCCGGCCCGAGGCTATAAAGCTGGCCCCACTGGTACGTGAACTTGAGGCACAGCCCGGCATCGTCTCCAGGGTGTGTGTCACGGCCCAGCACCGCGAAATGCTGGACCAGGTACTGGAAATCTTCCACATCCGGCCCCACCATGACCTGGCCATCATGAAGAAAGGGCAGAGCCTGTTCGACACCACGGTGCGGGCGCTGTCGGCGCTGGAGGGGGTGCTGGACTCGGAGCAGCCTGACGTTGTGGTGGTGCAGGGTGATACCACGACCACCTTCGCCGCCAGTCTGGCCGCCTACTACAAAAAGGTGCCCGTCGCCCACGTGGAGGCCGGGCTGAGGACCGGAGACAAGCACAACCCCTTCCCCGAGGAGATCAACCGTCGGCTTACGGATGTCCTCACCGACCTTTACTTCGCCCCCACCGCCAGGTCGCGGCAGAACCTGCTGGCCGAGGGCGTGCCCGCCGAGCGTGTCTTCGTCACCGGCAACACGGTCATTGACGCGCTGCAACTGCTGGCCCGAGAGCTGGAGTCGCCAGAGGTGGCGCGGCAGGTGGAGGAGCGCTTCTTCAGGGAGACCGGCGTAAGGCTGGGCCAGCGGCGCCTGGTCCTGGTCACCGGCCATCGCCGCGAAAGCTTCGGAGCGGGCATGGAGGGCCTCTGCCAGGGTATCCGGCAGGTTGCCCGGCACAATGAGGACGTGGAGGTGCTCTACGCCGTCCACCTTAACCCCAACGTGCAGGAGCCAGTAAAGCGCATCCTGGGCGGGGAGGAGCGCGTGCATCTTGTCCCACCCCAGGACTATCTGACCTTCGTATGGCTCATGAACCGTGCCCACATCATCCTCACCGACTCGGGCGGCATTCAGGAAGAGGCGCCGGCGCTGGGCAAGCCGGTGCTGGTGGCCCGTCAGACCACGGAGCGCCCGGAGGCCATCGAGGCGGGCGTCGCCAGGCTGGTGGGCACCGATAGCGGTACCATCTTCCGTGCCGCCCAGGAGCTTCTCGACGACCCGTCGGAGTACGACCGCATGGCGCGGGCCGTCAACCCCTTCGGAGATGGCAAGGCTTCGCAGCGCATCGTGGACATCATGGCTGCACATCTGAGGGGCAAGGCGGACCTGGAGAATAGCACGGTCCCCGCCCTGAGATAAGCCTTCACCCTTCAGTCCTTCCCAAAGCAGGAACGAGTGGCAGCACACCAGGGAGACGTGCGCCTTCCGGCCGCTGTCCAGGCACGAGAGAGCAGGCGCTTGCTGCGCCACGGGAATACAGGAGTCTCACGCACATGACAATCGCCCATACCTATCAAGAGACCGGGCGGGGTGGGGAGAGGGTGAGGATTCTGGAGCTTTCCATTGACCGGGTAGATATGGCTGAAGTCTTTCAGAGAGTGGAGAGTCACATTCGGGACGGCAGGCCCGGCCATATAGTCACAGTCAACATACGGTTCCTTAGCATGGCCATGCGAGACCACCAGTTCGCGGACATCATCAACGGCGCGGACCTGGCGGTGACCGACGGCATGCCACTGATCTGGCTGTCCAGGCTGCTCAAAGCACCGGTGCCTCAGCGCATCACGGGCTGCGACCTCATATACAGCTTCTCACGCCTGGCGGCGGAGAAGGGCTACTCCATATTCATCCTGGGCGGCCAGCCCGGCGTGGCTGAGGAAGCCGCCAGGCGACTGTGCCAGATGAATCCGGGGCTGAAAGTAGCTGGCACCCATCACGGCTACTTCTCGGAGGCTGAGGAGCCGGCCGTAGTGGAGCTTATAAGACAGTCCCGGCCCCAGTTCCTCTTTGTGGGCCTTGGCTCGCCCAAGCAGGACTTCTGGATCAATCGCTGGAAGCGGGAGCTTTCCGTACCGGTGTCCATTGGCATCGGCGGCACGCTGGACGTGGTCACCGGCAGGCTGAAGCGTGCCCCCGTGTGGATGCAGCGGGCCAGCCTGGAGTGGTTTTACAGGCTGAAGCAGGAGCCACGCAGGCTCTGGCGGCGCTACATACTGGAGGACGTGCCTACTACCCTCCGTGCTGCTGGCTACGTGTTCATGCAGGCTCTAGCCACGAGGGTGCGGCCACGATGATAGCTGTGCTGATGGGCATTCTTCTGGCCGCCGAGGCAGCGTTCCTCCTCCCGTGCCTTTACCTGCTGGGGCTGACCCTGGCCGGCATGGTGCGTCGAGGCGGCCCCTCGCCTCGCGTGAAGAACGCCACGAGGTTCGCCGTGCTGGTCCCTGCCCACAACGAAGAGGTCCTGCTGCCCCGACTGCTGGACAATCTGAAGAAGGTGGACTACCCGGCCCACCTTTTCGATGTATATGTCGTGGCGGACAACTGCACCGACTCCACGGCGGACATAGCCCGCGCCAGCGGCGTCCACGTCCTGGAGCGATACGACACCCAGAACAGGGGCAAGGGCTATGCCCTTCGCTGGCTGCTGGAGCAGGTGGAGGCCCTCGGCCGGCCATATGACGCCTACCTGGTGCTGGACGCTGACTCTCTGGTCTCGTCCAACTTCCTGGGCGTCATGGATGCACACTTTCAGCAGGGAAGCCTGGCGGTGCAGGGCTACTACACCGTATCCAACGCCACGCAGACGTCTGTCTCCGCCCTCAGGTACATCGCGCTGGTGCTCATGCACTACGTGCGGCCCATGGGCCGGAGGGCGCTGGGCCTCTCTTGCGGTCTGTTCGGCACGGGAATGGCCTTCAGTCGCGAGGTCATCAGCAGGTTTGGCTGGGACGCCTTCACCCTCGCCGAGGACGTGGAGTACTACCTGAAGCTGACCGAGGCAGGCATAAGGGTTGACTTCGCGCCAGATGCGGTCCTCTGGGCCGAGATGCCAGCCTCTTTCAGGGATGCCAGGAGCCAGAACCTGCGGTGGGAGCGGGGAAGGCTGGTGATGGCCTGGCGCTACGGCTGGCGCTGCCTGGCGCGCGGCATGCTGAAGAGGAACGCCCTGAAGGTGGACGCGGCCATCGAGCAGCTTATTCCGCCCCTGTCCATAACATTCCTGGCTGGCTTGCTGCTCCTGGCCCTTGGCCTGGCGTCGCGGCAGCCCTGGAGCCTGGGGCTGGCGCTGGGCAGCAACCTGGCCCTGGCTGGGCACCTTTTCCTTGGCCTGCTGTCGGCCCGAGTGCCACTGCGCACATACCGGGCGCTGGCCCTGGTACCC
The DNA here is from genome assembly GCA_034433305.1 of Dehalococcoidia bacterium. Taxonomy (GTDB): domain Bacteria; phylum Chloroflexota; class Dehalococcoidia; order Lucifugimonadales; family DAOUAM01; genus DAOUAM01. The sequence continues at coordinate 10,378 of DAOUAM010000041.1, read as the reverse complement.
AGGTTCGTGGTGTGGAAGCTGCTGGTGTACGTGCAGGCCATGAAGCCCTCGGACATGCGCTGGACGCGCACGCAGCGCACAGGTGAGCAGGGCCGTACATAGCCACGTTACGCCTGGCCTGGAGGGCGTGAAGCGCCGCCTTCGCCCCATGCCCATTGCCCAGGACAGCCAACACCCACGCCACTGCCATACCGCAGTCAGCCCTCCACTGGACTGCTGGAGCGATACGTCTCACAGCTTGCCCTGATGACGCCCTGGACCATTGGGGCATTTCCTGCGTGCACAGGGTCTTCAATAGTCTTTCTCGGTATCGTGAGTCCTCTCATAGTCAAGAAGAGTGGTCTAGAAATATGAAAGTAAGCATAGGTCGAGCTGCCAAGGAGCTAGGTGTATCCAGGAGCACGCTTCGGCGGTGGGAGGCTTCAGGGGAAATCGAGGTGGAGAGAGCGCCCAACGGACGCAGAAGGTACGATCTGGCAACGCTTCGGAAAATGAAGCCACCGGGGGGGCCCACCGGCCGCGTCACCCTGGCTTATGCCCGTGTGTCCAGGCTGGACCAGCAAGAGGAACTGGCGAGCCAGGTGGCCCTGCTGGAGTCCTTCTGTACTGTGAACGGCTGGTCGTTCGAGGTCATCAAGGACATCGGGTCTGGTGTCAACTACTGCAATCCGGGGCTCAGGGAGCTAATCGCCCGGGTGTGCGCCGGAGAAGTGTGCCGGCTTGTAATCGCCCACCGGGACAGGCTGCTGAGGCTGGGAGCGGAGCTGGTATTCTCACTGTGTGAGCGTTTCGGCACCGAGGTTGTGATTATTAACGCCTCCGCCCCCTCTTCCAGCCCTCATGACCTGGCGGACGACGTTCTGGACCTGGTGACATTGTTTTCGTCCAGGCTGTATGGCGGCAGCGAGGCCAGCGAGCAGGAAGTGATGGACAGCCTGAGAGAGGCGGCGTGGGAGATAGCTTCTCTCTCCTCCACTGGCCTGGCCCCGGTGACCAAAGCCACGAACTGACCCTTTCGTCCGCCGCTATCCGGTCCCTGCAGTAGGGGCATGCATGTGCATGCTCCTACTGCATTTCTGGGAAGACACTCAGCGCCGTTTAGCAGAGCCGGGAACGCGACGGGAAAACACGTTGACGAACTGCTTTCCCCAAGGTGACAATAATCACGCAACTCGCGACTGAGGCCCGCCAGTGGGCCAGCGTGGTACATGCAGGCACGGCCAGGGCGCCCTTCTTTCCCCGCATGTCTGCCCGCAGGCATGCAGGCCCGGACTGGCCCATGAGGCGCGCTGGTTTCCCTCCGGCCAGCGGATGCATTACCCCACAGCCATGCCTTTCAGGGACATGGCTGTGGGGTAATGCATGACATGGAAGTGAAAAGCGCTCGGAGTGAAAGCCGTGCTGAGTTGGCAGTATGAGGCTACGGCATGCCTACTTCTCCGGCCAGCCGTAATGGTGGACTGCGGCCCCACCAGCCGTGACTCCTTCCTCCTTCAGTCCAGGCCCCTGTGACAAATTCCTGTATAAATGGGTGTAACCGTGAAACATCACCAAGCGACCAGTCGTTAAAGACTATGGAACTGCCGCTTGGGATTAAGCTAAAGGGAGGAGGCATATGCTGAGTAGGGCAGCAGACCGGGCTTTCAACCCAACTACAAAGCACACCGCCCCTAAACTCCGCTCACACGGTCCCCATCATAGACTCAAATTCAGAGAGTGGGAATCGAACGTGCTATTGCCCTGCCTGGCTGAATCTTCAATAAGCCATTCGACTACCCCCGAACTTGACGTTAGGGGCGGTAACTACGATGAAGACTGAATATTCCGGAATGGACAGGCTGACAGGTAAGGTGCGGCCTTCACTGCGGCGCAGGATTTTAGGGACACGCTCCCTGGCATCTGCTTTCAAGCCCGTTGCGCTATTCTTATTGTCCATTTCCGTCCTGGCCGCTTTGATGCCGGTGTTGCTGGACATGGCATACGCTTCGCCATCCAAGGCAACCTCGGTGGACCTGCATGTCAACGCCAGCCGCGAGGTGTACCCCTTCGATGCCAGGATGCGCGGCGTCGCTACTAACAACTGGAACTGGCTGTGGCACGGGCTGTGGGACCGTGGCTCAGGCTACTCCTGCTGCCCGGCAGGCAAGCGTGATGCCATCATAGACGCCACCAGGTACCTGAGACCGGGCATAATCAGGTTCGGGGGCGGCCTCTGGGCCAACGCCGTGGGCTGGGACCGCAGAGGCATCGCTCCTGACGATGGCGCCTGGACTTACACCGACCCCGATACCGGCCAGACCTACAGCTACAAGCACGCCTACAGCGTTCCCATGATAGACAGCTTTGCTGACTTTGTGTCGCAGCTTCAGGCAGAGGCCATTGTCCAGGTCAACATCTGCGACAATAACCCCAAGATGTGGGCGGACATGGTCCGCTACACCAACATCGAGAAGGACTACGACTTCAAGTACTGGGAGTTGGGCAACGAGCTGACGCTGGAGTCCTGCGGGCTGGACCCGACCTCCTATGCCAACCGCTTCGCCCAGTACCAGGCCTCGCTGAAGCAGGTGGACCCATCTATCAAGATCATGGGGCCTATCGCCCACATGGCCACCTACACCAACTGGGAAGACGCGCTGGTGGACAGGATGGGCGACGACCTGGACGTGCTGGCCTGGCACTGGTACCAGCTTAGCGAGTGGACGTCCAACACGGCCAGCTTCGCCTACCAGGGCGGCTCCATTGAAGCGCTTCTTGCCTATGACGGCGCGGTGGGCACTGCATGCCAGGACGGCTTCGGCTGCCCGGGCAGCCTCACCGGAATCGCCGACGGCCGGCTTGACCGCTGGACCTACCGCCGGGGCATCGCTGAGCAGAAGCTGGACTACATTAACAGCAACTATCGCCCATCTGACCCTGGCCTGGAGACCGCCATCACCGAGTTTGGCACCCACGCGGTCCAGCACAGCAACCCCATCAACTCTAACCACATAGCCGCCATCTGGCTGGCCGACGTCCTGCCCAGGTGGGCCTACAATGGCCTCGATATCGTGACCTACTACAGTCTGGAGGACGGCAGCACCAATGGCCAGAACTCCAGGGGCCTGATCGGCACCTGGGACAGCACCTACCTGGACATACGGCCTACCTACTACACCGCCTTCATGTTCGGCCAGTACTTCGGCGACATGCTGGTGGAGTCCTCCACCAGCGACCCGGCGCAGAAGGTAGTGGTGTGGGCCAGCAAGGACAACGACGAGCCTGATGCTCTCAAGCTCATGCTGGTGAACCTGACCGGCGAGCCTGCAACTGCCAACATAAGCATAGACGGCTTTACACCGGTCATAGGCTATGCCTATGAAATGACCAGCCCCGACCCGCTGTCCATGAGCGACCCTGGCTCCTACACGCAGCACCAGACCCGGATTAATGGCTACGTCATACCTGACTATAAGATCAGCGACCCGTCGGTGTTCCGCAACGCCGTCGCCGCCATCCAGCCCAGGAACGTTTCGGTCTCGAGGGACTTCAGCTACACGCTGCCGGCCTACTCTGCCACAGCCCTGGTGCTGAAGAGTTCCGGCCAGGCCCCCAGCCCAACCGCGACCAGGACAGCGGCGCCTACGCCCACACCCACGAGGACGGTGGCGCCCACCAGGACAGCGGCGCCTACACCCACGCCTACCAGGACTGCAACGCCCGTGGTGACGGCCACGCCGGTGGCAGGTGTGCCTACCGCCACCGAATGGCCCCGAAGGGTGGACCTCTCTGTGGGCGAGAGCTATACCTTCAGGCTGAGCGATGGCTCCACCCGCACCCTGAAGCTGGTCAGCTACAGGATCGTCATACCCAGGCATAAGGTCGAGGCTACGGTGGAGGTCAGTGGCGGTGGCAGGACCGACAGGCACACACTCCATGTAGCCATGGATGCCGTGCCAGTCGCCATCAATGGCCTGCGAATCTTTGCCTACGCCTGGAAGGAGGCCGACGACAACGGCTTCGAGCCTGTAGGACAGCAGGGCGGCTTCCCGCTGACCTCCGGCAAGGACGTGGGCTTTGCCGTGGGCGACGCCAGGTCCACCCTGTTCCCCGAGATGGACAAGTACACCTATCCGTTTGAGAACGCCTTCCACGAGGGCGCGTTCCTGCAGACCTGGCTGGACCCCGACGGCTGGGCGCACTCCGGCTTTGACGTCGGCGTCTATGCCGGCGTACATCTGCTGGCCCCCACCGATGGCTGGGTCTACTTTGACTACTGGGGAGGCGAAGGTGGAGTTACCTTCACCAGGGAGAACCAGGGACAGTTCTCGTCCCCGACTACCTGGGGCTTCACCCACATCAAGCCCGGCACTGAGAAGGTCGCCTCCGGCTCCTTCGTCAGAAAGGGCACTCGGCTGGTCGAGGCCACGGGTGCCGTGCCTTACCATTTCCATATGGGCGGCAAGAACAACCTGGACTTCGGCTCATGGCTCTGGGCCGCCGAGGTCTGGAACTACCAGCACCGCGATGACTACCCGGCGCCCAGGTACTGGCTCGCTCTAGGCCCCTACAGCGGTGGCATGAGCAGCAACAATATCTACTCCGACGAGAGCGGCGACATACCCGAGACCGTGCTGCCCAGCAATGGCGTGTTGGACATAAAGAACGCCAAACAGTGGAAGCTGGCCGACAACTTTGTCAACAGCGTTGTCCGCATGGGCGAGTTGCTCAGCCAGGCCCCCTTCTCCGGCTACAGCGACCGGGATGGGACGAACTCCGTCGGCTATGCCGCCGTCTACATCTATTCGCCCTCGGACCACACCACCGATAACCTGGTCCACCTGAAGTTCGGGGCGAGCTATGGCGCAAGGGTGTGGCTGAACGGCGATAGCCTGTTCAGTGGAGTAGAGGGCCGCTACACCACCTATAACATCGCCAACGAAAGCCCGCTGGTGATAGACAAGTACGATATCCCGTTGCCTCTCAGGAGAGGCTGGAACACGCTCATCATCAAGACCAACCACGGCGACAGGAGCGGCACGCTGTGGGCCATGTCGCCCAAGATCGGCGACGCCAGCGGCAGGCGGCTGCCTGAGCTGGTCTTCAGCACCAGGTCTATCGGCCTGAAGGTGGACTCCGTCAGCAACAACAGCGTCACGGTAAGCTGGACACACCCTGATTTCCACGGGACGTTCGTGGAGACCTACAAGCTGGACGTGGCCACCGACCCTGGCTTCAATAACCTGGTGGTCAACAACAGGGACATCGGCAAGGTAACCAGCTACACCATTACTGGCCTCGCCGGCGGCGTGCAGCACTACGTCCGTGTCAAGCCCTACAACTCCTCGGACTACGGCGGCAACGTGTACTGGCAGCATATGGACGTGGTCAGCGCCACGCCAGGCGGCAGCGGCGGCGGCAGCACGCCAACGCCCACGCCAACACCATCGTCCACGCCCAGGCCGAGCCCAAGCCCTACGGCCACGCCAGATGCTCCCTACAATTACGACGACCGTATTGCTCCCTCCAAGAACCCACCGGGAGGACTGCTGCCGAACCAGGTCCCCCAGTTCATTACCATTGGCTCCGACGACAATAACGCGCCGGACGGTGTGAACTTCCTTGTAAATGAACTCCTGGCCGGCAGGACAAACCCGGCTGGTAGTGGGAACCCGGCCACCTACGACGGTGCTCCCGCCAGGGCCACTTTCTACCTGATTGGGGTGCATGAGACCTACGGTAAGGCGCTGTGCGAAGCACACCGAAACGCCTACCTGAAGGGACATGAAATCGGCAATCACACCTACAATCACCAGTCCTCGACTACCGAGTCGGGATGGCGCACGGAGTTGTCCAAGACCAATGCATACCTTACAAGGAGTCCGCTCTGCGACGACAACAGCGCCACGGCCAACGGCCTGGGAATTCCGGCCTCGGCGATCTACGGTATCCGCGCCCCGGAGGATGCCTATAACTCGGCTATGTACAGTGTAGGCCAGGAACTGGGCTTCACCTATGGGGCCAGTACCGCCACAGGCTATTCCTTCAACGGCGACGATGCCACGTCCCATTACTGGCCTGGCACCCTGGAGACGGAGTTCCCCAGGCAGGGGATCCTGCCTTCCACAGGCAGCCACCCAGGTTTCTGGGAGGTCCCCCAGAGCAGGATGGACGTTCCCTCTGAGCTGGGCGGGGGCCAGATAGGGTACTGCGACTCCGACTGGTTCTACAAGACTCCTGACAGGTCCGTGGAGCGCCCAGCCAGCGAGATCGCGGCTATCCTGAAGTATAACCTTGACAAGCACCTGGCCGGCAACCGCGCGCCGCTTCACCTGTGCCTGCACGGCAACGGATGGGGAAAGGCGGAGTACGAGTCCAGCCGGTCGGCCAGGGTCCTGGCCCTTCAGGCGGCGCTGAAGGACTTCCTGGACTACGCTCTCAGCAAGTCGGAAGTGCGTGTCGTGAGGCAGATTGACGTCATCAACTGGATGAGGAACCCGGTGCCCCTGGGGCAGGTGGGGCCACAGCCGTCACCGACGCCTACTCGGACGCCCACGGCCACGCCGACGCCCGTCAGGACAGTGACGCCGTCACCGACGCCTACCAGGACGCCCACGGCGGTGCCTCCTGCTCAGCCGGGCCTGCCTCTGCGCATCAACGCGGGCGGCCCAGCGGTAACAGACCCCAACGGCAACACCTGGCAGGCGGACCGCGCCTACGATGCCAGCGCCGGCTGGGGGTATGTGGACGCCAACGGCGATTCCGGCACCGTGGACCGCAGGGCTGCCAACCCGGCGCTGGACATCCTGAGCACCACCAACGACCTGGTCTATACCACCGAGCGCTGGGCCATGGACAGCTACCGGGTCAACGTGCCCAGTGGCACCTACAGGGTCCGCCTCCACTTCGCGGAGACATGGAGCGGCATCACGGCGGCTGGACAGCGTGTGTTTGACGTGTACGTGGAAGGCAACAAGCTCATCGCCGGCCTGGATATCTTTGCCGAGGTCGGCTTTGGGAAGGCCCTGGTCAAGGAGTTGAACAATGTCCAGGTGACGGACGGGCAACTCAACATTGAGTTCACAGCCACGACCAACAATGCCCTGGTCAATGGCATAGAGGTGATAAGGACTCAGACGCCCACGCCCACAGCCTCGCCGACGCCACGGCCCAGCCCGACGCAGACGCCTACGCCGACGCCCATTCCCGGAATAACCCTGTCTGCCCAGGCCGCCGAGGTGAAGGAGGGCAGGAATGCCCTGGTGCCCATCGTGCTCAGCAGCGCTCCCAGGGGCATCTCCGGGTATACCATAGTCGCCAGTCTGAGCAACCCAGCCAACGCCAGCATTGTGGGCGTGACGTTCCCAGACTTTGGCATCGTCGAGCCTGCCGCGGACTCCCTGGTGCCAGGGCCACAGGTACGGCTAGCCGCCGCGGACGTTAATGACCTGGTGGAGAGCGGCGCGACCAACGTCGTGCTGGCCACGCTGGAACTTCGCGGCCTCGCCGAAGGCACCACTGAGGTCAGGCTCATAGTGGAAAGGCTGGACGACGACGCGGGCAGCGAACTGGACCTGGCCAGTGTGGTTGGCGGCCTGGTGCGCGTGTTGCCGGGTAGCACGAACTGCGGCACAGTGCCGGGAACTGAAGGCCCCGCCCAGGACCTGGACGGCGATGGCATGTGCGAAGACGTCAATGGCAACGGACTGCTGGACTTCAGCGACGTGGTCAAACTCTTCGACAACCTTGACACGCCGGTGGTCAGCGAGAACCCCCAGTACTTCGACTTTAACGGCAACGGCAGAATTGACATGGCTGACGTGGTGGAGCTGTTCACGCGCATAGCCCCCGATTAAGCCATGCGTGAACCGGCGTGACTGGACTGCAACGGCCCCATTTCTGGAATGGGGCCGTTGCTTTTTCCGATGTGCAGGGGCACAGGGGGAGAAATCGGCGGGCCTGGGGTGACTGGCGGATATTGCAACGGGTGCTATACTGGGTCTTGGGGCCGAGTGCGGATGGCTATGGTGGCATGCATGTTATGCGCTCCTGCATCGGCACACGGTTAACTATGGGCTGGTGCGCCCAGAATGCCGCAACTGCCGGTAACTCGATTCGATCTTCTGCTGGTCTTCGGCTACACCTTCGGCGCTTTCCTGCTGGTGAGGTCCGTGTTGAACCGCCAGGAAGGGGCCAAGGTGCGCGGTGTGCTGGTTATACCAGCGGTAGCCGGGCTGGTCCTCATTGCCTCGCTGGGGGCCCTCTACTCCTTCGAGACGGTGGACGCGCTGCCGCGCCTCTTCGGCAGGGCAAGGTCTTCGGCGCTGACCGTGGCCGCGCTGGTGGGGGCCATCGCGGTGGGCGAGATCGTCTTCAACAATGCTTCGAGGCTGGCCCTTACAGTCCTGGAGCAACTCAAGGGGCGAGTAGCACTGCTGGCAGCGGCCGCCCGCTGGCTGCCCGACCTGGCCAGAGGGCCTTTTGTAGGCGTGCCCGTTGCCTTCATCCTCGCCATATCCTCGCAGCTCTACGTCGAGACTGACGTGTCCGTTGATGCCGAGGAAACCTTCCGGCTGCCCGGGGCGCCCACCGCGCTGGCCTTCAGGGGCGAACGGGATGGCTATCTGGCCCTGGGTGAGGGCCAGATACTCCACTTCGACCTGGAGGAGTCACGCAACGGGAAGCTTGCCTACGAGGTCGTGGCTGAGGACATCTGGTACCCGCATGGCATGGCCGTGGTGAGCGATACGCTCTACGTAACCCACCAGGGCCCTCTGGAGTGCCGTGACCTGAGCCAGCAAGGCGCCTTCCAGGGCATACGCTGCTTCCGCCTGCCGGGGATGTCGCGGCGGGACTCCCAGATCGTCATTCTGACCAAGACGCGGGGCGGAGTCCTGGCCTTCGACATCCAACCTGATGGCTCCCTGGCTAACCGGCGGGAGGTCGTGTCAGACCTGCCCGTGTCCATAGGCGACCACGGCGTCAATGCCATAGTGCCCGGCCCTGATGGCAGGTTGTATGTCTCCATTGGCAACCTGGACCGCCTGGCCCTGGAGCCAGACATGGAGGAGATACTGGCCTCCATAGACCGGCCCCACAAGGACCTCATCGGCACCATCATCAGCTTCAGGCCAGACGGCTCAGACCTGCGCGTCTTTGCTCGCGGCATCCGCAACATCTACGACCTGGCCTTCGACTCCAGGGGCCGCCTGTACGGTGTGGACAACGACGGCCCCACCCGCCGGAGCAGCCGCATGGAGGAGGTGCTCCAGATAAAACCCGGCGCCTACTACGGCTATCCCTACGAAGGCACCTTCGAGCCTGACAGCCAGCGGACCGACAGGCCCATCTGGATAGCCGACACCAGGGCCTCGGCGGGTATCGAGTGGGCGGAGCGAGTCGGCCTGGGGCCAGGCCTCATCATGGGAAGCATGAACAGGCTGACTCTCCTGCGACTCACCGAGGATGAGCGGGGCGTTTTTGTGCAGGACGGGACAGTGGACGTCAAGGTGCTGCTGGAGCCTACGGGCTTCATCACGGCGGTGGAGGCAGGCCCGGATGGCCGCCTGTGGGTGGGTGTCTTTGGCTTCCGGCAGGACGCCCATGCGCTGCACGTCCTGAGACTGGAAGAGTAGCCCTGTCCCTCTGGCGGCCTGCCCAGGCGCCCTGTCAGGCACGTCTAGCCTCCGCCTTGCGCCTCTGCTAAAATCGGCGCAGCCATCACCGGGGAGCGTCATGCACCTGTCACACGCTCCCTGAGACTCGAAGCCAGCGAGGAGCCAATATGCCTACCAGGGAAGAGCTGAAGGCGGCGGTCCAGGCGGAGATTGACAGGCGGAGCGAGGAGCTTATCAGAGTCGCCCAGACCATCCTCAAGGGGCCAGAGCCTGGCTTCCGGGAGCAGAAGACCTCCCGCCTAGTGGCCGAGAAGTTCCGAGAGTGGGGCATCCCCTACCAGGCAGGCATCGCCCTCACCGGCCTGAAGGGCATGCTGGACTGCGGCAGCCCAGGCCCGACGGTGGGCGTCATGGGAGAGCTGGACTCCCTCATTGTGCTGGGCCACCCCTACTGTGACCCGGTAACCAGCGCGGCCCACGCCTGCGGCCATCACTGCCAGATCGCCATGATGTTGGGGGTGGGTATCGGCCTCAAGGCTTCCGGAGCGCTGGCCCACCTGAGCGGCCGGGTCGCCCTCATGGCGGTGCCAGCCGAAGAGTACATCGAGATAGAGTACCGCGATGAGTTGCGCCGGCAGGGGAAGATTGAGTTCCTGGGCGGCAAGCCGGAGTTCATCCGGCTGGGCGCGCTGGATGACGTGGACATGGCCATGCTCACCCACACGTCCAGCAATCCCGACGAGGGCAAGATCGCCTTTGGCGGCACTAACAACGGCATCGTG
>DAOUAM010000040.1:0-15292 GCA_034433305.1 Dehalococcoidia bacterium | reverse complement strand
GCGCCACAGCCCAGGGCCACCATCAGACCAACAGCTACCGACACTGCCAGTAATTTATGCCAGACCCTCATGTTGACCTCCCCTGGTACTCCGGACTCGCGGCCCCATCCGCCGCTCCAGCTTACTACCATGTCACCTCGACTTGTCTCTACATAGTCTCTTATGTATATCTATGTATGAATAGGCTATACCAGTCCGTAAAATTATTATCGGTTAGTATCATCACTGGGATTTGACTTTTCAATATCTAACGGATATTGTCCATCATTTTCCATCGCGGCAGCTTGTCACAGTGGATGGGGCTTGAGTACAATCCTTCACACCATACAGGGAGGTAGCGATGAAGCGGGCCTTGGTTATCGTACCCGCTCTGATGGCCTGGGCGGTACTGTGGGTGGCATGCGGCGGTGAGCAGGTAACGCCTACTCCGCCCGTGGGCCAGCAACTGTCTTCGTCCGGCCCCGGCGGCGCCAGATGGGTGCCGAGGCCCCAGTTCCCCCCTCAGTTGGGCTTCGCGGTGACCGTGCCGCCGGGCAGTGGTCTCAATGACGTGGTATTCGTGGACAACAGGACAGGCTACGTGGTGGGCACAGACGGGACTGTGGGCGTCACCTCGGACGGCGGCGCAAGCTGGAGCAAGCTGAACACTAATACGGCCAACGCCCTCCATGGCGTATCCGCCGTGGACCCAAAAACGGTCTGGGCCGTGGGATTCTTTGGCACCATCCTGCACAGCAGCGACGGCGGGCAGACCTGGCAGCCCCAGAAAAGCCCGACCCCCAATCCCCTGTACGCCATCCAGATGGTGGACTCCAGCACCGGCTGGATAGTCGGCCTGGGAGGGGCCATTATACACACCACAGACGGCGGCGGCACCTGGGCCAGGCAGGAGAGCGGCACTACCAGCACTCTGAGAGACCTGGCCTTCATCAACTCCCGGGAGGGCTGGGCCGTGGGCGACGGTGGCACCATTTTGCACACCGCCGACGGCGGCAACACCTGGTCAGGCCAGGCCAGCGGCGTCACAGCAGGACTTCAGAGTGTATACTTCCTGGATGCCAGCAATGGGTGGGCGGTGGGCGATGGCGGGACCATCCTGCATACCACGGATGGCGGCCAGACATGGACAAAAGTGGACAGCGGCGTTACCGTTGACCTGAACGGGGTGTACTTCCTGGACGCCAGCAACGGCTGGGCCGTTGGAGGGCGTGGCGTTATTGTAGCTACCGATGATGGCGGCCATACCTGGCGGGAGCAGAAGCAGCAGGACGAAGGCGTGACGCTCCGGCGCGTCCACTTCGCCAACTCCAGCACAGGCATCGCCGTGGGCAATAATGGCCTGATTCTCGCCTACACGCGCCAGTGACAGGCCAATGGCTGAGGTACTGCGCGGCTTGCCATGAGGACCGACCGACCACTCAGCACACTCATCTTCGACCTGGGGGGCGTCCTGGTGCTGACCCACTGGGACAGGGTAACCAGCCCCCTGGCGCGGCTCTCTGGCCGGACGCCGGAGGCCGTCATGGAGCTTATCGTCAAGGGGGACGCTTACTACCCGTTCATGCGCGGCGAGATTCAGCCCGATGAGTTCCACCGCCGCATGTGCGAGGGACTGGGCTTTAACCTGGACTTCCAGAGCTTCGCCGAGACCTGGGCCAGCATCATCGCGCCCAACCCTGGGCTGGCTGGCCTGGTGGAGAGGCTGCGTGGAGGCTACAGGCTGGCCCTCGGCTCCAACACCGATGTCATTCACCACGCGCGTGGGCTGGAGGTGCAGAAAGCGCTGCGGCACTTCAGGGAGGGGCTGCTCTCCTTCGAGTTGGGCTGCTGCAAGCCAGACCCGGCCTTCTTCACATCCGGCCTAGCCAGGCTTGGCGTGGCGCCGGCCGAGTGCCTGTTCATAGACGACAGGCCGGAGAACGTGGCTTCGGCCAGGTCGGTGGGCATTACCGCCGTCCAGTTCCACTCGGCCCGGCAGCTTGAGCAGGACCTGGAGCGGATGGGCATCGTCTAGAAGCGCAGGTCCTTCACCCAGTCCCTGTTTTCCCTGTACCAGTCCACCGTGCGCCTGATGCCTTCCTCCAGGGACACCTGGGGGCGCCAGCCCAGCAGTTGGCCCGCCCTGGAGATGTCCGCCCAGGTGGCTTTGACATCGGCAGCGTGCATAGGCTGGTGCTCAATCCTGGCCTTCTTCCCCAGGAAGGTCTCGATCATGGCGATGACATCGGCCAGGGCCACGGGCTGGTCGTTGCCCAGGTTGACTATCTCGTAGCCCAGGGGCCTCAGGGCAGCCACGGTACCACGGGCGATGTCGTCCACGTAGGTGAAGTCCCGCTCCTGCCTGCCATCGCCGTACACGGTAATGGGCTGGCCCTCGGCTATCCGGCGGATGAAGATGAAAATGCTCATGTCGGGCCTGCCGGCGGGGCCATAGACGGTGAAGTACCTGAGCACGGTGGCATCCAGGCCGTAGAGGTGGTGATAGGTATATACCAGCGTCTCGGCGGCCTTCTTGGAGGCTGCGTAGGGCGAAAGCGGCCGGCTGGTGTTGCTGTCCTCCCGGAAGGGCCGGGGCGTGTCCGCGCCATACACGCTGGAGGTGGATGAGAGGACAAACTTGGTGGTACCGTGCTGGCGGCATAGCTCCAGCAGATTGAGGGTGCCGATAGTGTTGCTCTGGTAGTACACCCAGGGGTCTTCCACGCTGGGCCGCACTCCAGCCCTGGCGCCCAGGTTCAGGACGCTGGAGAAGGGCGCCCGCGCCGCGAATAGCTCCCGCAGCTTGGGATAGTCCGATATGTCCAGGTGGTGGAACTGGAAGCGGGGATGGCCCTGCAGTCTCCCCAGGCGCCAGTGTTTCAGGCGAGAGTCGTAGGCATCGTTCAGGTTGTCCACGCCCACCACCGTCTCGCCAGACTCCATGAGGAGCTGGCACACCCTTGAGGCGATGAACCCGGCGCAGCCAGTGACGAGAACACTCATGCAGTCCCTTACCCCCTGAAAAACGGCCCGCTGACCTGGCGGATGCGCCGCCCGAGGCCGCACCACGTCCCACGGTAGGCCACGGCGGCAGCACTGTCAATCGCCTGTAACCAGCGAGGCACATCTCTGGCCTCCGCCGGGCGGGCCGCTAGAGGATGACGCCCTGGTCGCGCAGCCGCTCCATGTCAGCCCAGGAGTACCCCAGTCCCAGCAACACCTCCTCGGTATGCTCGCCCAGCTCAGGGGCCACGCGGCGTATGCTGTGCGGCGTCTCGCTGTACCGGACAGGGTGGTCCGCCAGCTTGACACGCCCCAGCACCGGATGGTCCACCTCGGCGATGTACCCATTGGCAATAACCTGCGAGTCATTTTTCAGCTCTGACAGGCGCTGCACGGGGGCAAAGATGAAGTCGCCGGACTCCCGCAAGACGCGCTCCCACTGGGCGTAGGTCTTCTGGGCGAAGGTCTCGTCCAGGATGCGCACCAGCTCAACACGGTTGGCGCCACGGGCCTGGGTATCACGAAAGCGCGGGTCATCCACCAGGTGCCCGAGGCCCAGGGCACGGGCCAGTGACGGCCAGTAGCGGTCCGCCTGGAAGTTGGCCAGCATTATCCAGCGCCCGTCCTTGCACCTGTAATAGTTGGCCAGGGGATTGTAGGCCGCTGCCCGCCTGGGGTTGGAGGTAAGGTTGATCTCCGAGCCGGGCTTGTGGCTGGTAAGCAGGCCCATACTCACAGCAAGGCCCTGGAGCCAGATGGCGCTGCTCAGGTGGGACACGTCCACCCGCTGGCCGACGCCGTGGATGGAGCGTGCCACCAGCGCCGCCAGGATGCCAAAGGCCAGCGTGATGCCGCCTATCTGGTCGCAGATGACGCCCTGGACGGGGTACGGGTCGGCGCCATCGGGGCCAGTGGCGAACATCAGGCCACTGCGGGCCTGCCCGGCGGAGTCCAGGGCCGGCAGCCCCGAGTCAGGCCCCAGTGGGCCGTAGCCAGAGCCTGAAGCGTATATGAGCCTGGGATTAAGCTCCCGCAGCTTCTCGTACCCCAGGCCAAGCCGCTCTGCCACGCCCTTGCGGAAGTTCTGGATGAAAACGTCGGCTCCGGCCACCAGCCTGTACATGACCTCGACGCCCTCAGGCCTCTTGAGGTCCACCGCTATGGCCCGTTTGTTGCGGTGGTTGGCCTCGAAGTAGGCGTTCCTGCCTCCCTCGAGGCTGCGGTCAACACCGCCAGCGGTGAACACCGCCCGGCCAGGGTCGCCGTCCAGGGACTCCACTTTTACGACTTCGGCTCCCAGGTCGCCCAACATGGTGGCAGCGACAGGGCCAAACTGCCAGATGGTCCAGTCAATGACCCGGATACCTTGCAGCGCGGCAGGCTTCTCCCCGTCCATGTAACCTGACCTCCAGGACTTTGAGGAGTATGATACCAGTTCCCGGCAAAGGGCGAGGTGGAGTACATTCCTGGCTGTGCGCCCCATACTGTAAGATGGCGGCGCCCGCATGCGTCTCTACAGTAGAGGAGGTCCCCTGCCGGTCATGCGGGAGTAGCACTGTGAATCGCGTATAATTTAGGCCGCGTGGCCCACTGGCACCGGGCCGCGAAGGTCAGGTACAGGTGAAGCCGAAGGCTGGCGTCCCTGGCCCTTGGTGGCCTGGACAGGAGGCAATGCAGGTGGCTATTCCTTCTCCCCTCGCCGACGAGGAACTGGCGGCCAGGTCAATGCAAGGCGACAAGGAGGCGTTCACTGACCTCTACGAGCGCCACTTTGACCGCGTGTACGACTTCGTGCTGAGGCTTACCCGAAACGAGGCCGAGGCTGCGGACGTGGCGCAAGACACTTTCATGAAACTGCTATCGGGCCAGAGTCCACGCCCTCCCCAGGTGAGCTTCAGGGCGTGGCTGCTGACCGTGGCCCGCAATGCCGCCATTGACCGCATCCGCCGGGACAGGCGGCTGGAGGCCATGCCCGAGGTGGAGATGGAGGAAGACCAGGGGCCAGCCTTTCACCACGTGTCCGCCGTGCCCGAGGCCAGCCCGGAGCAGTCGGCCATGAACGAGGAACTGGCCGCCCTGGTCTGGCAGGCTGCCCGAGGCCTCAACGCCAACGAGTACGCCCTGCTGGACCTCAGTCTCAGGCAACACCTGGAGCCTGAAGAGATTGCCCAGACACTGGGCACCAGTCGAGGTAACGTTTACACGATGCTGAGCCGATTGAGAGATTCGCTGGAGGAGGCAGTCACCGCTCTGCTGCTGGCGCGACGCGGGCGAAGGGAGTGCAGCGAGGTGGACGCCATAGTGACGAGGATGGGCGCGGAGGGCGAGCTTACGCCACGCGTAAGGCGGGCCATCGGCCGGCACGCCCAGGCGTGCGCCACCTGTGGCAGTAACCGCCGACGCTACGCGTCCGCCGCCGAGCTTTTCGGCGCCCTCATTCCCGTCCTGCCCTCGCCGGCCCTCAAGGCGGAAGTATTCTCCAACCTGGTGGACGCCCTCCCGGCCGGGGCAATGCCACCAGGCACCGGGGCCGAAGGCGCGAGTACCACGGCTGCCGCCGGGGGCCAGGCAGGCACGGCCACGGGAGCAGTGACAACGCAGGCCGCGGCCAAGGCGGGCTTCTGGGCGTCCCTCAGCCTTCCAGTGAAGGCCATGGTCGTGGCCGGCGCTGGCCTGGTGGTGGCCGGAGGCGCGGCCATTGGCGCAGTGGCCGCGTGGGGGTCGTCCCAGGTACACCTGGAGAATACCAACTGCCCGGCTTTCTCCATTCCCGCCGAGGGCCTGTTGCAGGCCGCCAACTCACTGCCCATCTTCGAGGTGCCCCAGTCGCCCATTGGACCAGGCACCGTCGGCACCCTGACCCTCCCGGCAGGCCAGGTGGAGGTGGATGCCACCTCGTCCAGCATCAGGTTCAGAGGCTACAGCATGGAGGTGACCGCGCCCTTCCCGGGCGTGCTGCAGAGCATGCAGTGGGACGGCGGCGAGGAGTTGCTGGGCAGGGCCACCACCCTGGAGCTGTCCAGAGGCACCAGCCACACCCTGCGGCTGGTGTGCCGCTAGTGCTGTGCCAACTTGAATTTGATGGAGCGTTTCCTTCTCACCCCTTCGGCAGGCTCAGGGCAAGCTTGGTCCTCTCCCGCCAGGGGATAGGAAATACCCCTTCCCCCTTGACGGGAGAAGGCTGGGATGAGGGTGAAGCCCCTCATGTTTTTACCCCTAACCAGGGGACATGGTGCACATTGGCGCTGCGCCGGTGGTAAGGCCAGCCCCCTCTCTGGCTCTCCCCCAAAGGGGGCGAGGACACTCCCTTCCCCTGTGGGGAAAGGTCAGGAAGGGAGCATGATGGCCCATGCAGCGGCGACCCGCCCACATGCATCATGGGTCTTGGTATTAGAGAAGGCCAGGCTTGCCTCCATGTCCGGGGCGCACGTGTGGCGGTCGCCGGGACTGCCCCGCAGAGGCTACTGGCCTATGGTGTCCCTCAGGAACTTGACCAGGGTCCAGCGCTCTTCGTCCGTGAGCAGGAACTTGAAGGGCGGCATGGGCGAGGTGGACTCGCGGCCCCGGAACACCGCCGCAGCGCCCTGTCTGCCACCTTCCGACACAAAAGCGAAAAGCTCGCCGTTGGTGGCATTGCGGGTGACATCCAGGGTCAGGTTAGCCGGCAGGGGGCCTCCCTGGAGGAACTGGCGCATGGGGCCGTCGCCCTGGAGGGTGGCGCCGTGACACACCTGGCAGTTGACCTGGTATAGCGTCTGGGCACGCTGCGCGTCATAGTTCTGGAGCACCTGCGGGGGGATTTCCAGTGGCCGGTACTCTTCCAGGGAGTGTAGCTGCACCGCCCTTCCGGTCACAGGGACGGAGTCAGGCGCGGGGAGTAACCTGGGGACCTCCTGGACGCGATAGGAGGGCTGGTAATGCATCTCCGTGAACACGTTGGCGGCGTGCGAGCCTGTCTCCGGGAATGCAGGCAACGTGAAGCGTATGGCGCCGCCGATCCTGGTCTCGCCCGTCCTGTGGTTATAGCAGCCCAGGGCCGCCATTATCACCAGCAGGGCCAGGACCGTAGGAGGCCACGCAACTTTCAGCCAGAAGGGCTTTGTGCTGGAGCCTGAGGTTGACTTCTGCATGGCCCTAACTCGTCTCCCAGCCGCGCTTGATGTCCAGGGCGCCGGCCTTCTTGAGCAGGTCCTCCGCCTTGCCTACCTTGCTATCTTCAGTGGTCACGGCCACCCCAATGTAGCCCTCAGTAATGCGCGTGTCATAGGCGCCCATGAACAGCCTGGGCAGCCTCGACTCGAAGATTATGCCGGCGATGGTGAACAGGATGGCCCCCAGCATGGTGCCCTCATACATGATGATGGCCATGGGGGGAATAGACAGAATGGGCTTGCCGCCCGTGACCAGAGGGAATGCCAACTGGGTGCCCGCCGTAAGCACCAGGCCGATGATGAAGCCACAGGCCGCGCCTATGAGCGGGAACCTGTACAGCTTGTGGACTGGCTGGGCCTCCCCGAAGGTACCCTCGGGATAGGGAGTGCCCGTCAGCACCTCGTACTCGGCTGGCGCGTAGCCGGCCGCCTTCAGCGAGTCCAGGGTGTCGGCCACCACGTTCTCATCTTGAAACAGGCCAAGTACACTCCTCTTTGCCATGGTTGAGCCTCACTCTCTGATTGTCGCGGGTACGGTGCGCCGGCCTATCTTCATCTCATCCCTCAGCACCATGCCTTCCTTGACGTCGAAGAGCGGGATGAGGGGGAAGACCTTGGCGAAGATGATAATGCCCATGAGCACCCAGGCAAAGGTCGCCGCCATCATCAGGATTTCCACGATGCTGGGATGGTAGGTGCCCCAGTCGAAGGCCATGGGCGTCTTTCGGGACAGGCTGGGTATGATGATGAGGAAGCGCTCGAACCACATGCCCACGTTGACCGAGATGGTCGTCCAGAACATGAGCGCAACGCTTCGCCGCACCCGCTTGAATAGCCATAGAGGGACAGGTATGAAGAAGGCCGTGAACAGGAACACCAGGAACAGCACCCACCACGGCCACTGGAACACCTGCATCTCGCGCAGGGCTATCTCTGGCCTCTCCAGGGAGTACAGGGCAAAGACCCACTCCAGGAAGAAGAAGAAGAACCACGTAGTAGCGACAATGATAAGCAGCCTTCCAATGGAGTCGAAATGGTCGGGCCTGATGTACTTGTCCCACTTCCAGAGCCAGACCATGAGCGCCATGACCGTCGCCACGCCCGACACGCCTGAGTGTATTGCCCCGATGATGAAGTAGGGGGCGAATATGGTGGAGTGCCAGCCCTCTACCCCGATGTTGGTGGCGAAGTCCCAGGACACAATGCTATGCACCGAGACGAACACCGGCAGCACCAGGGCCGACAGGAGTATGCCGGCCACTGCCTGCAGCTTCCACTGCCTGGGCGTACCTCGCCACCCCAGGCACAGGATGCCGTAAATCATACGCGCCCACTTGCCGGTGGCGCGGTCCCGCACCACGGCCAGGTCAGGCAGCAGCGCGACAAACACGAACAGCGAGCTGGCCGTCAGATAGGTCATGACGGCGCTGGGGTCCCAGATGAAGGCCGAGCGGATGTCGGGCCAGACACCCCTGCCAAAGTCGTAGGGGAAGACCCAGTAGGCGGCGCGCCAGGGCCGGCCCTCGTGGACCAGCGGCGCGGACATCAGCGCGGCTATCAGGGAGAATACCGTCAGCACCTCCGCCGCACGGGTGATGGGGCGCCGCCACTCCGCCTGCGTCAGTCGCAGGATAGCCGACACCATGATACCCGCGTGGCTGATGCCAATCCAGAAGACGAAGTTGGTCATGTCGAAGGCCCAGAACACCGGCCTGTTCTGTCCCCACACGCCAATGCCCTTGTTCACCGTCCAGCCGAAGGCGCCGACGCCAGCCAGGAATATCAGCAGCAGGACTCCCGTCAGTCCCAGCCACCACTTGGGCAGGCCCAAGACTCCGGAAAGCAAGTCCCGGTTTATTTCGCGCTGGGATAGCTGAATATGCTCTTGCATCTTGCGTTGCTACTCCGTTGCAGTCCAGTCGGTTACTCTGGCTTGCCCAGCACCATTACCTGGGTGCGATGGAAGGGCTTGTGCAGTCTGTACAGGAGCAACTCCCGTTGCTCCCAGATGTTTACCGGCGGGAAGAGCCGCGATGCCAGCAAGTAGAACAGCACAGGCCCAGCCAGGGCACCAATGATTATGAACACGTCCGCCAGGTCTGGCAGATTGGCCAGGGGCAGAGGGTCAATCACGTGGGCGCTGGACTGGGGCGCCACTGAATAGCCACCAACGTACAGCCTGATCCGGTCGAAGAAAGTGCCCAGCAGCACCGAGCAGGCGATTATCGTGGGCCCCCAGATACTCTTGCGCACAGGGTTCCAGACCATGGTGAACAGCGGCACGACGAAGTTGAGGATAAAGGTCGCCATGAAAGCGGGCTGGTACACGCCAGATATGAACAGCTCCAGCACCGCCGTCTCGTTCTCTTTCTTGCCATACCACAGAATGATGAAGCTGGAGAACCAGAACCAGAACCACAGCAGGGACAGCGCGAACATCAGCTTGCCCAGTCCCCAGAACTGGTCCAGGCCGATGTAGTCCCTGTACCCTCCGAACCGGCGCAGGAAGAACATGGTCAGCACCATGGTGGCCGTGGCCGCCTGCAGGGCGTTGGCCGCATGGGTGGCTGGGAACAGAGCATCAATCCAGCCCGGCACCAGGGCCATCAGAAAATCAACACTCACCAGGAAGTGAACGAATACCAGCATCATGAAGTAGAAAGCGCCCAGGATGCCGATGCGGTGGTGCAGCATGTGCCACTGCCGGGTTGTGCCGCGCCAGCCCCACGCCAGACGGGCGAAAAGGCGCTGACGCGCGCCCGTGGACTGGTCCCGGACAATGGCGAAGTCAGGCATGGAAGAGAGCCAGAGCAGCATCAGGCCTGTAGCCACCAGGGCCAGTATGGCCAGCGTTGTCCAGATGTGGGGCGAGTAAGCGGGCACACCCTCCATCTGGGTGAAGAACCAGAGGCTGCGCCGGCCGTTTTCCAGGCTGGGAAGGACCCACAGCAGCGGGATGAACAGCAGCAGGTTAAACAGCCCGCCCACGGCCCAGAGCTCCGCTGCGCGGGATATGGGACGTCGCCAGTGCGCCCGGGCCAGCCTGGGAGCGACGGCCACCATGGGCGCCGCCTGCACCGTGGTCAGCAGGTAGGCGAACATAGCCGCATAGTAGCCCCAGGCGGGCGTGTTGCCGGTCCCGCCCGACAGGCGCATGATGAAGCCGATTATGCCCAGGATAAACAGCGCGGTGAAGACAACCACCGCCAGCCGGAACATGGGGCCTGTCGTCGCGTGCTTCTGAAGGAGGTCGCGCGTCACCCCGGCCTGGGTGCTGGCTGGCGCGTGACCATTGTGATGGCTTTCGTGTGCCCTACTCATGGCCAGCTTCCTCGGCGTGCGCATCCACCTTCTTAAGGTAGACGACACTGGGCTTGGTGTCCAGACTCTCGAACAAGATATAGCCCCGGCCCTCCTGGGCCAGCTCCTTCTCCCTTATCCTGGAAACCCTGCTCTCCGGGTTATTGAAGTCACCGAATACCAGCGCCTCGGTGGGGCAGGCGTTGACGCAGGCCGGGTTAAGCTGCCTGTCGCCGTCCTGCACCTCGCGGCCCTCCCGCTTTGCCTTGCGGCGCACCCGCTGGATGCGCTGCACGCAGAAGCTGCACTTCTCCATAATGCCACGGCTGCGCACGGTCACGTCCGGGTTGAGGTGGTTCTTCAGGCTTTCGGGCCAGCTAGGCTCCCAGAAGTTGAAGAACCGGATGTGGTAGGGACAGGCCTGGGCGCAGAACCTGGTGCCCACGCAGCGGTTGTACACCTGGACATTCAGGCCCTGGTCGTTATGGTAGGTGGCATACACCGGGCACACAGGCTCGCAGGGGGCACCGGCGCAGTGCTGGCATAGCACCGGAATGAACCGGGCCTTGACGTTGGGGTACTCCCCTTCCCAGTAGCGCTCGATGCGGATCCACTGGATGGCCCTGCGCTGGTTGAAGTGCTCCTCCAGATTGATGGGGATGTTGTTCTCCGACTGGCAGGCGACCACGCAGGCCTGGCAGCCAGTACACTTGTCTATGTCAACTATCATGCCCCAACTGGGCTGGTTCTGCTGCACCATCTATCCAACTCCTGTCGGGAGCTGTGCTTTAGGTATCGCGCGGCGTGAGCTTGATGACAAGCTGCTCCTCGTCGCGCGGGAACTCAGGCACGACGTTCTCGAACTTGGGTAGCCTGACCCAGCGCTGCAGCTTCTCTATGCGCACCCGCGTGGCGGCCCACGCTAGCGCCCCGGTCTCGGTGTCCACCTGGGGTGCCAGGATGGACAGGACATTGGAGCCACGCCCATCGGCGTAGCGTCCGCCGGAGAAGTGCCCCTGGCCAAGAGGCACCGAGACCACGTCGGGCGGCGTTGCTGGATTGGGATTGGCCAGCGCCTCGATGGGAGGGCCAAATCCGGACACAATCCTCACCACGTCTCCCTCGCGTATGTCCATCTCCTCGGCGACGTGGTGGTTGATGTCCACCCACGTCCGCCACACGTTGGTGGTGACCGGGTCAGGCGTTGCCTGGAGCCAGGGCAGGAAGGCACCCCTGCCGTCCCCCAGGGAGTTATGCTCAAAGGGGACAAGCTGGAAGGTCCGCTCTCCCGTGGGCCCGGCCATGCTGGGGGCCTGCTCCTGCAGTGGCAACGCCGGCGGGGTCGGTGCCGGGCCAGTGGCCCTGGCCGATTCGTCCCTCCAGAAGCCGTGCTGCAGCAGGCCGTTCCAGAAAGCCTCGAAGCTGCCGTACTCGGCGGGCCGCAGGTTACCCACCATGCCCCGATTGGACTGGAAAAGCTGCCTGGCACCGTCCTGCAACACGTCCAGGAAGGTCTGCCCTGGCAGGCCCAGGTCCAGCGCCATGCCCTGGGCCACCGTCAGCAGCACATTGGGGAAACTCTTGGTGCCCAGGAAAGTCCCCCGCGACTCGAAGAAGGGCCGCACCACCGGCTGCTGGAAGCCCACAAGCTGGTACCCAGGCCCCGGGTCTGGAACGTCGTCGCCCCAGTCCTCCAGGGCCGCGTGCTCGGGAAACACCAGGTCAGACATGGCCGTGGTGTCGTCCAGGATGCTGGAGAAGGTGAAGATAAAGGGCACGTTGAACATGGCATCGCGGAAGCCGGCGGCCTCGGGCAGGCCGTACCAGGGGTTGGCGCCGCGGACCAGGAGCACCTGCACTCGCCCGGCGCGCATCTCCTGCACCAGTTGCTGCCACTGGGCGAAGGAGGCGCCGGCCGGAGACACGGGCACATCGGGGAAGGCCGGCCGGGGATTGAAGATAATGCCGCCAGGCGTGCCAACGCTCCCTACCAGATAGTTCAGCGAGTATATGGCGACCAGGTTGAACAGGCCATTGGTGTGGGCCGCGGCCGACCCGCCGCCGATGGCGAGGCTGGGCCGCTGGCGGGCGAAGTCCCTGGCCACCTGGCGTATACGCTCGGCTGCGACGCCCACCCGGTCGGCCACCCGCTGGGGGGCGAAGGCGTCCAGCGCGGCGGTGTTGCCACCTGTGAGAGCGGAGGCCGCCGCCGAGTCGCCCAGGCCCTCGGAGACTATCACCTGGGCCATGCTCAGGGCCAGGACGCCCTCCCAGCCAGGCCGGACAAAAACGGTCTCGTCCGCATTGGCCGCCGTCATGGAGAAGCGCGAGTCCACGTGGACGTGGGTGCCGCGCTCCCTCTCGCCCTGCCTGAACCTGCCATAGCCACGGTTGTACCGGGTAGGCGATACCCAGGTGCTCAGGAAGTCTGCGCCGAAGGACAGCAGGTACCTGGTGTTCTCGAAATCGAAGTCAGGCATCACGTCCTGATTAAAGACACGCTTGATGGCCGCCCGGAGGTTGGTCCGCTCCACCGTTTCAAAAGGCACGTAGCGGCCGCCAAACCTGGAGACGAAGCGCTCCACCACCATGCCCAGGTGGCCGCCCAGCGGCTCGGTGACCATCACCATCGCCGCCTGGTTGTTGGCTGCCTGTAGCTGCTGGAGTTGAAATACAAGCCGGCCTATGGCGTCGGGCCAGCTAATCTCCTCCCATCTGCCACCGCCACGCTGGCCGACCCTGACCAGCGGGCCGCTGATGCGGTCTGGATGGTACAGGGCCTGCAGGGCCGCCTCGCAGCGGGCACTGTGGGCGCCCCGGTTCAAGGGATAGTCCACGTTGCCCTCGACCTTCTTGGCGCGGCCCTCCATCACCCGGACTACCACACCCTCGCTGGTGGGACACTGGCGGCACAGCGTGGCATACCAGTTGTCGAAACCCGACACCAGGTCCTCGGGCATCTGGAACGGGGACTGCACCAGCAGTTCCCTGGCTGGCACGCCGCAAGCCTGGAACACCACGGCCCCTGCCGCGGAGCCTCCAAGCAGGGTGAGGAACTGTCGTCTTGTCAGACCCATATCAAATCAGCCTCTAATAGTGGCAGGTAGTGCAGTCTGTTGGCGCGCCATTGTCGCGATGGCAGTTGACGCAGTCATCCATCTTCAGCGGCATGACCTGCTTGACCTTCTGCATGCTGCCCACGTCGCCATGACACCTGGAGCAGACCGCCGATGGGGAGCCGTCAATAGCCGAGAAGAATGTTATGTGCGGCTCGTGGGAGAAGTGGACGTGGTCAGGGACGCGGTGGACGCGCACCCAGTCAATGCTCTGGCCCTGGCTGTGAATGTCCCGTAGCTGCTCCACGCCGGGGCGGCCAGTGCCCGCCACCTTGTGACAGGTCATGCAAAAGCTTACCGGCGGTATGGTGGCGGCGGCACCCTTGGTGACATTCCTGTGGCAGAAGGTGCAGTCTATGCCCACCTGCTGCACATGGACCGTATGAGGGAACGCTATGGGCTGGTCCGGGCCTTCGTCGCCGAAGATGATGGGCTGGCCAAGCCAGGCGGAGATCACGTAGAGGGTGACGACTACCATACCCGCCAGGAGTAACAGGCTGGCGACGCCCAGCAGTCCGTACCCCAGCATTCTCTTACGGGAGGGTCTTGGAAAGAAGTCTCCTGGTATCAAGGTCAGCGCATCCTAAATCACTAAGGTAAGCAGTCCTGTCCTGCCGAATCGCCTCTCAGGCCTCGCATGGAACGCCAGCCGCCTCAGCGCGGGCACCGCCGGCCCACAGGCGCCTTCCCGCACTCCACGGGTCCCACATCCCGCCAACAACGC
Source organism: Dehalococcoidia bacterium (assembly GCA_034433305.1). Classification (GTDB taxonomy): domain Bacteria; phylum Chloroflexota; class Dehalococcoidia; order Lucifugimonadales; family DAOUAM01; genus DAOUAM01. The sequence continues at coordinate 1,019 of DAOUAM010000040.1, read as the reverse complement.
GGCTGCCTCTACCACCAGTAGTCAGGCCAGATGCTGCGCAGTACCCCAGCCAGGTCCACCACGCGAGCAAGGAAAAACAGAGCGATGGCAAAGCAGATGATGGCTAGCAAGTAGAACAGGGGGCGGGCTTTATGAAAGGTCTGGCCTATATGGTGCGAGGCAATCAGCGAAGGGATGAAGATGTGGCCGATGAGCATATTGGTGGCGAAGAGGACAACGAATGCTACCACTATCCAGAGATTGGTGAGCAAGCTACCCAGTTCTGCCCATTCGGCAGCGCCTATCGGAGCGGGGTCGAGCATCTACCGTTCTCCCAATCCGCTGATAACTGCGCGACTGGCTTCGCGTGAAACTCGGTGAAAATTATCACATACTTTTCAGCCATGTCAAGGGGCATACCGCCCGTCCCACGCATGAGAGACCCATGCAGCCCTGCATGGAAGCGCATGAAGGTACCGATATACCGCCGTCCACGTAATTTTACCAGAGCTTTCGCCTCGTGGCCCTACTGTCTGCATCCGTATTCTGTTTACGCGGGGAATCTGTGTGCTCCCCTGAGGCGCGTATTCCAGGGCAGCGGCATAGCCTCGGCCCCATAAGCCAGACGCCAGCTCTCCCCCATCCGCCTTACCGCACGACACTTGAAGAGGCGACTGATGTGGTGAGACGGGCGCAGGCCGACCTCACCCCGGTATCCGAGGGCACGGTGTCGGCTGAGCTATGGCCCCCGCTCCACGGGTGTACTGGCTAGACACCTCTCTAACAGGGGCGTACCCAGACCTGTGTAATACCTGGCAGGGCGCAGGGTACACATGAACATAAGGCCGCTGCGCAGGTTACCATGCCCCCTTCCTGGCCTTCCCCCACGGGGGAAAGGGACATTTCTCGCCCCCTCTGGAGGAGAGCTAGAGAGCAACTGTCTTGGGTGTCAATCACTTTGTATAGGCAGGGTTCCAGGGACGGTCTTGCTTGAGCAGCGCATTCAACACCACCAGGAGCTTGTGCATGCAGGCCGTTAG